>JBOGVO010000191.1:0-4588 GCA_050692855.1 Actinomycetota bacterium | reverse complement strand
CCCCCGCCGTTGGTGATGGAGAGGTTCCCGCCGGCCGCCAGCGCGCCGGCGCCGCCGTTCGACAGGTACAGGTCTCGCTCGGCCGCAGCGGCACCGACGCCCGAGTCGCGGACGTCCACCTCCTCGGCCCTCACCGCTCCCACCAGCCCTCGTTCCACGCGAGCCGTCTCCATCGCCGCCTCCTTCGGATAGATCCCTCCATGCTAGGGTCCGCGCCGTGCCCGATGCGACCGTGCCGTGCGACCTGATCCTCACCGGCGCCGATGTGTGGTGCGGGGACGCCGCACGCCGCTGGGTCCGGGCCGTCGCGATCAAGGGCGATCGCATCGTGGCGGTGGGCACCGACCAGGACGTCCGCGCCCACGCGGGGCCATCGACCGAGGTCGTGTCGCTCCGCGGGAAGGCGATCGTTCCAGGGTTCCAGGACGCGCACGTCCACCCCGCGGTCGGCGCCCGCAACCTGTTGAACGTGAACCTCGACGACCTCCACACCAAGGACGACTACCTCGCGCGCATCGCGTGGTTCGCGGGCGCGAACCCCGACCTCGAGTGGATCATCGGGGGCGGCTGGTACGGCCCGG
Organism: Actinomycetota bacterium; assembly: GCA_050692855.1. GTDB lineage: Bacteria > Actinomycetota > UBA4738 > UBA4738 > HRBIN12 > JAOUEA01. Next base: position 4,007 of record JBOGVO010000191.1, on the reverse strand, counting down.
TGTTCGCCGCGACCGAGGGTCCCCGCAAGGAGGATCTCGATGCCGTCGTGCCCGATCGGCCGGTCTTCCTGCTGAACACCGACGTGCACGGGGCGTGGGTGAACACGAGGGCGCTGCAGGCAGCCGGCATCACGACGTCGACGCCGGACCCGTGGGACGGCTACGTCGTGCGGCATCCCGATGGCTCGCCGACGGGCACGTTGCAGGAAGGCGCCGCCTACGACGTGCTGCGCACCGTGATCGAACAACCCAGCGTGGCGCGATGGAAGACCTACGTGCGCCGAGCCCAGCGGGAGCTGCACGCGCTCGGCATCACGGGATGGCAGGACGCATGGGTCGAGCCCGGCCTGCTCCGGGCCTATCGCGAGCTCGACGATGAGGGCGCCCTCTCGATGCAGGTCGTCGCCTCGATGTGGTGGGATCGGCACCTCGGCATCGACCAGGTCGAGCGTCTCGTCGAGCAGCGGGCGTGGGCGACCGGCGGCATGCTCCGCGCGAACACGATCAAGATCATGCTGGACGGCTGCCCCGAGAGCGGCACCGGCTCGATGCTCGATCCGTACGAGGGCGCGTTCGGGCAGCGTCACGGTCGGGGCATCCAGTTCGTCGATGCCGACGCGCTCGTCGAGGCGGTGGTGGCCCTCGACGCGCGCGGGTTCCAGGTGCATCAGCACGCCCTCGGCGACCGGGCGGTCCGCAGCGCGCTCGACGCTGTCGAGGCGGCCCGCGCCAGGAACGGGTGGAACGACGCCCGCCACCACATCGCCCATCTCCAGCTGCCCGATCCGGCCGACGTGCGGCGTCTGAGGCCGCTGGGCGTCGTCGCGAACGTGCAGCCGTACTGGTCCCAGCCCGACCCCGCGATCCAGCAGCTCACGGTGCCGAGGGTGGGGGAGCGCGCCGCGCGCCTGTATCCCATCGGCGACCTCCACGCGAGCGGCGCGGTCATGTGCATCGGCAGCGACTGGCCCGTGAGCACCCCGAACCCCTGGCTCGAGCTCGAGGTCGCGGTGACGCGGCAAGCGCCGGGCGACCCGGACGCCGGCGTGCTCGACCCGTCGCAGCGCATCGACCTCGGCACGGCGATGGCGGCCTTCGGCCGCGGGTCGGCGTTCGTGAACCACGACGACGAGGCCGGCGTGCTCGCGCCCGGCATGCGGGCGGATCTCGCCGTGCTCGACCGCAACCCCTTCGACCGTTCGCTCGGGGCCATCGGTGAGACCCGGGTCGAGATGACCATCGCGTCGGGCCACACGGTCTTCGACTCGAGCGGTGCGTAGACGACCCGCTTACGTCGGAGGGGGATCCGTGACCTCCTCCTCGTCGCGCAGAGCCTCCGGCTGCAGCCGCACCGCGATCAGCGGGAACACGGCCACCGACAGCACGCCGGCGCCCACCAGCGCCGCGGCGTTGCTGGCCAGCATCGAGCCGTTCTGCACGCCGATCTCCGCGAGTGCCACCAGCAGGGGCAGCGCGGTCGCGGAGATCAGCATCAGCTGCGTGCGCCGGGAGTGCGACAGGTCCTTGCGGAAGACGAAGAGCGTCGGGACTCCCCGGACCAGCAGCAACAGGCCGAGGAACGCGAGCGGCCGCAGGGGCTCCTCCGCGATCGAGCCGATGTCGAGGTTCATACCCGACGACACGAAGAAGACCGGGATGAAGAATCCGTATCCGACCGCGTCGAGCTTGTGCTCCAGGCCGATCACGTCCCCCGGTCGCCACCGTCGCAGCACCATGCCCGCGAAGAACGCCCCGAGCACGATGTCGAGCCCGAATCTCTCCGACAGGAACAGCAGGGCGACGAGCAACACGATGGTGAGTCGCAGCGTCGTCTGCGCCGTCTCGTCCTGACCCTGCTCGACGATGCGACCGACCTTCGTGTCCGCGACGTACCGAGGGAGCACCGAGAGCAGGAACGCCGCCCCGCCGACCGCGGCGATGCCGATCACCTCGACGATCGAGTTGTACGTGCCGAGGAAGATCGCGATCGCGATCACCGGGAACATCTCACCGACGGCGCCGGATGCGAATACGTATCGGCCGAACCGGCCCCCGAGCATGTCGTTGTCGCGCAGGATCGGCAGCAGTGTGCCGAGCGCGGTCGTCGTGAGCGCGATCGAGATCGGCACGAACGCCCGCACGTACCCGGCCGATTGGAGCAGAGCCACCGTGCCGAGCGCGAGACCGACCGTGATCAACCAGCCCACGATCGCGAGCGAGCCCTCCCGCTGCCGGAGCAGGCTCGGGTCCAGCTCGTAGCCCGCCATCAGGAACAGGAAGCCGAGCCCGAGGTTCGCGAACAGCTCGATGTTCTTGCCGTCGGCAATCTCGAACGTGTTCGGTCCGATCAGGATGCCTCCGAGGATCAGCACGATGACCTGCGGGACGCGGCCCGGAAGCAGCGCCACCAGGATCGGCGCCACCGCGGCCACCGTCGCGACGGCCAGCAGGGATCCGAGGGAATCCAGCACCGGAGCAGGCTAACGCCTCAGCCCTGCGCGCGCGGAACGTGGGTCGCTTCAGCCGGGCTGGGCCGCGAGCCACGTCCTGAGGTTCGCGATGTGCGACCGTGGTTCCTCACCGTGCTCGCAGGTCATCGGGTCCTCGCACGGCGGATTCCCCTCCATCGTGAAGAAGTTGAATCGGCAGTTCGGGCAGAACACGTCGAGCTCTTCCGGGAGGTAGGCGCAATCGCCCAATGAACACCCTCGCTCGCCCTCCCCGGTCGCGATGTCGAAGCCGCACCCGGGACATGTTCGGAACCCTTCCCATCGCGCCATGTCGTGCCTCCTTCCTCTGTGACAGGCGTAGCAGCCTCGATGGTGACCTCCCAGGGCCGAACGGCCCATGGCCGGCGGCACGCATGTCCGTCGATGCGCGCAGACCCGCTCGTGCGTCGGTATCCTTGCGAGCCGTGAGGCCGAAGGACGGTGCCCTCGCCGCGGGCGACCGACCGGGGTGTTCCCTGTGCGGCCGACCCACCTACGATCCCGACAAGCGGGAGACCCCGTGGGTGCGGGCGGTCTCGGGCGGCCGGCAGGTGCTGATCTGCCCGGCGTGCCAAGCGGAGCGCGTGGACTGGGCCGAGGGCCTGGATCGGTGCCACGCCTGCGGAGGAACACGCCTGTCGGCGCAGCTCGGGGGAGTGGTGTGCCGGGCGTGCGGTCACACGGAGCTCGCGTGGAACGCGGGCGCTTAGCTCAGCCGGCAGAGCGTCGCCCTTACAAGGCGAAGGTCGGGGGTTCGACTCCCTCAGCGCCCACCGAGAGAATAGTTGTGGCGGAGGGCGTTTGTGATGTCTCATCCTCCCTGTTCTGATTCTCGGGGTGGCTTCGCATAACAGAACATAACGAGATGGTCTCCAGCGACCGTCGTGAGCGGCGCGGCGTAAGAACAGGATGGAGACGCGGACGCAAGGCAATGCCGACAAGGCTCTCGTGCGACTTCGTCGCGTCGAGCCAGCGATCCAACGCGCGCGCGGTCACGGGAGATCGCCGCCTATCGGATCGCACGGACATGCGCGCTAACAGCCAGCGCGGCCGGCTAGCTCCTCACCGCACGCGAACCGATAGCGAGGCCAAGAGGGCAGAACCCTTGGGGCTCGGGAGTGGTCCCTCATGAATGATGACGATCGGATAGTCGCCGGGCGGTAGGTCGGGAACCGTGAAGGTGATCGAGAAGGAGCATTGGCCCACGCCACCCTCGTCGAGCCGAACGATCGGTCCCGACGCCACCGGAGATGGCGACCCTGTTGAGAACGAAGACAAGTGTGGCCAGTCCTTCTCGTCCGCGTTCCACCACGCGATAGCGATCGTGCGGCCTTCCTCGTCGAAAGACCCGTCCTCGAACTGGAGCGGCATCGGTCCGTTAAGCGTCACGGCCTGGCCAGGCTCCGCTTCGGGGGGACTCGCCGATGTCTCGTTAGCGTCCCGAGAAGTGGTGGACTTTCGAGATGGACTTCTGGGGTGGGAATCCCCATGACGTAGAAGGCCACCGCCATCCTCATC
>JBOGVO010000190.1:0-4194 GCA_050692855.1 Actinomycetota bacterium | reverse complement strand
ACCCGCGGGCGCGTGACGCCGCGCCTACGAGCGTTCGAGGAACGCATCCTCGACCCGTCGGCGGAACGCGCGATAGTCGATGGCCGGGAAGCGGAAGAGCTCGGGCTCGATCTCGTCGAAGTACCTGAGGGCGCGGGCGGGTTCGACCAGTCCGCGCTCCACCATGGCTTCTACATCGCCTCGATCCTGATCGTGCCCGCGCTCAAGCTTCGCGAGCGCCTGTGAGTAGAGATCGAAGTGATAGAAGCTCAGCCGACCCTCGCGCGCCACGAACCGGCTCCGAGCCTCCCAGCCGACGGGGACGGGGATGAAGTGGTCCGGTGATGCCAGCTCGACGTTGATCTCGAGCTCGTCTTTCAGACGCTGGATCGCCCTGAACAGGGGATCGCTCTCCGGCACGAGCCGGATGTCGAGGTCGATCGTCGTCGTGCGCCATCCGATGAGGACCGCCGTGGCCCCGCCGGTGAGGTAACACGCACCGTCCGCGTCGGCAGCCCGTCCGAGCTCGCGCATGAAACGACCGATGCGGTCGGCGTCGGCTACGTGGCGCATTCGGCAGCGCGTTCGAAGCTGACGAGGCGACGGATCAGTGCGTTGTACCGGGCGTGAGCGTCGTCGGGGGCATCGGCTGCGAGCAGGGCATACAGCCGGTGCTCCGGCGAGGCGATCGGATGCCCCACGCGGAACCCTAGGCGCACGAGCCGTACCGCGCCGATCGATACCAGCAGTGATTCGACCGTCTCATCCCCCCGCTGCAGGTCCTCGAGCCCTTTCCGGACGAACTCATCCCCGGGGAGGGCGACGGATGCCTCGACGCTCGAGCTCTGCCCCACGACGCGAGCATACGCCGACGGCGATCCCGGGGCCGCAGAGCCGATCAGTACGAACGTCAGCTCGCCCGCTGGTCCAGGTGGTGTCGAGCCTCGAGGCGAGGGCTACGGGTGGCTCCAGTTCGAGCCGGAGCCCGGCCCGGCTCCCCATCCGAACGCACAGACCGGCACGTACCTGAACCCGGTCGCCCCGGCGCGATCTTCCGCCTATCCCGGGTGGGGCCAGTCGGCGGATTCAGCAGACATATCGACGCAGGGATTATATGCTTGGCTGCATGCGAACGACGATCCGCCTCGACGACGCCCTCCTCACCGAAGCGAAGGCCCTGGCCGCGCGCACGGGCCGGACCCTGACGAAGGTGGTCGAGGACGCCCTCCGCGAGACGCTCGCCAGACGGCCTGCGACCGATGGGCCACGGCCCCGGACCCCTCTTCCGACCGACGACGGCGGGGGGCGAGGGGGCGGGCTCCGGTCGGGGGTGGATCTCGACGACACCGCGGCGCTGCTGGACTTGATGGAGCGCGATGATCCTTCCTGACGTGAACGTGCTGATCTACGCGTTCCGCTCGGACATGTCGCAACACGAGGAGTACCGCGCGTGGCTTGAAGGGGTCGTCGACGACGAGTCCGCGTTCGGCATCTCGGACCTGGTCGCAAGCGGGTTGATCCGGGTCGTGACCCACCCCAGGGCATTCGCACATCCGAGTGCGCTCGACGAGGCGCTCGGGTTCCTCGATGCCCTCAGTGGACAACCCAACGCCGTTCCGATCGCGCCGGGCGAACGCCACTGGGGCATCTTCACGGACCTGTGCCGCATGGTGAACGCGAAGGGGAACATCGTGCCCGACGCCTACCTCGCGGCGCTCGCGATCGAATCCGGCAGCGAGTGGATCACGACCGACCGCGACTACGCCCGTTTCCCCGGCCTGCGGTGGCACCACCCGCTGGACGCATAGCCACGCGGCTCGAAGGCCGAGCGTCGTGCTGATCGCAATGACGCGCCCGGAGGGACGAGGTCTTCGCTCGGAGCAACTCGGCACGGACCTCCATGTTCCTGCCGCGGTGAAACTACGGAGGTCCCTGCTAAGTCGCTGCGGCGAACCACGCCCAATCTCGTCGAAGTGCACGAGTGCCCGAGCTGGCTCGACGAGATCCCCATGACGCCGAGAAGCCCGGGCCCCGAGGGTCCGGGCTTCGGCCTTGATGCCACCCGAAGGCGGCGGCATGAGCCGAAGCCGCAGGCCCCGGCTCACGCTCTACTCGGGTGACCCCGCCAGCTCGACCGGAGGCACGTCGGGCGGCATCATGCCGCCGGTCGCCTCGAACACGATCTCGTCGTCGACCGCGTTGACGATGATCGTCTCGCCGGCCCGGAACTCCTTGTAGAGCAGCTTCTCGGCGAGCGGGTCCTCGACCAGGCGCTGGATCGTGCGGCGCAGCGGCCGAGCGCCGAGCGACTGGTCGTACCCCTCCCGTGCCAGGAGCACCTTCGCGGATTCGGTCAGCTCGATCTCGAGATCCTTGGCCTTCAGCTGCTCCGTCACGCGCTTCATCATCAGATCGACGATGTTCTGCACATCCTCCTGCGTCAGCGAGCGGAACACGATGACCTCGTCGATGCGGTTGATGAACTCGGGCCGGAAGCTCTTCTTGAGCTCATCGGTGACCCGGTCCTTCATCTTCTCGTAGGTGACCTCGGCGTCGCCCGCTGCGGCGAAGCCGATGCCCGGGCCCTTCTGGATGTCGCGGGTGCCCAGGTTCGAGGTCATGATGATGATCGTGTTCTTGAAGTCGACCTTGTGACCCTGGGAATCGGTCAGGTGGCCGTCCTCGAGGATCTGCAGCAGCGTGTTGAACACGTCGGGGTGCGCCTTCTCGATCTCGTCGAAGAGCACGACCGAGAACGGCTTGCGGCGCACGGCCTCGGTGAGCTGGCCGCCTTCCTCGTAGCCGACGTAGCCAGGGGGCGACCCGATCAGGCGGCTCACCGTGTGCTTCTCCATGTACTCCGACATGTCGAGCTGGATCAGGGCGTCCTCATCGCCGAACAGGAACTCGGCGAGCGCCTTCGAGAGCTCGGTCTTGCCGACACCCGAGGGCCCCAGGAAGATGAACGAGCCGGCGGGGCGTCGCGGGTCTTTCAAGCCGGAGCGCGTGCGGCGCATCGCGCGGGAGACGGCCGAGATCGCCTCGTTCTGGGTGACGATGCGCTTGTGCAGCTCGTCCTCCATACGGAGGAGCTTCTCGGTCTCCTCCTCGGTGAGCTTGAAGACCGGGATGCCGGTCCAGATGCTGAGCACCTCGGCGATCTCTTCCTCGTCGACCTCGCTCAGGATGTCCATCTCGCCCGACTTCCACGCCTGCTCACGACGCGAGCGCTCCTCCTGCAGCTGGCGCTCTTCGTCGCGAAGGGACGCGGCCTTCTCGAAGTCCTGGCCGTCGATGGCGCTCTCCTTGCGCAGGCGCACGTCGGCGATCTTCTCGTCCACCTCGCGGACGTCGGGCGGCGCGGTCATGCGGCGGATGCGCATGCGCGAGCCGGCCTCGTCGATCAGGTCGATCGCCTTGTCGGGCAGGAAGCGGTCGCTGATGTAGCGATCGGCGAGGTTCGCCGCGGCGACCAGCGCGTCGTCGGTGAAGTTCACGCGGTGGTGCGCCTCGTAGCGGTCGCGCAGGCCCTTGAGGATCTCGATCGTGTGCGCGACGTTGGGCTCCTGCACCTCGATCGGCTGGAAGCGGCGCTCGAGCGCCGCGTCCTTCTCCAGGTGCTTGCGGTACTCGTCACGGGTCGTCGCGCCGATCGTCTGCAGCTCGCCGCGAGCGAGCATGGGCTTGAGGATCGACGCGGCGTCGATCGCGCCTTCGGCCGCGCCGGCACCCACGCGCGTGTGCAGCTCGTCGATGAACAGCACGATGTCGCCGCGGGTCGTGATCTCCTTCAGCACCTTCTTGAGGCGCTCCTCGAAGTCGCCGCGATACCGCGACCCGGCCACCAGCGCGCCGAGGTCGAGGGTGTAGAGCTGCTTGCCTCGCAGCGTCTCGGGCACGTCGCTGATGACGATCTTCTGCGCCAAGCCATCGACGATGGCGGTCTTGCCCACGCCAGGCTCGCCCACCAGGACCGGGTTGTTCTTGGTGCGACGCGAGAGGACTTGCATGACCCGCTCGATCTCGCGGTGACGCCCGATGACCGGGTCGAGCTTCTTCTCCCGCGCCAGCTGGGTGAGGTTGCGCCCGAACTGGTCGAGCACCGGGGATCCCGTCGGCGTCGACTCGCCCGAGCCCGGACCGGCCATGGCGCTGGCCTGCTCGGTCCCGACGTAGCCAGAGAGGAGTCTGATGACCTCGCGCCGTGCTTCGCGG
>JBOGVO010000189.1:0-17918 GCA_050692855.1 Actinomycetota bacterium | reverse complement strand
GAGTCAGGGTACTGCCCGTTGTGCCAGAAGTACGGCGAGATGTCCTTCTCGGTGTACGCGCCCGGGGTCGAGTCCACGTGCTCGAACAGCCGCTGCGCCGGGCCGATCAACGCGAATCCGACCCGTTGCACGACCCGGGGGTAACGCAGGGTGAATGGGGTGGCGGCCACCCAGCCGATGATGGCCACCACCATCGATGCGGCGAAGACGCCGAAGCCGACCCAGCTGTCGTCGTCGCGGAACGCGTACACGTGGTTGAGGTTGCGCAACAGTCCGGTGGTGAATACCAGCGTCACGTGGATGAGGATGAACGACAGGAACCACACCAGCACCAGGAAATGCAATGAGCGCGCCGTCTGGATGCTGAGCGCCTTGCTGATCCGCTTGAAGCGGGTGGACAGCGCCGGCGACATGCCCAGCCCGGTGATGAGTGCAAGCGGTGCGGCGATGAACACGGTGATGAAGTAGGCGAGCAGCTGCAGGCTGTTGTAGGCCACCCACCCGTGCTCGGTCGGCCAGTCGAGCGACAGGTACTGGATCAGCACGGACACCGAGCTGGGGAACACCGACCAGCTCGTGGGCACCAGCCTCTGCCAATGCGGCGTGACGAACAGCAGGACGAAGAAGACCAAGCCGTTGAGCAGCCACAGGACGTCGATGCCCAGATGCCACCAGCGGGCCAGCCCGATGGAGTGGCGGAGCCCCGGGAGCCCGACCTGGCCCGGAAGGCTGATGGAGTCCTGCTTCGCGGTCCACAGTGGGTCGGTCGGCACCGGCTTCTGCACGCGGAACCAGTCCCGGCCCGGCGTGCTGTGCCGGGTCCAGTAGAGCCGAGGGTGGTCACTGAGGATCTGCAGCCCCGACCGGATGATGAAGATCATCAGGAACAGGTTGAGGAAGTGCTGGGCTCCTACCCAGATCGGAAAGCCCGCGTTCAGCTCAGCGTCGGCCGACTCGACCGTGCCGGGATAGGTCTCGATGAACCGCTGCACCGATGGCATGTCTCGAAGGCCCTTCGCGGCGGCCACGGCCACGATGAGGAGGAAGAACCCGATCGGCAGCAGCCACAGCAGGTTGAACCATCGGCTACGGCCGATGCGCACTCGGGGAGCGATCCCATGCGCCTGGGGTATCGAGCCGGCCCAATCGGTGGGATCGACGACGTCCTTGCCTTCGGTCAGCTGAGAGCGGAAGGCGTGCACCGCCTCCGGTGTGACGTCCGAGGGCGCGGGAGGAGGCAGGTCTGAAGGGGCGGGATCGTCGGTAGCGTCGGTCATGGAGTCACCCTCCAGTTCCTCTCTTCCCTAGCCGACGAGCCGAAGCTGGAAGAACGTGCCGAACGGGATCTGGACCGGCGAGCCGGTGCTGTTGCAGGTCTCGATCAAGGCCTCGCCCGGGTGAGCAACCACCGTGGGGCGCATGTAGACCCCGGCTCCGAGGTCGGCGCTCTCCGGGAAGGTGAGGAAGATCTCGCCCAGGTTCGCCTCCGGGAATGAGATCGCCCTCGTGTGGCACGAGTTGGCCGGCACCGTGAACTCGGCGAAGCTGATGACGCAGCATCCGGGCCCGGCGCCGCTCGCGAGCTCCGCACGGCCCACCGCGCCGTTCGCGATGTGGGCGCCGGTGATGGAGTCGTTCGCCACGTCGAGGGTCCTGATGGAGCCGTCCTTGACGTCGGCGCCCTTGAGCGTCGCGTCCCGGACGTCGACGCTCCTGATCGTGTTGTCCTTGATGTCGGCGCTCGTGATCAGCACCGCCGCCATGACGTTCCCCCCGGCGCTCACGAGCAGCACTCCCAGCACGACCACCCAGGACAACCGACTCAACCTCTTCATGAACTGCTCCCTCCCGCTCACGGGGCGTCGCGGTAGCGCCTCGAGTCAGCCGGACGCTAGCACCGAGCACGCGAACGCCGCTCGAGCCTTGTCGACACCGACCAGCCGGCGGGCGCGCCGAGGCCGCCGGTCACGTGCCCCGAACGAGCGCCCGGGCGATCCGCTCCGCGACCACGACCGTGGGGATGTTCGTCGTGGCCCTGGGTGTCACCGGCATCACCGAGGCGTCCGCGACGACGAGGCCTTCGACCCCGAGGACGTTCCCGTCCGCGTCGGTGACCGATCCCATCGCGCACGTGCCCACCGGATGCCAGTAGTGGATCACCCCGGCCCGCACCGCGTCCCGCAGATCGTGACGGGCAGGCGCGGCCGGTCCGGGTTCCAGCTCGCGATCGAGCATCGAGGCGAACGGCTCGGTGGCGGCGAACGCTCGAGCGAGCTCCACGCCGTCGACGAGCGCCTCGAGATCGTGATGGTCCGGATCGATGAGGAACGCGTGGTCGATGCGAGGCGCCGACCCGGGGTCCGCATCGCGCAGCGTGAGCGCGCCGCGCGATCTCGGCGTGAGCATCGCCACGAACACCCCGAGTCGCCCGTCCATCGAGATCTCCGGGAACACGTGCAGGTCGAACGGCTCCCCGGCCGCCTGCGCGCGTCCGCTCTCGCCCTTCGCGAACCCCTGCTCGTCGGGCACGACGTGGCCGGCGGCCTCGAACTCGGCGGTTCGGCGCGCTAGCTCGTCGCTCGGCGCGAAGATCAGCTCGTAGCTCGGATGGTCGTGCAGGTTGCGCCCGACGGGCAGGTCGACGATCGGGTCGATGCCGAGCGTCCGGAGCTCGTCGACGGGCCCGATACCACTGCGCATCAGGATCGCCGGGCTCCCGTACACGCCCGCACACACGACGACGTGGTCGGCGCGCATCTCGACGGCCCCGAGCGGGCCGATCGCCCGCACCCCGACGGCGCGGCCCCACTCGACGACCACCCGGTCGACGGTCGTGTCGCCGCGCACCGTGAGATGCGGACGCTCCCGCACGGGATCGAGGTACGCGAAGGCCGCGTTCCAGCGGGCGCCGTCGAGGCTGTTCGCCGGCTCGATGCATACCCCCAACCGGCCGTCGAGCGTGTCGAGGTCGTCGACCTCCGCCAGCCCCATCGCGGCGCCCGCCTCGACGAACCCGCGATGGAACGGGGCGACCTCGTCGTCGGGGAACCGGCGCACCCGCATGCGCGACGACGCCTCTTCGAAGAGCGGGAGCAGGTCGTCCGCGGCCCAGCCCTCGAGACCGAGCTCTGCCCAGCCGTCGTAGTCGGCGCGATGGCCCCAGCTCACCGTGCAGCCGTTGTGGGCGGAGCACCCGCCGATCACGCGAGCCCGCTCGTAGGCAAGCGAGCGGCCGGGGAGGTCGTCGCCCGACGCGTACCCCCAGTCGTGCGAGACCGGGATCGTGCGGGCGTCGAGCAACTCGGCGGGCCATCGACCGTCGGCGAAGGAGCCGTAGTCGGGCCCGGCCTCGATCAGGAGCACGCTGCGACCGGCCTCCACCAGATGCGACGCGACGACGGGACCGGCCGTGCCGCCCCCGCACACGATCGCGTCGTAATCCGTCACGGGCAGAGGCTATCCCGCTCAGCCCGCGGGCCGCGTTCGGCCGCGCCGAATCAGTCGGCGAGGTCTCGCCCCCGGGCGAGGATCGCCGTCGCCTCGGCGGCGATCGTCTCCACGATCTGGCCCGCGGGAAGGACGTCGTCGACGAGCCCCGCACTCTGCCCCCCGACGACGAAGAGTTCGTCGTACGTCCCCGCTTCCTCGGCGGCTTCGAGCTCGGCGAGTGCGGCCCCCGGATCCCGGCGCACCTCGTCACGGCGTTCGTGCCAACGCTCGGTGAAGGCGGTTCGCATGGCGCGCACGCGAGTGCCGTACCCCTTCTCCCCGGGCGTCGGGTACAGGTCATTCCAGAAGTCGAGCTGTGCCCATGCGTCGGACGTGGCATCGACGATCGCCCGCTTCCAGCCCTCGCCGATCGGCGCCTCGCGCGAGGCGAGGAACCGGGTCCCCAGGTTCGCGCCGGCCGCACCGAGCATCAGCGCCGCGGCGAGGCCACGGCCGTCCGCGATGCCGCCGGCGGCGACGACGGGGAGCGGGGCCACCGCGTCCACGACCTGGGGCACGAGCGTCAGCGTCGTCACCGTGCCGGCGTAGCCGCCCGCCTCGTGTCCCTGGGCGACGATGATGTCCGCTCCGTGCGCCGCGGCGGTCTCCGCCTGGGACACCGTCGTGACCTGCTGCATCACCAGGCTGCCGACGTCGTGGGCGCGGTCCATGAGGTCGCCGGCGTCGTCCAGGGCGAACGAGACGACCGCGGGTGCCGCGTCGAACGTGATCTCGAGCGCGGTCGGATCGAGGTCGGGCACGACGTGGTTGACGGCGAAGGGTCGGTCCGTGGCCTCCCGGAGCTCGACGAGATCCCTGCCCAGCTGGTCCGCCGGGCGCAACCAGGCGCCGAGACTGCCGAGCGCGCCGGCGTTCGAGACGGCTGCCGCCAGCCCGGGTGAGGTGTAGACGGCCATGCCGGCCTGGATAAGCGGAACCCGGATACCCAACAACTCACACAACGGCGTGTGCAGCACGTCGCACTCCTCCCCGGATGCCGACAGGATATCGGGACAGGCGTTCCGGCGGTGGCCTGGTCCATGCCGCCAACGGCGCGATGTGGGGAGGATGTCAGCGAACGGGCGATGCGAACAGGGAGGAGGACGCCATGAGCGTCGTACACGCCGCGATGTCGATGTCGCTCGACGGTTTCATCGCCGGACCCGACGATCGACCGGGGAACCCGCTCGGCGACGGTGGTGAACGTCTGCACGAGTGGTTCTTCGGGCCGTCGGTCCCCGCCGACGCCGACGCGGCCGCCGAGCCGCTCACGCGCAGCGGCGGCGGTGGTGATCGGACGGCGCATGTTCGATCACGGCGAAGAGCCGTGGGGCGAAGACGGTGCGTTCGGGAAGCCGGTCTTCGTGGTCACGCGCCGTGGGCGCGAGCGCCTCACGAAGGGGCCGACGACGTTCGCGTTCGTGACGGACGGGCTCGAGCGGGCGCTCGGGCTGGCACGAGAGGCCGCGGGAGATCGCGACGTGTTGATCGGAGGCGGCGGCCAGATCGTCGCACAGTGCTTGAGCGCGGGGCTGCTCGACGAGTTCCGCCTCGACCTGGTCCCGATCGTGCTCGGAGGTGGTGTGCCGTTGTTCGTCGGCGCAGGACTGGACGGCCTCGCGCTCGACCCGGTCGAGGTGATCGCCTCCCCGGCGGTCACGCACATCAGGTACCGGGTCGCCGGGTGAGCCGATCCGCAGGCCGGAAGCAGTCGGTCGAAGCAGGGAGGGCTGGGTGGCCCGATGTGGGCGCCGGTCAGTGTGCGGTGGTCGGCTCGAGCACGAACACGGGGATCTGCCGCTCGGTCTTGGTCTGGTACTTCGCGTAATCGGGCCACGTCGCGACGGCACGCTCCCACCAGACGGCCTTCTCGTCGCCGGAGACCTCGCGAGCCGTGTAGTCGCCTTTCGTTGCGCGATCCTGCAGCTCGACGTGCGGATGGGCCTTGAGGTTGTGGTACCAGACCGAGTGCTCGGGGGCGCCCCCGAGCGATGCCACGACCGCGTACGTGCCCTCGTGCTCGACGCGCATCAGCGGCGTCTTGCGGATCTTGTCGGACTTCGCGCCCACCGAGGTGAGCACGATCACGGGCCGGCCCTGGAGCTCGCCGCCCTTCTCGCCGTTCGTGGCTTCGTACCGCTCGGCCTGCTTGCGGGCCCAGTCGCTCGGGCTGGGTTCGTGCTCGCCGCTCAGGGGCATACCCTCATCCTCCTCGGTCCTCGAAGCTTGGGGGGTCGAGCCGATCGGTTGCAAGGAGGCTCTCACGACCACGTTCGTCTTGATCCACGGAGCGGGCGACTCGGGGTGGTACTGGCACCTCGTGGAGCAGGAGCTCCGTGCGCTCGGCCACGACACGGTCGCGCCCGATCTGCCGGTGGAGGCCTCGCCGACACTGGTCGAGTGCGCCGACGCGGTGGCGCAGGCCGTCGGGGATCCGTCGGCACCGGTCGCGGTCGTCGCGCAGTCGTTCGGCTCGTTCATCGGCCCGCTAGTCGCCCAGCGCCTGCCCACGCAGGTGCTGGTCCTCGTCGCCGGGATGGTGTCCGCGCCGGGTGAGCCGCCCGACGCGTGGTGGGAGACCACCGGCTACGCCGACGCCATGCGCGAGCAGGCCGCGGTCGACGGTGGGCTGACGGGCAACGACGATCCGTTCGTCAGTTTCTTCCACGACGTGCCCCGCCCGCTCGCCGAGGAGGCGATGCGGCACGAGCGCCAGGGATCGATCGTTGGCCTCGACGCGCCGTGGCCCCTGGACGCCTGGCCGCCGGTGACGACGAGGTTCGTGCTGTGTTCCGAGGACCGGTTCTTCCCGCCCGCGTTCAGCCGACGAGTGGTCGCCGAGCGGCTCGGCATCGTGCCGGACGAGATCGTGAGCGGTCACTACGTCGCCCTCAGCCGGCCCGCCGAGCTCGCGGTGTTGTTGGACGGGTACATCGCCGACCGCTCGGGGACATGACTCGAATGACCGAAGCTCCCGACCCCAGCGGCCTCACGATCGTGCCCGCCAACGAGGCGAGCTGGGAGGACCTGCAGGCGATCTTCGGCATGCGAGGCGACCCGTCCCGGTGCTTCTGCCAGCGGTACAAGATGGCTCCAGGCGAGTCGTGGGCGTCGGTCGGCGCGGAGGAGCTCGCCGCCCGGCTCCGGGAGCAGACCGAGTGCGGGCACCCGACGTCGTCCACGACGAGCGGCCTCGTCGCCTACCTCGACGACGAGCCCGTGGGCTGGTGCGCGGTCGAGCCGCGCCCGGCCTACCCGCGCATGCTGCGCAAAATGCGCGTGCCCTGGGAGGGCCGCGCGGAGGACAAGCACGACGAGGGCGTGTGGGCCGTGACCTGCTTCGTGACGCGCGCAGGCTTCCGGAAGCGGGGAATCACCCACGCGCTCGCGCACGCAGCCGTCGACTTCGCTCGGGATCGCGGCGCCCGCGCTCTCGAGGGCTACCCGATCACCGGGAAGGACGTGATCCTGTCCGAGCTCCACGTTGGGACGGTCGGCGCGTTCGAGGCAGCGGGGCTCACCGAGGTGAGTCGCCCGACCCTCCGCCGGGTCGTGATGAGCGCTGACTTCTGACGGTCGTTCGCAGAACCTCAGCTGCGGGATGTCGCTCCCGGGAAGAGGTCGAGGTTGGGCTGATACGCGAATAGCCGGTTCCTCCGTCTCCCGGTGAGCTCGCGGAGCAGGCCGATGCGCTCCAGATCACGGACGGGCGCGGAAGCGGTCGGCTGAGATACGTCGAGCATGTCGTGCACGAGCTTGGCGCCGACGACGGGCTGGCGGAACAGGTGGCCGAGCAGGGACAGCGCGTTCGGGCTCGTCTTGCCGAGTCTTTCGGTGAGGAGCCGCTGATGATCGGTCCCGGGACACAGGCTCGGGTAGCTCGTGTTCAGCCAGCGGTAGCGATCCATCAACGGACGACGCGGTAGTGGATGTGCGTGGCCAGCGGCCGATCGACGACACGGATAGGCTCGAGCCACCGGTGGTCGATGTCCATGTCCTCGAACATGCGTGTGCCGCTGCCGAACAGCACGGGCACCACGTGGATCTGCAGCTCGTCGACCAACCTGGCCGCGATGTACGCGCGCCCGATCTTGGCGCCGCCGACGATCACCACGTCCTCGTCGCCCGCGGCGTCCTGTGCCTGGTTCAGCGCCGACTCGATCCCGTCGGTCACGAAGGTGTAGACCCCGTTCTCCGGTGACTCCGCCGGCGCCTCGTGCGTCACGACGAACACGGGAAGGCGCGCGGCGCCGCTCGGGCCGTCGGCGCCCCAGAACGGCAAGGAGTGGTCGTAGGTCACGCGCCCCACGATCATGGCGGCGCCGCTGCTCAGCAGGGGCTCGGCGTACGCGCGATCCTGCGGGTCCGAGCTGAACCCCCATTCGTGCAGGCGCTCACCGTCGGTGCCGAGCGGTTCCTTTGCGGTCTGGTCGGCGCCGGTCATGAACCCGTCCAGCGTCATGCTCGTTTGGAAGATCAGTCGTCCCATGGTCCCCCCTCTACCCACGGTTCCGTCATCGAACCTCATCCTCTCCGCCGTCTGATGGACCTCCGGAACCGCTCGAGCCCGTCGAGGATGAAGTCGAGGCCGAACTCGAACTCCTCGGTGTAGTCGTAGCCCCGCTTCCCGAGCTCGACCACGACCTCGGCAAGGTACGGGTACTCGTCGCCCTGTTCGCCGACGGTGGTCGTCGCCATGTCGGCGGACTGCTCCGGCGTCTCGAACGGGATCGTCTGCTCCTGCAGGGCGAACCCGTACGTGAAGGCGTCGAGCACGTTGTACGCGTGCACCGCCTCTCGGAACGGAACCCGGCTTCGCGCAGGCACCCCATGGTCGCGTTGTGGTGGGTCGCGCTCGCGGGACCGGGATGCATGCGCGTCTCCATCAGACTCACCGGCCACGGATGGCGTCGTAGTGCGCCGCGCGCCGAGGTTCCACGCGCGCGGAGCTCCTGCGTGCGGCGGGTAGGGATGGCGGCGTGTGGGAATGTGCCCCGATCCCTCAGCAAGCCGCGCCGAAGCACTCTGCCGAGAAGACTTCCTTCCCGTCCGCGGTGCCCACGAACGATCCTTGAGCGGTGCCTCCGGGCCCCGCGTCCGCTTGCAGCGTGGCCTCGACGGCGAGTTCCTCACCCTCGGTGCCGGTACCGATGCACTCGACCGATATGTCCGAGACGCCCCCTCCGGATGTGGCCGTGCACTCGAGGTCGCCGGCCACGACGATGCCCTCGTTCTCGAACGCCTTCGTCGAGCCCCCTGCGACGATCAACCGGGCGGCCGCGTCGATTGAGTTGTCGATCGGGTCCAGACCTTCCTGGGGTTCCTGGTGCTCCAGGCTCTCCTGGGTGCTGCAGCCGCCGAGCAGGCCGCCCATCAATATCAACGCCAACGGGACGAGTGTCGAACCGCTCATGCGCACGGCGGCTCCCCTTCGTGGATGCGAGCCACACGCTCGTCGGCCGGATCGTTGCTCACGCCCTGAGTATCGCGTCATAGGTGACGTCTCGCTGGCGTGATTGGTCAGGTTTCTCGTTCCAGGAACTCCTTCAGCCCATCCAGGCGACGATCCCAGAGGGCACCGATCGCACGCATCCACGCTTCGGCTTCGGCGAACGGGCGGGTGTCGAGCTCGAACCTGGTCTCGCGCCCGTGGCGTTCGCCGGTGGCGAACCCCGCGCCCGCGAGCGCGAACAGGTGCTTGGACGTCGCCTGCCGACTGATGCCGATCCGGGCGGCGAGCTGCGTCGCCGTGAGCGGACCGTCCGCCGAGAGCTCGTGCACGATGCGCCGACGCGTCGGGTCGGCGAGCGCGGCGAACACGGCGCCGGCGTCGTCCAACCCGGGGTCGGCTCTCGCCGCCATCGTCGTGCGCGCTCAGTGCCGCGTCTTGAGCGTCGTGAGGTACTCGACGAGCTCCGCGAGCTCGCTGTCCCACCCCTCGACGTTGTCGGCGCGGTTCTGGGCGGGGAGCTGCGCGAACCCGCGTTCCACCACGGTGAGTCGTGTCCCTGTGCCGTCGTCGGTGTCGGCCAGCGTGAACTCGACGGTCGTCGCGGGGTAGTCGTCACCGGCGGGGTGCCAGCGATACACGAGCCGGTTCGGAGGGTCGATCTCGTCGAAGACGCCGATGGCGCTCTGTTCGTCCCACTCCAGGTACATCTCGCCGCCAGGCCGCAGATCGACGCGGGCGTCCTTCGTGGGGAACCAGCGTCTGAGTTGGTTCGCTTCGGTGAGCGCCGCCCATACCTGTTCACGTTCGACGCCGATCGTGACTTCCCTACGGATCTCGTCAGGAACCGGGGTCGTGCTCATTGGTGCCCCTCCTCTCGGTCCAGTGCGCGGGCCCGTCCCTCCGGAACGCGCAATGATCTGGTTGCGCACACGATACGCAATCGACCGGTTGCGCGTCAATCCGGCCGACCGGCCCGGGTCGCGCGCCGGAGCACGAGGTCGAGCGGCCGCGGCATGTCCGCTAGGTCGAGCGCTTCGACGAGGTACGCGGCGTACGCCTCCTTCCGCCCGCTCCTCGTGCCCTTGAACCGCCGGAGCTGCGCCTCGATCGGGCGACCTCGCTGGGCAGGCTGCCGCTGGAACGTGCGAAACGTGGAGAGATCCCCCCGAGCCTCCAGGATGCCCTCGACCCGTGCCGGACCGAGGGCTCGGATCAGCTCGTCCTCGAGGTCCGCCTCGCAGACGAAGAAGCCGATGCGCTCGAGATCGGCTCGCGTCGGACCGATCGTCAGCCCGGCCCGCTCGAGCGCGCGCCGGTAGTCGCTCTCCTCGGGCGCGTCGACGAGCCCCGTCAGCCGCAGGTCGAGTCCGTCGGGGCCGAAGCGATCGATCGCGTGCCGGACGTTCGTCGCGCCGCCCATCGCGACGATCGCGACGCCCGCCGAGGCCAGATCGTGGCCGCGTCTGGCGGCGAGGGTCTCGAGGACGCGCAAGTCGCTCACGCCCTCGACGAGCACGACCGTGCGTGCGGACGCATCGATCGAGGTGAACATTCCGGCGCGCATCCGGACCACGGTAATGGCGCTGCGCAGCAATCGATAGATTGACAGTCCTCGCTCTAATCGCCGATCCTTCCCCGCGTCGGGCATCGTGGCCGCCAGCGGGTCGTTCTCGAATCCGTACCGGCCGACGTTCGACGGCGACGAGGTAGGCGACGAGGTCAGGTCAGCCACGCGGACAGCTCCTCCAGCCGTTCAGGGACTGTGGGCCTACTATTACGTGATCCCCGCGGACGCTCGTACGGAGGGTGGTCTTCAGCGCCGATCAGCACGATGCGGCCAACGAAGCCCTCCTCGCGAAGCTTCGTTGCGGCAGTCGCACCGCAGAGCGACGATGACGATGACGAAGACGCCGCGGGAGGCCAACTACATGGACACCTGCAGATTGCCGCTCTCGTCACGGGCCTGGAACACTGCGATGGGATCGACGGCCGGGCCTGCGAGGACCTCACCGGTCCTCATGTCGAACCGGCTGCCGTGGCATCCGCACTGGATCACGGTGCCGTCGATCTCCCCGAGGGAGGTCAAGCTGCACTGTCGGTGCGTGCAGACGTCGCTGAACGCGAGCAACTCACCGCCCACCCGCGCGACACCAACCACCTGGTCGCCGACATCGAAGGCATGTGCCTCGTTCTCGCCGATCTCGTCGGACGTCCCGACCGTCACGAACTCAGCCATCCGTCCTCCATTCCAGCTCGCCCCGTGTTTCCAGGCCGCGGAGCAGTAGGTGGAAGTAGACCATCCCGGCATAGGGCTGCCAGCGCGAGACCGCTTGTCCCACCGCGCGATAGTCGAGCGGCGGCTCGAGGCCCAGCCAGCGCGCCAGGTTGTTCCGCGCGCCCACGTCATCACCGGGGAAGACATGCAAGCGTCCGAGACCGCGAAGGAGCACGTACTCAGCGCTCCACCGTCCGATCCCGGGCAGGCTCGTCAATCGTGCGAGGATCTCGTCGTCGGCCAGACGGTCCAGGGCCTCGAGGTCGAGTCGTCCGACGACCACCGCCCGCGAGAGCTCGACGATGGTCGTTGCCTTGCGGAGGCTGAAACCCAGCCTACGGAGCGACTGCGGCTCGAGGCCGGCGAGGTCCGACGGCCGCGGGAAGGCGTCGAGCGTGGTCCCATCGATCGAGACGGCCTGGCCGTGGGATTCCGCGAGACGATTCAACAGGCTCAGACCGGCCTCGAGCGACAGCTGCTGACAGGCCACCGCATTGAGCAGGCTCTCGAAGACGGTTGGAAGGCGCGGTGGTTTCAAGCCCCGGAACCGGGCCACGAGGGAGCTGATCAGGCTGTCCGCTTCGGCCATCTCGTAGAAGGTCGACAAGTCGACTCTCAGCCCAAGCATGCGCTCGATGCTCGATCGCACGTCGTCCTCTTCTCGACGGCTCATGCTCGCGCCGGCGAGAGCGACGGCAAGGTACGGAACGTCCAGACCGCCTACTCGAGTGGCTGAGAATCCGACGGGTTCATCGGTGAGCGCAAGAGCGCGTCGGTACGAGGTCCCGTCCCAGCGATCGACGGCGTTCCGCGGGCGTCGGCGCAGGGCCCAGACGCTGAGATCGAGGCGGAAGGGCAGCACCGGCTCGATCGAGATGGCGCCGCCACTCAGATCGATCGGCTCGTCGTCGACCAGACCGCCCTCGTTCTCCCATCGGGCCACGGCCGCCCTCAGGTCCGAGGGGGATCGCTCGGCGACCACTGGACGGAGCCGTTCCTGCACGATCACCCTCGCCTCTCGGCCTTCGGCAGCCCGCGGCGCAAGACCTCAGCGAGGACGACGGCGTCGTTGTGCTCGGTGTCCCGGGCGGAGTAGACGAGGGTGAGCGTCCCATCCTTTGCTCGCCGCCGGAGCTCCGCGAGCCGCGGACGCTGATCTCGGAGCTCCTCGACGTAGCGGCGGCGGAACTCCTCGAAACGACCTGGATCGTGCCCGAACCACTGCCGGAGCTCGGTGCTCGGCGGCAGCTCGCGGTCCCACTCATCGAGCTTGGCCCGCTCGCGCGAGATCCCGCGCGGCCAGAGACGGTCGATCAGGACTCGGTAGCCGTCCGAGGATCCTGCGGGCTCGTAGGCGCGTTTCAGGCGCACGTCCACTACGGTCCTCTTTTCCCCGCCCCGGTCTACTCGAGCGTCGTACTACCGTCAGCCTACTATCGACCATGCGCGTCATTCCTTCCGCGACGCATCGCGGGATGAGGGATGCTCTACGCACGGAGAAGGACAGAGTCGTGGAATCTACGGACCTCCGCCCCTGACGTCGTGGTACACACACATGGCGAAGTCGCCATGATCCGCCAAGCCAAGGAGATGCTCGGCATCCGTGCCTCCGCATGATCGCGAAGCAGTCCAGCGGCCGGAACGAACGGAGCTGTTCACGGTCGGCCATGGCACGCTCGAAGCGGAACGATTCGCGGGGCTGCTCGCATCATCGAGGATATCTCACCTCGTTGACGTGCGGAGCGCGCCGGGTAGCCGGCACAACCCGCAATTCGCTCGTTCGGCCATGGAAGAGTGGCTGCCCGCCTACCGCATCGCGTATCGCTGGGAGCCCGACCTCGGGGGATTCCGCCGAGCTTCGAAACACAGCGCGAATACCGGGCTACGCCACGCAGCGTTCCGTGGTTACGCCGACTACATGCAGACCTCTACGTTCCGGGCTGCCCTCGACCGCCTGCTCGACGAGGCTGCTCGATCTCAGACCGTGATCATGTGTTCGGAATCGGTCTGGTGGCGGTGTCATCGTCGTCTCATCGCGGATGCGGCCACCCTCCTCGCCGACATCTTCGTTGTTCATCTCATGCATGATGGGGACGCTCAGCCTCATGTCGTCACCCCGCCCGCACGCGTGGAGAACGGGTCCGTGGCGTATCCGTCCTAGCGGGCCATCAACCTCATTCGGCGTCCGCGTGAGGGGAGCCTTCCTTCGATAGCATCCAAACATGCTGGGGCTCGCCCGCTCGACGACCGAAGTCCTGCTGATCCTGTTCGCGGCTTGGCTCGCAACCGGGGTCACGCTTGCCGTCGTGATGGGCCGGCGCGGACACGGCGCCTTCCAGTGGTTCCTCTTGGGTGCGGTCCTCGGTCCGCTCGCCCTCCCGCTCGCGTGGACCTCGATCCGAGACGAAGATCGCGCCACCGAGCGACCCCTGGCGGAGGCCCTCTCGAGCGGTGGTTCGGTGGACGTGTTGGTTGGGATCGATGGCTCGGCAGAGGCTGCGCATGCGCTCCGAACGGCGATCGAATTGATCGGCACCAACGTCGGACGGCTGACGCTCGCGAACGTGGTCACGTTCGACGAGACGAGCCCACAGGCTCGCCGGGACGAGCAACGGGCCGCCGAGCTGCTCGAAGCGGCGGCGAGCTCGATCGTGACGCAAGCTCCGGGGCGGATGTTGCTGACGGGTCAGCCGGCGGAGGCGCTCATGAACCATGCGACCGAGCAGGGCTACGACCTCCTCGCGATCGGACGACGTGGACGAGGTGCAAGCAAGGCGCTCCTCGGCAGCACGGCGGCTCGAGCCGCAAACGGACCCGTCACGGTGCTGATCGTGTAGCACCTCGAGGTACATGGACTCGCTGAGAAGCTAGACAGGAGATGGGGCCAGCTGGCCGCCGAGGTGCCAATGAGTGAATC
The DNA here is from genome assembly GCA_050692855.1 of Actinomycetota bacterium. Lineage (GTDB taxonomy): Bacteria > Actinomycetota > UBA4738 > UBA4738 > HRBIN12 > JAOUEA01. The sequence continues at coordinate 3,785 of JBOGVO010000189.1, read as the reverse complement.
GCAGGTCGCACGAAAGGATCTGGAGGGGATCCCCAGGATCTCGCCCGCGCAGGCGAAGCAGCTTGTCGATGACGGTCAAGCCGTCCTAGCGGACACTCGCGATCGGCGCTACTACGAGGAGGCACACGCGACTGGTGCAATCTCGATCCCGTTCTCGGAGATCCGACGCACACCAAAGCATCTCGAGCTTCCCTCGGTGTCTGACGGCCATATGATCATCTTCTATTGCACCTGACCTGACGAATACACCAGCGCCCGTGCGGCGCGGATGGTGGTTGACGCGGGTTTCGATCGCGATCGAGTGGCCGCCCTCGAGGGAGGTCTCGTTGCGTGGAATGAAGCGGGCTATCCGCTCACGTGGTGGGACGATTGAGACTTGGTCGCGTCCATCGGTACCTCCTCCGTCGTCGACGTCGCGTCGTGCCCACCGGAGGGAGCTGGAGACCGCCTTTCCTTCTCCCGAAGCAGCCGCCTCAACTCGAGCAGGGGGAGCATCGAGCCACTGGCCTAACCAGCCAGCTCGGAAGCAGGTCATGCCCAGCCACCTGGTCGGCCCTAGCGGCGGCGGGTTGCAGGAGCTTGGAAATGGCCGCCGAGCACAGGATCAAGGCCACATTGGAATCGATGAGAGCCGAAACGAACACGCGGTCTCAGTCTCCCTCTCTCCAGAATCGGATGGAGTCAACCTACCTGTTGCTCCCTGATGAAGATTGCGGGGACCGTGGGCTCCACGTCATCCCGGCCTGCAATGGTTCCCACTTCCAGACGTCGGCGGGCTCGCTGGTGCCTGAACACGTTCTGCTCCCTTCCTCCCAGGGTTGGGTATCAGCCCATGGGTGAACTTTTTGTGCGCCCATTTGGCCGACTCACAATGTGCGTTGACGGCACTGACTCGCTCCTCGCGATCGATGCGCCCTGGGTCGCACGCAGACGAGGCATCCTTCTTTATGGGCACCGATAGGCTCCTTTCGGGAGGATGGCCGAGCGGACGAAGGCGACGGTCTTGAAAACCGTCCGGGTTCGTACGGGTTGATATGGCTTCATCCGTATTGACCAGCCGCACGCGTCGACGATTCGCTCATACAGGTCGTTGCTGATATGCAGCCCTGCCAGCCTCGAGCTCCCGGTACTCCCGCCTCGTCAGCCCAAGTAGCCAAGCCATGTGGCCCTCGCACAAGTCCCATGTGCGCACGGTCGCGCGGGAGATGCCGGGCGATGATGGGGAGCCTGGCTGAGCCTATGGGAGGCTCCGACCGCCGCCCGATACAGGCGCCAGGAACCGGGGACACCCTTCAGCTCGTGCTCGCCGGCGTCTTCGAACGTGAGGCCTGATCCCGCGACCAGGTCCTTCACCGTGGAAGAGACGAGCACCTCAGAAGCCCCGGCCAACGCCGCAATCCTGGCTCCGATATGGACGGCGATACCGCGCACGGCGTCGCCTGCGAGCTCGATCTCTCCCGTGTGGCAGCCCGCTCGGATCTCGATTCCCAGAGGGCGCATGGCCTCTCCGATGGCCGTCGCGCACCGGACCGCGCGCCGGTCCGTCGAACGTTGCGAGGACGCTGTCGCCGGTCGAGTCTACGTAGGTCCCTCGTGCCTGCTGGATCTCTGCCTTCGCCGGCTCGTCGTGTCGCGCCAGCAATCCCTTCCAAGGCCCGTCTCCGATCCGCGCGAGTTGCTCGGTCGAACCGACGATGTCGGTGAACAGGACGGTCGAAGCACGCGGTCCGGCTCCGGCACTCGTCGGATTCCGGTTAGGAACTCCTCGATCTCGTCGATGATGGCGTTCGAGTCGCCCGCCTACGGAGGGGCATCGACCCCCTCGAGCTCGACGTTACTTCGCTCCCGCGATCTCCTGAGCGATGTATCGAGCACCCTCCACGGGCTCCACCGGGTCTCCTCGTCGGTGGAGCACGAGCGTCGGCACGCGGATCGACGGCAGGATGTGTCGCACGTCGGTCTCGCTGTACAGGCGCTCGAGCGCGATCGCAGAGCCTGGACTCGCCGCAAGACGCTGGTAGCGCTCCCACCACCGCCGTGTGGCCTCGTCTTGGTGTGCGCTCGGCGCGTACCACCCAAGTCCGTCGTGCGCGTACTGCTGCTTCCCCCATCCCGACGCCATCTCGTCGAAGTAGCTCTCCCAGCGGTCGGGCTTCCACTGCCAGGGGTAGTCGGGCGACCACTTGCCGCTCGCGGCCGTACCGTACAGAACGAGAGCCCGGGTTCGTTCGGGGTGGGTCGCCGCGAAGAGCAAAGACAGGTAGCCCCCGTCGAGGAAGCCGGCGACGGTGGCTCGCTCGGACCCGACCTCATCCAGCACCCGCCCGAGGTCCTCCATCAGGATCTCGAGAGGCGGTTGGTCGCCGGGCGAGAGCCGGTCAGAGAGTCCGGTGCCGCGCCGATCAATGGCGATTAAGCGGGAGAACGATGCGAGGCGGTGGAGAAGGCCCGCGTACGCGGGAAGGTCCCAGTTGAGCTCGAGGTTCGAGATGTACCCCGGGACAAACAGGAGATCCGCGCCGGTCCCGAACACCTGGTGTGCGATGGAGAGGCCATCGGCAGTCTTCGCGTAGCGGGTCTCGGGGATCACCATGTGGGCATCCTGCGCTCCGTCACCTGCCGACCGCAAACGGCGCGTACGGCCTACACTCTGATGGCCCCTGCCTCTGCCCCTGTTGTTGGTGGGCCAGATCGCGGCGTTGGTTAGCTGTGGTTTGCACGAGCGAGCTGAGCGGACAGCGGGGAGGGCAGCGCACCACTCCTGACCTGCGGGTATCCTGCTCCGGGAGGATGGCCGAGCGGACGAAGGCGACGGTCTTGAAAACCGTTAGCGGGGCAACTCGCTCGTGGGTTCGAATCCCACTCCTCCCGCCGAGAGGACCCAGGCACCTGTTCGCCGCGACTCGACCGCTAGCATGGCTGACATCCAACCCACACCCTCGGAAGGACAGCCACCATGCTCCGTGGACTTGCGACCCTCAACTTCTACGCCGACGACGTACCGGCTGCGCGGGACTGGTACCGGCAACTGCTCGGTGTCGACGCCTACTTCTCTAACCCACCCGTCTAACCCACCCGATGGACCACCCGCCTACGTCGAGTCCGCATCGGCGACTACCAACACGAGCTCGGCATCATCGATCGTCGCTACGCTCCGCACCCGTCTGACGCGGCGACCGAACCCGGTGGTGCCGTCACGTACTGGCACGTCGACGACCTCGACGCCACCGTGGAGCGACTGCTGTCGATGGGCGCCAAGGAGTACCAGCCGATCACGCCGCGCGGGGATGCGGGATTCGTCACCGCTGCCGTGGTCGACCCGTTCGGCAACGTGCTTGGCGTCATGTCCAACCCGCACTACCTCGAGGTCCTCGCGTCCAGCAAACCGGGATAGCGTGGACACGCTCGACTTTTCCGATGCCGCCGGGTGGGAGTCCTGGCTGGCCGCGCAGCATGGGGTGCGGGCCGAGGCATGGCTTCGGATCGCCAAGCGCCACTCGGGGATCGCCTCGATCACGTCGGCGGAGGCGCTGGACGTGGCCCTGTGCTACGGCTGGATCGACGGCCGGCGCAAGGCCCACGACGACGCGTCGTTCCTCCAGCGATACTCACCTCGCCGGCCGAAGAGCTCGTGGTCGAAGGTCAACGTGGCGAAGGTCGAGGCGCTGATGGCGGCCGGGCGCGCATGCGTCCGGCCGGGCTCGCGGAGGTCGCCGCCGCCAAGGCGGACGGACGTTGGGAGGCGGCGTACGAGTCGCAGCGCATCGCCGCGGTCCCGCCCGATC
>JBOGVO010000188.1:0-13332 GCA_050692855.1 Actinomycetota bacterium | reverse complement strand
CCTTCCACGGGCAATCGTCGGTTCGAGCGAGCTCAGCCGACGAGGGCGGCCTCGATGTCGATCACGATGTCGATCTTCTTCGAGACCAGGAACCCACCGGTCTCGACCGCGACGTTCCAGGTCAGGTCCCAGTCTTCGCGCTCCACACTGGCCTTCGCCTCGGCGAAGATCTTCGTGTTCTCGAAGGGGTCCTTCCCCCAGCCGTGGAACTCACCCTCGAGGGTGATCGGCCTCGTGACGTCGCGGATCGTCAGCTCGCCGTCGAGCTCGAAGCTCGAGCCGCCGGTGTGGCGCCAACCCGTCGAGCGGAACGTCATGACCGGGTGCTCCTCGGTCTCGAAGAAGTCGGCGCTGCGCAGGTGGTCGTCGCGCTGATCGGTGTTCGTCTGCACGCTGCCGGTCTTGACCTCGACGTTCACGGTCGAGTCCTCGGGCCGCTCGGCGACCTCGATCGTGCCGTCGAACTCCGTGAAGCGGCCGCGCACCTTCGTCAACATGTGGCGGGCCACGAAGCTGATCTCCGTGTGCGTCGGGTCGAGCTCGTACTTGCCGGCGGGCGGGAGCGAGATGCCATCGATCTCTCGGGCTGCCTCAGCCATGTCTCTTCCTCCTGTGATCCGATCGCCGCCCCTCGCGGCGATGCGATATCCAGACTAACGGAATCTAAGGTACTATCTATTCCAGAGTCCCGCCACTCCCGAGATCGCGTGGCTGGAGGGACCGGAACACCCGGGATGGCGCATAGGATGCGCCGAAAGACGAGGAGCCACGAAACGAGATGACCGACGAACAGCCGATCTGCGAGCACTTCCAGCGGGCTGCCGGGTTGATCGGCAAGCGGTGGAACCCCCAGGTCGTGCGCGCCCTGCAGACCGGCTCCGCCCGCTTCGGCGACCTCAAGCACGCGATCCCGAACATCTCGGACGCGGTGCTCAGCGAGCGGCTGAAAGAGTTGGAAGCCGAGGGGATCGTGACGCGCGACGTCACGCCCTCGACCCCCGTGCTGATCGAGTATCACCTCACCGACCGCGGCCGCGACCTCACCCGGGTGGTCGAGGAGCTCGCCGCCTGGGCCGAGCGCTGGGCCGAGGCGACCTCGGCTCGGGCGACGTCGCCGTAGGAGCCACGACGCGCGTCGACGGCCCCGCCTTAGGTGAACGAGACGAGCGCGAACGGCAGCGCCGCCCCCGCGACGAACGCCGCGATCACCCGGAGGGGTGAGGACGCCCGGCCCTCGGCCCGGCCCGCAGCGATCGCCATGATCAGCAGCCCGGCCGCGATGAGCAGGAGCACCCCGATCGAGGCGAGCGCGAGCACACCCAAGGACAGGAGCAGGCCGGTGCCGGCGGCGGCGGCGACGTGCCGCGCCTCGGGCGAGCGGAGCAGCACAGCGCCGATCGCGCCGGCGGCGGCCAGGAGGAAGAGCGCGATGACCGCCGCGACCCGGTCCGGATCGTTCCGGGGCGTCTCCGTGGCGATGAGCCAGATGTAGAGGAGGGCCGTGCCGCCGGCGATGACGGCGGCAGCTAAGGCCCAGCTTCTTCCCGGGAACGATCGCGTTTGGATCCGGATCACCTCGGTCGTCGTCGCGTTCAGCTCGAGAGGGACGGCGACGCCATCGTCTCATGGGGAGCCGTGCTCTCCAGGAGCCCGAGCGATACGATCCGGCGCGATGGCCGACGATGGATGGATCGCCATGGGCGCGCTCGACGACCTCCCCGAGGGGAAGGGGCAGCGGGTGACGGTCGGCGACGCGACGGCGCTGCTCGTGCGCTCGGGCGACCGCGTCTTCGCGATCGGAAACCGATGTACCCATCAGGGCGCGCCGCTCGACCGGGGACGCCTGAAGCTCGGGGAGTCGCTCGCCACGGTGACCTGCGCGGTGCACGGCAGCGTGTTCAACCTGGCGGACGGGCGCGTGCTGCGAGGTCCCGCGACGAAGCCCGAAGACACCTACGAGACCCGCGTCGTCGACGGCACCGTGGAGATCCGCCCGCACGCGGGAGTGTAGGTCGTTCCGGTTCCGGACCTCAGCCCGTCAACCCTGCAACAGCAGGCTCCACGGAAGGATCGCTCCGACAACGAACGCCGCGATGGTCGGGATCGGGCTCGAGTCTCGGCGCTCCGACCGGGTGCGCACGAGCCACACGATCGCGAGCACGGCGCCGACCAGGAGCAACAGCCCGATCGAGAAGAGAGCGAGATAGCTCATCGAGAGCAGGAGGCCGGCAGCCCCGGCGCCCACGACGCCTCGCGTCGAGGCGGAGTCGAGGATGAGCGTGCCCGCGATGCAGGCGAGCACCGCGAGGAAGAGCAGCACCACGAACCCGACGCGAGCAAGTTCCCTGGTGGACTGAGACGCGATCACGGACAGGTAGTGCACGAGGACGCCCGCGACCACCACGATCGCCGCGACCGCGACCCCCCGACCTCGGCGGACATCGCGGCTCGAGCTCACCGGGTCATCCCATCACGGCGGCATCGGCGACCGAGAGCACGTCGTCGATGATCTCGAAGCCTTCGGCGAGCTGGTCCTCGGTGATGCACAACGGCGGGTTCGTCATGATGCCGTTGAAGCGCACCATCGTGAACAGGCCTCGGTCGAGCAGGGCGCGGTTCACCGAGGCCATCGTCTCGTTCAGCACGTTGAAGGGGCTGAGCGGCTCCATCGTCTCGCGGCTCTTCACGAGCTCCAGGATGCCGAACAGCCCGATGCTGCGAACCCGGCCGACGCTCGGATGCTTCTCCGCGAGCTCCTCGTGGTGGCGGGCCATCACCTCGCCCATGCGCTTCGAGTTCCCGACGAGGTCGTCCTGCTCGAGCACCTCGATCGCGGCGAGAGCCGCGGCGCACGAGAGCGGGTGCGAGTTGTACGTCAGCCCGCCCCAGAACACGTGCTCGTCGAAGTGGGCCGCGATCTCCGGTGAGATCGCGAGCGCGCCCAGCGGCAGGTAGGACGAGGTCAGCCCCTTCGCGGTGGTCATCAGGTCGGGCACGACGTCCCAGTGGTTCACCGAGAACCACTCCCCCGTGCGGCCGAACCCGGCCATCACCTCGTCGGCGATCAGCACGATGCCGAACTCGGTGCAGAGCTCGCGCACGCCCTGCAGGTAACCGTCGGGCGGGATCAGGACGCCGTTCGTGCCGGTCACCGGCTCGAGGATGAAGGCCGCGATCGTCTCGGGCCCCTCGAGCTCGATCGTCTCGCGCAGCAGGGCGATCGCGGTCTCGGCGTCCTCGAACCCGCGCTGCGTGCCGTGGTAGGGCTCGAGCACGTGCACGACGCCGGGCATGGGCGGGTTCTCGTTCGCCCACCGCCGCGGGTCGCCGGTGAGGTTGATCGTCGCGTACGTCGCGCCGTGGTACGAGCGGTAGCGCGCGAGCACCTTCTGCCGGCCCGTGTACGCCTTGGCGGCGCGGATCGCGTTCTCGTTGCACTCCGCGCCACCGAGCGTGAAGAAAGACTTCTCGAGGTCGCCGGGCCACAGGGTCGCGAGCTTCTGGCCGAGCAGGGCGCGGGTCTCGTAGGCCATGAACGGCGAGACGTAGGGCAGCGTCTCGGCCTGGCGAGCGATCGCGTCGAGCACACGCTTGTCGCCGTGGCCGATGTTCACGCCCATCAGCTGGGAGTTGAAGTCGAGGAACCGCTTCCCGTCGACGGTCGTGAAGTGCACGCCCTCGGCGGACGCGACCGCCATCGGATGGGCCTTCGACTGGGCCTGCCAGTCGTACAGCGTGTAGCGCTTCGACAGCTCGACGATCTGCTCGGCGGAGAGCTCGGTCATGGTCCTCACGTCCTCCCGGCGGTCGCGTTCCTGAGCCGATGTTCCCACGCGAAGCGTGCGGGCGATGCCGCCCCGGGAATCAGGTGTCTCAGGTGAGGGACGCGAGCGCGTCGTCGATCGCGGCGACGATCAGGTCGGCCTCGGCGGGTGTGACGACGAGCGGCGGCCTGACCTTCAGCACGTTGCCGTGCGGGCCCGTTGAGCCGATCATCACACCTCGGTCGCGCACCGCGTCGAGCACCCGGGCCGCGAGCTCGCCGTCGGGCTCGCCGGCGGAGCGGCGCACCAGCTCCACGCCGAGCAGCAGCCCCCGGCCGCGCACGGCCGCGACCGCTGAGTGCTTGTCCCGCAGGGCCTCGAGGCCCACGCGGGCGTGGGCGCCGACCTCGGCGGCGCGCGCGATCAGGTCCTCGTCACGGATCACGTCGAGCACGGCCAGGCCCGCCGCGGCGGCCACGGGGTTCCCGCCGAACGTGCTGAAGAACTCCGCCTGGCCCGCGAGCCGATCGACGTCGTCGCGGCGGGCGATCACGGCCGCTACCGGATGGCCGTTGCCCATCGGCTTGCCGAGCGTGACCAGGTCGGGCGCGAGCCCGCACGCAACGAACGACCACAGATGCTCGCCGGTGCGCCCGTATCCCGCCTGCACCTCGTCGGCGACGACGAGCGCACCGGCATCGCGGGCGGCCTCCGCGACCTCCGCGTGGTAGCTCGCCCCCGGTGCCAGGATGCCGTCGCTCGTGTACGCCGTGTCGAGGAACAGCGCGGCCGGCCGATGCCCGCGCGCGGCGAGCCGTTCGATCGCGTCACGGACCCGGGCGGCGGTGGCTGCGTCCTCGACCGGCGGGGTGAAGGGTTCCACGTGGTCGGGGCGCCAGTCGCCGCGCCACTCCTCGGGGGAGAGCGCCGTCGTGGCCGTGGTCACGCCGTGGTAGGCGTGCGAGGTCACGAGCCCGCCGTCGTTGCCCGTCGCGACCGTCGCGAGCCGCCAGGCCAAGTCGGTGGCCTCGCTCCCGGCGTTGACGAAGAGCACGGTGTCGAGTCCCGATCCTTCCGGCATCGAGCGCACGAGCCGCTCGGCGAGCTCGATCGCCTTCGGGTGCAGGTAGCGCAGATTCGTGTTCAACAGGCGCGCCTGGTCGGCGATCGCGTTGGCGACGCGCGGATGCGCGTGCCCGACGACCGGCACGTTGTTGTACGAGTCGAGATAGCGCCGACCGTCGACGTCCTCGACCCACGCGCCGTGCCCGCGCACCAGGTGCAGTGGAGTCGAGTACGTGAGCGGCGCGAGCGCCGTGCCGAAGACCTCGGCGCGCCGCGCGATCAGGTCCGAGGTCGACGGCGTCGGCGCCGGCGCCCCAAAGCGCCGGGCGGTCTCGTCGGGGCCGAGCTCGTCGAACTGCTCGAGCATGCTCCAGGCGTTGCGGTCCCAGCTCTGGATGTAGCGGGCGTTCTCGGGGAACCGTTGCACGCGCCAGGCGGAGATCGTCACGGTGAGCGCGAGCCGCGCCGAGAGCGCGTCGCCCACGAGCGCGCGTTCCTCGGGCTCGAGCGGCGTCACCGAGTCGTATCCGTCGAGCACGGACGCCGCCGCGTGGAACAGATCGTCGCCGCGGCGGATCGACGGGATCGAGTCGAGCGCCGAGACCGGGTCGGCGAGCAGCGCCGTGTGCGACATGTCGCCGAAGTCGACGATGCCGGTGATGCGGCCGTCGTCGTCGAGCAGCGCGTTGTCGAGCGTGAGATCGCCGTGCACGACCTGGGCCCGCAGCCCGGGCCACCGCGGCGCGACGCGTGCCTCGAACCGGTCGAAGACGCGGCGCACGATCGCCCGGTGCCCGGCATCGTCGATCGCATCGAGCATCGGGCGGAGCGACAGGCAGTGCTCGACGTTCCACAGCAGCACTCGATCGGCGGCGGGGTGGAAGTATCCGCGCAGCGCCCGGCCGAGCCGGGCGAGCGTCTCGCCGTACGCCCAGATCGCTTCGTGACCGAGATCGAGCCCGTCGGTCGACCCGCGGCCGGGCAAGTGCTCGTACATGCGCACCATGTGCCGGGCGCCGTTCGCGTCGTCGACCGCGGCGCCGATGAACACCGAGGCGTCGGCCGCGGTCGGGAACGGCTCGGCGATCGGCAGCGACGGATCGGCGCGACGGGCGTGCAGCGCCGCTCCGACCTCCATGTCGAGCACGTCGGCGCGCTCGCCGACGTTCGAGACCTTGAGGATGCGCCGCCCACCGCCGGCGCCGGCGAGCTGGAAGTTCTGGTCGCGTTCGCTCTCGAACCGGCGCTCCACCGTGCCGTCGTAGTCGAAGACCTCTCGGGCGATCCGCACGATGGCCTCCTCGTCGAACCGCGGCGGGTCGGCGGTGAGCACGCCGGTGAGTTCCTCGGACACGACGTCAGCCCCGGTCGACGTGCCGGTGTGGTCTGTGGTCACGCCGGTGAGTCTGCCTCGCGGACGAGCTCCGCGTACAGGGCGGAGTGATCCCGGTCGCCGTCGCCGGCATCCAGCGCCCGCTGCAGCTGCTCGGTCACGATCGAGAACGAGGGGATCGGCGTGCGCGTCTCGTCCGCCGCTCCCTCGATGATGCGGGCGTCCTTGCGATGGAGCCGGATGCGGAACCCGGGGTCGAACGCCCGGTCGAGCATGCGCCGGCCGTGCACATCGAGGATCTTCGAGCCCGCGAACCCGCCGAGCAGCGCCTCCCGCACCTTCGCCGCGTCGACACCGGACCGCTCGGCGAGCAGCAGGGCCTCGGCCACGGCCTCGATCGTGGCCGCGACGACGAGCTGGTTGCAGGCCTTGCACACCTGGCCGGCGCCGCTCGGTCCGACGTGCACGACGCTCGCGCCGAGCGCCTCGAGGATCGGCAACCCCCGGGCGAACGCCGGTTCGTCACCACCGACCATGATCGAGAGCGTCGCGTCGATCGCCCCCTTCTCGCCGCCCGAGACCGGGGCGTCGAGCATCGCGACGTCCCTGGCGGTGAACGCGGCTGCCATCGCGCGCGTTGGCCCGGGGTCGATCGAGCTCATATCGATCACGAGGGACCCGGCGGGAGCCCCTTCGATCACGCCCCCACGACCGGTGAGCGCCTCCTCGACGTCGGCGGTGTCGGGCAGCATCGTGATGGTCAGGTCGCTCGCCGCCGCGACCTTGGCCGGATCGTCGCCTCGCGTGGCACCCGCAGCCACGACCTCGTCGACCGGCCCGGCGCTGCGCGAGTGCACGGTGAGCTGATACCCGGCGGCGAGCAGGGTGCGCGCCATGGGCTTGCCCATGATGCCGAGCCCGATGAACCCGATGCGGGGTGGATGAGGATCGGTCAACTCATGCCTCCATCGCCGCATCGGCGATGTCGAGGGCGCCGTCGATGATCTCGAAGCCCTCGGCGAGCTGCTCCTCGGTGATGCACAACGGCGGGTTCGTCATCACGTTCCACCACCGGACGAACGTGGCGAGCCCGTTGTCGAGCAGGAAGCCGTTCACCCGCTGCATCGTCTCGTTCAACTGATTGAAGGGGCTCAACGGCTCGAGGGTCTCGCGGCTCTTCACCAGCTCGAGGATGCCGAACAGGCCGATATTGCGGTATCGGCCGACGCTCGGGTGCTTCGCGGCCAGCGACTCGTGGTGCGCGCGCATCACGGGCTCCAGCCGCTTCGCGTTGCCGACCAGGTCGTCGTCCTCGATCACCTGCACCGCCGCGATCGCCGCGGCCACGCCGAGCGGGTGGGTGTTGTACGTGAGCCCGCCCCAGAAGACGTTGTCGTCGAAGTGGGCGGCCACGTGCGGCGTGAGTCCCACCGCTCCGAGCGGGGCGTACGACGACGTGAGCCCCTTGGCGGTCGTGACGATGTCGGGCACGACGTCCCAGTGGTTCACGGCGAACCATTCCCCGGTGCGGCCCCATCCGCACATCACCTCGTCGGCGATCAGCATGATGCCGTGCCGCGTGCACAGCTCGCGCACGCCCTGCATGTATCCGTCGGGCGGGATCAAGATGCCGTTCGTGCCCGTCACGGGCTCGATGATGAAGGCCGCGATCGTCACCGGCCCCTCAAGCTCGATCGTCTCCTCGAGCAGGGCCAGCGCGGTCTGGGCGTCGTCGAACCCGCGCCGCGGACCGTGGTAGGGATCGAGCACGTGCACGACGCCGGGCATCGGCGGCATCTCGTTGGGCCACCGCCGCGGATCGCCGGTCAGCATCATCGTGCCGTACGTCGACCCGTGGTAGCTGCGGTAGCGGGCCAGCACCTTCTGCCGGCCGGTCACGAGCTTCGCGATCTTCACCGCGTTCTCGTTCGCCTCGGCTCCTCCGAGCGTGAAGAACGACTTCTCGATGTCGCCCGGCCAGAGCTCGGCGAGCTTGCGCCCCAACACGGCCCGGCCCTCGAACGCGTGGAACGGCGAGATGTAGGGAAGCTTCTCGGCCTGGCGGGCGATCGCATCGGTGACGCGCTTGTCGCCGTGGCCGATGTTCACGCCCATCAGCTGCGAGCTGAAGTCGAGCCACCGGCGGCCGTCGACGCCGTACATGTAGACGCCCTCGGCACGGTCGATCGCGAGCGGCGAGGCGTTCGACTGCGCCTGCCAGTCATAGAGCGTGAACCGCTTCGAATCCGCGACTATCTGCTCCGCGGTGAGCGACGCGATCTCGGTTGCCATGGCTCGTCCTTCCTCTCCCTCTGATCCGTTCAGCTCGTGACGACCTCGGCCGCGATCTCCGCGGCGCCGGCCTCGGAACCCACGACGTAGCTGTGCTCGGCCGCCCAGTGCAGCATCACCTGCTGCCCCGGCCTCGGTTCGTCGGCGCCCACCTCGTCGTTGAGCCGGTGCACGGTGAGCCGCTCGCCCGTCGGCAACAGCACGATCAACTGGGTGACCGAGCCGAGGTAGACGACGTCGATGACGGTGCCTCCGACGTGTGAGGCGCGATCGCCGACCTCGCCGGTCGAGAGCTTGATCCACTCCGGGCGCACGGTGATCGTCGCCCGGTCGAGCGCCGGGGCTCCCGGCCCGGCATCCGGCGCGACGGCCATGATGCGCTGACCCTCGCCGAGCTCCATCGTCATGAGGCCGCCGTCGTGGCGGTCGGCGCGGAGCTCGATCAGGTTCGAGGTGCCGATGAACCCGGCCACGAACGCGCTGGCGGGGCGCTGGTACAGCTCCTTGGGCGTGGCGAGCTGCTCGACCACGCCGCCGTTCATCACGGCGATGCGGTCGCTCATGGTCATCGCCTCTTCCTGGTCGTGGGTGACGTAGACGAACGTCGTGCCGGTGCGCTGCTGCAGGTCCTTCAGCTCGAGCTGCATCTCCTTGCGGAGCTTCAGGTCGAGCGCGCCGAGCGGTTCGTCGAGCAGCAGCGCGGCAGGCCGATTCACGAGGGCACGGGCGAGCGCCACCCGCTGTTGCTGACCGCCGCTGAGCTGCCCGGGCCGGCGGTCCTCGAACCCGTCGAGCCGCACGGTGCGGATCGCGTCGGCCACCCGTTCGCGCGTCTCCTCGCGCGACCACTTCTTGATCTTCGGGCCGAACGCGACGTTCTCACCGACGGTCATGTGCGGGAACAGCCCGTAGGCCTGGAACACCATGTTCACGTTCCGTTTCGGGGGCGGCACGTGGGTGACGTCGGCACCCTGGAGCACGATGCGTCCGGCGTCCGGCGCCTCGAACCCCGCGATCATGCGGAGGGTCGTCGTCTTGCCGCACCCGCTCGGGCCGAGCATCGAGAAGAACTCGCCGCCGGGGATCGTGATGGAGATGTCGTCGACGGCGGTCACGTCGTCGAAGCGCTTCGTGACGCCCTCGACGAGGATCTCGCCGGCGCGCCCGTCGGACCCGTTCGTGTTCGACACTTCCGTAACGTTCGAGCTCATGCCTCGATCCTGTTCAGTCGGGCGAGCCGGTAGGCGACCAGGGCCAGCACCACCGACGTCGCGAGCAGCAGGAGGTTCAGCGCCGACCCGGCCCCCCAGTCCCCCTGTCCGAGGATCAGGTCCCTCACCCGTTGCCCCATCATGTAGGACCCCGTTCCGCCCACGATGTCGGACGTGACGAAGTCGGTGAGCATCGGGATGTATACGAGGATCATGGCCACGAAGATCCCGGGCGCGGCGAGCGGTATCAGGATCTTCCGCGCCTGCTGCCACCATCCGGCGCCGAGATCGGTCGCGGCCTCGAACGTGGCCGGCTCGATGGCCTTCATCGCGGCGTAGATCGGGATCGTCGTGTACGTGATGTACGTCGTCGAGAGCGTGAGGATCACCGCGAACGAGCTGTAGAGGAGCCACTCGACCGGCGGTCCCGGGATCAGCCAGTTCAGGATGCCGTTGCGGCCCAGGATCACTTGCCACGCGTAGACCTTCACGACCGGCGCGAGCTCATCGGCGAGCACGAGCGCGAGCAGCAGGAACAGCTCCCACTTCCCAGCCTTGAACACCATGTAGTAGGCGAGCGGCAGCGCCACGAGCAGCATCACGATCATCGCGGTCGTGGCGATCGTGAGCGTCGTCCACGCGATATGCGGGTTCAGCGGGTTCGTGAGCACCTCGACGTAGTGGCTGAGGGTGTACCCGCTGTCGACGCGTGGCGGGAACTTCACCACGCTCATCTGCACCATGATCAAGAACGGCACCAGGAACAGCACCACGAGCAGGGTGACGGGCGCGAACAGGATGCCGAACGCGCCGCGCGCCCCACCGGGGCGTCGAGGGCCCCGCCGAGCGCGCGGGGTCTTCGAACCGAGCCCGAGGGTCTCGCCGATGGTCGCCATCTACGTCTTCGCCGTCGCCGCGACCGCCTCGGTGCCGGCGATCATCTCGGTCGTGGCCCGGTCGCCGCTTCGCAGCCTCATCAGCTTCAGGGCGAACCAGATGAGCACGACCTGCCCGGCCGAGATCAGCGCCGAGATCGCGTTCACGATCGCGGTGTGGTCGGGATTGCGCACCGACGAGTAGACCCAGACCGGGAACGTCTGCTGGAACCCCAGCGTGAACGCGCTGATCTCGTAGTTGTTGAACGACCACGCGAACGCGAAGATGCCCGCCGCCGCGAGCGCCGGCGCGATGTGCGGCAGGATGATGTGCCGCAGCACCTGCAGGCGCGAGCACCCCAGGTCGACCGCGGCTTCCTCCTGCACCCGCTGGAACCGGAACAGCTGCGCCGCCACGATCGCCGTCACGAGCGGGAACGTGCAGACCGTCTGCGTGGCGACGACGGTCTTCAGGCTCAGGTCGATGTCCGTGCGCGCGTATCCCATGAGCGCCGCGATGCCGATGATCAGCCACGGCAGCACGAGGGGCGCGCCCACGAGCCCGCCGATCACACCGCGCCCCCGGAAGCGGAATCGCGTGAGCCCGAATGCCGCGAGCGTGCCGAGCACGAGGCAGAGGGGCGCCACGACGAACGCCACCTGGAACGAGTTCGCGAGCGCCTTCCGCAGCGTGGGGTCCGTGAGCGCCTCGGAGTACCACTTCGTGGTGACGCCCTCGAGCGGGAACGCGAGCACGTTCGAGTCGTTGAACGAGAACAGCACGAGGATCACGAGCGGACCGAACAGCAGCAGCCCCACGATCGTGAGGAACCCGCGCCAGCCCCAGGCGTTGATCGCGCGCCGGCGGCGCCACCGGGCGGCGGCGCCCACGTCGGTGACGACGAGGCCCGGGCCTTCGACCGCCCGAGTAGCCACTACGACGCCTTCACCTCGGTCCACGCGGCGATCCACGCCGCGCGATCGTCCGGTGGGCTCGCGGGGATCGCGTTGTCGAGCGTGAACAGCGAGTCCAGCGCGGCCTCCTCGACGACCTTCTGCGGCACCGCGTCGATGATGCCCTGGTTCGAGGTCAGGTAGTTCCAGTTCGTCGCGGCGTAGACCTGCGGCGGCAGGCTCGTGTACCAGTTCAGCAGGGCGTAGGCGGCGTCGACGTTCTCCTCGGCGATATCGGGGCTGATGCCGTAGCCGCAGGTCCACAGCATCTGGCCTTCCTCGGCGGCGGCGAACTGCACGTTCACGCCTTCCTTGCGGAGCGACTTCGCGTCGCCCGGGTACCCGCTCGCGATCACGATCTCGCCGGACTTGAACTGTGCCTTCACGTCGGCCTCGCCCTTCCAGAACGTGCGGAACTGATCCCGGTTGTCGATCAGGAACTGCTTGACCTGCTCGAGCTGCTCGGGCGTCATCTCGAGCGGGTTGTCGATGCCGAGGGCGAGCGCGCCCACGTCGAGGGCGGTGATCGCGAGGTCCTCGAGCGACGCTCGGCCGGCGTACTGCGGGTCGAACAGGTCGGTCCACGAGGTCGGGGGGGTGGTGACCTCGTCGGCGTTGTACATGATGCCGGCGGTGCCGGCATCGACCGGCACGATGTAGACCTCGTCGTCGACGATCACGCCGGGAAGCTCCTTCATGCCGGGCCAGATGTCGTCCCAGTTCTCGAGCCGGCTCACGTCGAGCGGCTGGTACATGCCCTTGTTCACCATCTCGAGCGTGGCCTCGTCGACGCAGCTGTTCACGACGTCGGCTTCGAAGCCCGCCTGGATCTTGGCCACGGCTTCCTCGTTGCTGCCGAAGGCGGCGGTCTCGAGCTCGATGTTCGGGTACGTCTCGAAGAACGTCTCCATGTAATCCGGGTCGAATCCGTCGGAGTAGGAGTAGAGCCGGATCGTGCCCGTGATCGACGCCGGGTCGACCGAGGCCGAGCTCCCGCCGCCGCCGCCGGGCTCAGGAGTCGGATCCCCGTCGTCACTGCCGCACGCGGCCGCCACGAGGGACAAGGTCGCCACGACCACCAGGCCGCGTAGGGATCGGTTCCACGTCATCGTGCCCACCTCTCGATCGTTCGCACGTCGCGGTGCGCGCCACCACACCCAAGAAGACCCGTCGCGACCGTACCCACTCCGGTTGCAGATTGTCAACCGTTGACCGCCGGCCATCCCTGTCGTACGGTCCTGCACCAACCGACCGGGAGGTGGTCCTGATGATTGGTACGCAAGGAAGGCGGCGTCGGAGCGCGATCGTGCTCGCGACCCTGACGTCGGGCGCGATCGTGATGGCCCTGCTCGCTTCGCCGGCGACCGGCAAGCCGGACAGGCCCACCGCGCGAGCGAGCGCCAACCCGAAGAACGTGATCCTGTTCATCGGCGACGGCATGGGGCCGGAGCAGGTTGAGATCGGCCGTCGCGTCAAGGGCTCGCCACTGTTCATCGACGGCATCCCGTGGGGCGCCGTCGGGTCCCTGAACACCGATTCGCTCGAAGGCGTCACCGACTCCGCCGCGGGCGCGACGGCACTCGCCACCGGCTTCGAGACGAACAACGGCTGGCTCTCGATGATCCCGACCGAGCCCGAGCCGACCGCGGTCGAGACGGTGCTCGAACGCGCCGAGGGCCGAGGCAAGTCGACCGGACTGTTCAGCACCGGCGATCTCCCCGATGCGACCGCGGGCGCGTTCGCGGCACACGTGACCGACCGGGGTGAAGACGAAGAGGTCGCACGCCAGATGGGCGAGCACGACATCGAGTTCCTGCTCGGCGGGCGCGGCGGCGGGG
>JBOGVO010000187.1:0-12357 GCA_050692855.1 Actinomycetota bacterium | reverse complement strand
CGGGGGGGGTCGACAAGATCGGGTTCACCGGGTCGACCGAGGTGGGCCGGCGTCTGGGCGAGCTCGCCGGCCGTCACCTGCAGAGCCCCTGCCTCGAGCTCGGCGGGAAGAACCCGCTCGTCGTGATGCCGGACGCCGATCTGGACCTCGCCGTCGAGGGCGCGCTTTTCAGCGGGTTCGGCACGGCCGGGCAACGGTGCACGTCGCTCGGCACCGCGGTGGTGCATGCCGACGTGCACGACGACTTCCTCTCGAGGTTCGACAAGGCTTCCCGGGAAGCGCCGATCGGCGATCCGACCCAGGACGTGCTGTACGGCCCGATGATCTCCTCTCGCTTCTGCGAGCGGTTCGAGTCCTGGCTCGCGCTCGTGCGCCCCCACCACTCGGTGCTCGGGTCGACGGGCATCGGACGAATCACGGCGGCGAACCCTCGAGAGGGCTTCGTGGGCGACCCGGGGGCCGGCCTCTACTACCACCCCACGATCGTCGACGGCGTGACGGCCGACGACGACCTCGCCGCAACCGAGACGTTCGGCCCGATCGTCGGCGTGGCCACGTTCGAGACGTTCGACGAGGCGATGGCGCTTGCGAACGGCCACGGCTACGGGCTGTCGAGCAGCATCTACACGAGCGATCCGCTCACCGTGTTCCGGTTCCGCGAGCGCATCGCGGCCGGCATGGTGAGCGTGAACAACTCCACCTCCGGGGCCGAGGCGCACCTCCCCTTCGGCGGCAACGGACGCAGCGGCAACGGATCGCGTCAGTCCGGCATCTGGGTGCTCGATCAGTTCACGCGATGGCAGGCGATGAACTGGGACTACTCCGGTCACCTGCAGAAGGCGCAGATGGACGTCGCCGACGTCGACGCGGACCTGGGGTTTCGCCTGCCGGACTGATCGGCGGGTCTCGACGCCGGTCGGCGGCGGACCCGGCCGGCGGAGCTACGGAGACGCCGAAGGCGAGGGTGTGACCGTCGCTCCCCCGGTCGCCGCTCCCGAGAGCTGAAGCGCGTCGGCGACCAGGTCCTGTGCGGCCTCGATCTCCTCTTGGTAGGTCGCGAGGTCGCCAACTCGCAGGGCCGCGTCGGCAGCCGCGAAGTGATCGGAAGCTTCGGCCAACAGATCCGCGACGGTGGCGTCCACTCCGCCGGGCCCCCCACCTCCGGGCTCCTCTCCGGGCGACGGCTCGCCTGGTTCGACCTTCTCCCCGACGGCCTCCGCGAGCGCCTCGTCGAGCGTGGCGCCCACCCCGACGATGTCGCCGTTGGCCACGACGACCCTCTTCAGCTCGGGCACGGCGGTCGATTGGTTCGCTTGCACGTAGACGGGCTGCACGTAGAGGAAGGAGTTCTCGATCGGGATCACCAGCAGGTCCCCGAACAGGACGGTCGAGCCTGCACGTCCGAGCAAGGTGCGGTCGGCCGAGAACTGCGGATCCTGGTTGATGCGGGAGAAGACGATCGACGGGCCCGGCACGTTCTCGGAAGCCGGCAGCTCGAGCGCGAGCAGCCGGCCGTAGGTATCGGGGTCCGAGCTCGCGGCCATCCACGCGATCATGTTCTGTCGGCCCTGGGGTACGAACGGCAAGACCAGCTGGAACGTCTCGGTCGCCTCGCCCGGCGCCCGCATCAACAGGTAGTACGGACGCAGGCGCGGAGCTTCGGCCAGCGACGTCGCGCTCGTGGTGCCCGTGAGCGGCTGTTGGGTCGGATCCGCCGCGATCTCCCAGCGATCCTGCGTCTGATAGAAGACCTCGGGATCCGAGACATGGTAGTTCGCGAACTGCGTAGCCTGCACCTGGAAGAGGTTCTCGGGGTACCGGAAGTGCGAGCGCAGCTCCTCGGGGGCCGTCGTCATGTCGACGAACAGGTCCGGGTACGCACGGTCCCAGACCTGGATGATCGGGTCGGTCAGGTCGGCGTAATAGGTCATCGTGCCGTCGTAGGCGTCGACCGTGACCTTCACCGCGTTCCGCATGTAGTTCACGATCGCGGGCGCCATCTCCCCCTCGGTCGACTCGAACAGGTTCACCGATTCCGAGTAGGGATAGTCGTTCGTGGTCGTGTACGCGTCCCAGATCCATTTGAGTTCGCCGTCGACGATCGTGAGGTACGGATCTCGATCGAACGTGAGGAACGGCACCGGCTTCGGGACCCGCGACGGGAGGTCGCGGTAGATCATGATCCTGCTCGTCTCGCTGATCTGGCCCGAGATCAGAAGGTTCACGTCGCGGAACCGCCATGCGAACAGCGCTCGTTGCAGCACGTTGCCCACCTCGATGCCGCCGTCGCCCCGGTACACATAGCCGGGAGGCGCACCGTCGTAATCGAACTCGGGTGTGCCGGAGTTAGTGATCACGAACGCCGAGTCGCTCGGATCGCCTTCGCCGTAGTAGATGCGCGGCTCGTCGAGCGTGGGCTGATCGGTGGGCGGGGACGGGATGTCGGCCAGGGTGAACACCGGTGCACCCTCCGCGTTCGCGGTTTCCACCCTCGCCGCGACGGCTCCGAAGCCGTGGGTGAAGACGAGATGTTCGTTCTGCCACGTGCGAGCTTCGATGCCGGCTTGCGATATCTCGCGGGCCGACACCATGAGCACGTTGGGCTTGCCGTCGAGCAGGTATCGATCGACGTCGACGTCACGGAACTCGTAGAACTGCCGGAAGCGCTGGAGCGACTGGAAGTTCTGCCCGAGGATCGTCGGCCGCCACAGCCGGATATTGTCCTTGGTCGCGAAGTTCGCATCCAGATCGGCGGGGGTCACGGTGGGGTCATAGCCCTCGTCCGGCGGCGTGACGATCTGGTCGGGCTCGATGTCGAACGCCCTCGTCGTCCCCTCGAGGTTGTGCTCGATGTACGTCTTCTCACGCTGGAACTCCTGCGGGGTCACGCGGAACCGCTGCACGAACGCCGGGTACGCCGTGCCGAGCAGCACCGACACAGCCCCGAGCACGATGACCGCGATGATCGGCAGCGCCCACCGCTGCCGCACGATGTTCGCGAAGAAGAGCACGGCGCAGATCACCGCGGCGAGGATCAGGAAGTTCAGCGCGGGCAGCTGCGCTTGCACATCGGTGTACGAGGCACCTTGCACCACACCGCGATGCGAGCTCAAGAGATCGAAGCGCCCCAGGTAGTAGCCCCACGCCTTGATCAGCATGATCACGCCGAGCAGCACCGAGAGGTGGGCTCGGGTCGCCGGAACCACTCGCTCGCCCCACGTGCGGGCCTGCGGGCGGATGCCGCCCCAGAAGAAGTGCGCGATCGCGGTGAGGAACGTGACGCCGACCATCGACGAGAACAACCAGCCCTGCAGGAACTTGAGCCAGGGCAGGCTGAAGATGTAGAACGCGGGATCGCGACCGAACAACGGATCCGTGGCACCGAACGTCACGCCGGCCGAGTGCCGCCAGAGCAGGAACACCTGCCACTGCCGGGAGACGCCGATGCCCACGAGCAGCGCCAGCACCCCGGCGGCGATCGGGACCAACCAGCCCAGATACGGCTCGAACGCCATCCTGACCCGTTCCACGGCCTCCTGTTCGGGGGTGAGGAACCGCAGAGGCGGCGGCGCGATGCGTCTCGCGATGAGCAGGTTCGCATAGAGCAGCGCGAAGAACACGAGCCCGAAGACGAGGCCGAGCACGAACTTGGTGCGGAGCTCCGTCCAGAACACCTGCTGCAGGCCGACCTCGCCGAACCACAGCAGATCCACGTAGAAGCTCGACATGACCGTGAACAGGAGCGCGAGGGCGACCAACCCCCCGATCACGAACGCGGGCCATCGGCGCCTACGCGCCGGCATGCGCACGGTCACCATCGGTTCGGGTCGTTCCTCCTCGGAGGGGCGGCGGGAGTGCCCGAGGCGAGACTAACGCATGTCGTCCGGGACGACGGGGCGTGGCCCGCACGGCATCGGCGCGCGCTCAGAGGCCCTCGAGTGCCTCGACCGCGGCGTGGAACGAGCGCACGGAGATGAGCCGCATGTCCCCTGTGTCGACCCCCTCGAGCTCACCCATGTTGTCGGCGGGCACGAGGAAGACCGACGCGCCGGCGCGCTCGGCTCCCACCACCTTGTCGACGATGCCGCCGATGCCGCCCACGGCCCCGTCGGCGTCGATGGTGCCCGTGCCGGCGATCGTGCGACCGCCCGTGAGGTCGCCCGGCGTGAGGGTGTCGTAGAGGCCGAGCGCGAACATCAGGCCCGCCGACGGCCCCCCGACCTCGCCGCTCGCGATCTCGATCTCGAACGGGAACGCGTCCACCATCCTGATCCCGATCAAGGGCTCGTCGCTGTTGCCGCACGACCCCCTGGTGATCTCGACGTCGTGTGTCTGGCCCCCCGCCTGCACCCGGAACGCGACCGGCTCATCCACCGACACGGCCTCGAGCGCACGGTCGGCCGCCGCGAGCGAACGGACCGGCCGGCCGTCGATCGCCACGATCAGATCGCCCACGAAGAGCTCCCCCGTGGCCGGGCAGTCCTCGCCGGTCGCATCGATCAGCGCTCCCCTGCCGTGCTCGTCCGGGTACCCGAACAGTTCCCTGAGCACGACCATCGACGCGGCGATCTTGCTCTGGTCCATCTGTGAGATCGCTCGTTCCTGCTCGAGCTCCCGATCCTGGCCGGGGGGATAGATCTCGTCCTCCCCCACGACGAATTGGGTGTCGTCGATCCACGCGCCGACTGATTGCAGCGCCGTCACCTGATACCAGCGGATCGTGGTCATGACGAGCTCGCCTCGCGAGGCGTAGCGTGGCACGCCCTGCACGTCGATCAAGGGAGCGACGTCCTGTGCCGGGCCGGGTCCGACCGCGTAAAAGGGCAGCCTGATCCAGGCTGCCGCGAACGCGATAGCGAACATCGCGATCAGGGCGACGACGCGGGCCCCGCGCTTCATGACGCACATCGTACGGGGGTCTCGCAGGGTTCCTTCACGAAACACCTGCCCGCGAAGTACGCTCGTGCGTCGAAGGGAGATGATCGGCACGTTCGGAACGCTGGTGGTGCTGGCGGCCGCGGTGGCGGTCGGTGTGTTGGTGTACCGCCTGACGGCGGGAGCCGGTGATACCGAGGGCGCCGAGGACGCCGGTCCCGGTTCCGGTGACGTCTCCGAGTGGAGCGGTGAGGAGGGCAAGGCCGGGCGCGCGGGCGGCGCCCTCGCGGCTCCTGCGTCGGCGGGCGCGCCCGAGCGGGGCGGCACAACGGTCTCCGAGCGTCCCTCGATCCCCGACGGGTACATCCCTGTGGCGCCGGCCAGCCCCTCGTGGCACGCTCGGCTCGGCGGGCTGATGGGTCTCCTGATCGCCGTGGGCGCCGGCGCGATCGCGCTCGCCCTCTCGCTCTACGCGATCGGCTCACTGATCGCTCGGTTGGTCTCGGGCACCTGAACGTCGGCGCGGCCCCGGGCTCAGCGTCTGCGCACCAGCTGGAACGCCGACCGGTAGTCCTCGAGGTGCTCCAGCATGCGCCCGGTGCCGATCGCGACCGTCTCGAGGGGTCGTTCGACGACGTGCACGGGAACCTCGCACTCCTGCGCGAGCAGCATGTCGAAGCCGCGCAAGAGCGCCCCGCCCCCCGTGAGGAACATGCCCGTCTCCAACACGTCGTGCGTGAGCTCCGGCGGTGCCTCGGCGAGGGTTCGCCGCACCGCCTCGACGATCCCACGCACGGGCTCGTCGATCGCCGTGCGAACCTCGTTCTCGGAGAGCCTCACCTCGACCGTGTTCCCGCTCGCCAGCTCCCGTCCGATCACCACGGCCGCCTTGCCGGTGGGTGTCGGGAACGCCGATCCGATCGCGACCTTGATCTCCTCCGCGGCCTTCTCGCCGATGGCCACGCCGTACTCGTCGCGGATGTGCCGTTGCACCGCAGCATCGAGATCGAATCCGCCGATCGCCACCGATCGCCCGCTCACGACGCCGCCCATCGAGACCACGGCCATCTCGGAACGCCCCCCACCGACGTCGGCCACGAGATGGCCGACCGGCACGTGCACGGGCAGCCCGGCGCCGATCGCGGCGGCGAGCGGCTCTTCGACCAGGGTCACTTGGCGCACCCCGGCGGACCTGATCGCTTCCTCGATCGCCCGACGTTCCACCTCGGAGCTCATCGACGGCACCGCCACCAGCACGCGCGGACGTGGGAACCGCACGGTCACCGAGCGGCGGATCACGACCTCGATCATGCGCTGGGTGATGTCGAACTCGGTCATCGTGCCCTTTCGGAGCGGGCGGACCGCGAGCACGCTGCCCGACTCGCCACCGAGCAGCTGCCAGGCTTCCTCGCCCATCGCCAGCACGTCGCCGGTGTTCGCATTCACGGCAACGACCGCCGGCTCCTCGAAGACCACGCCCTCGCCCTGCCGATACACCAGCGTGTTCGCGGTGCCGAGGTCGATCGCGAGATCCCTACCCATGCCCGAGGCCGCCGCCCATCTAGCTGCCCATCACCCAGTGGGCCTCGCCCGAGACGAGACCTTCCTTCTTCCAGATGGGCACGTCTTCCTTCAGACGCTCGATGCCGTGCCGGCAGGCCTCGAACGCCTCGGCGCGGTGGGGAGCGGAGACGGCAACGACGACGCTCGTCTCTCCGATGGCCAACGTCCCGGTGCGGTGCAGGATCGATACCCGCCTGACCTCCCACCGGTCGAGGATCTCGCCCGCGAGCTCCTCCAGCCGTCGCTCCGCCAGCTCGTGCCAGGCCTCGTAGGTGAGACCCGTGACCTCGCCCGCAGCGGAGCGGTCCCGCACGGTGCCGACGAACACGCACACGGCGCCCGCGGCCGGGTCGGAGACGGAGCGCACGGCCTCGTCGATCGAGATCGGCGCGTCCTGGACGCGTGTGAGCACGCGATGATCGGCATCGGACACGCGGCCCATCGTAACCAAGGGGGGTCGTACGATGGCGGCATGAGCGACCAGGGAGGCGGTGGGTCCGGGTTCCCGTTCGGCATGGATCCGGAGTCGCTGCGGGACGCGCCGTTGTTCCGCGAGATGCAGCGCGTGATGTCGTCGTCCTCGGGGCCGGTCAATTGGGAGCTGGCGCGCCAGGTGGCCGTGGCGAGCGCCGCCGAGGCCGGTGAGGACCGCGAGGCGAGCGACGCGGACCGCCACGGTTTCGAGGAGGCCGTCCGCGTGGCCGAGATGCAGGTCGCGCGGTTCACGGGACTCGAGCCGCCGACCGACTGGGCGGTGCTTCGGCTCGCACGCCGGGCGGAGTGGATCGGCGCGAACACCGAGAGCCTCGCCGGACTGCTCGAGCCGGCGGCCGCGCGCATCGGTGAGTCGTTAGGAGCCGCGCAGGCCGAGGCCATGCCCCCAGAGATGCAGCCTATGGGGAGCATGCTGGCGCAGCTCTCGCCCCTGCTGATGGGCGCACAGGTCGGCCAGGTGCTCGGCTTCCTCGCGCAACAGGTGCTCGGCCAGTTCGACGTCGCCGTGCCGCGCTCCGGCCCGAGCGCGGTGATGTTCGTCGTCTCCAACATCCGACGGTTCGAGGCCGACTGGTCGCTCGACGCCACCGATTTCCGCACGTTCGTGGCGATCCACGAGGTGACGCACCGCTTCGAGTTTGCGCGGCCCTGGGCGCGCGAACGGTTCGGCTCGCTGCTCGACGACTTCCTCTCGACCCTGCGGATCGACGTCGACGACATGCAGGCCAGATTGTCGACCCTCGACGCTGCCGATCCGGAGGCGTTGCAGCGCATGCTCGAGAGCGACGAGGGCCTGTTCGGGACCGAGCTCGACGACGAGCAGCGGCTGAAGCTGGGGCGCATCCAGGCGTTCATGTCGGCGGCCGAGGGATACGGCGACCATGTGATGCACGTGCTCGGGCAGGAGCTGCTGCCCTCGTACGGCCGGATCGACGAGGCGATGCGCCGATATCGCGAGGGCGAGCCGGGCGACCCCGTGTTCGAGCGGCTGCTCGGCGTCGAGATGAAGCGCGAGCAGTACGAGACGGGCCGGGCCTTCTGCGACACGGTGGTCGAGTTGACCGACGAGGCCACCCTCGCTCGCATGTGGGACTCCGCCGAAGCGATGCCGTCGCTGCCCGAGGTGGCCGAGCCGCGGCTGTGGCTCGCCCGTACCGTCTGAGCTCGGCCTCGGCCGCAAGGTTCGGTGGCGCGCAACCCATCACCCGTGCTACGTTCCGCGAGCTAGGCGGGGCCACCCACCCTGCCGCGTCCCGGGGGAGGGAACATGCGCGCTCGCGTTCTCGTCGCGGTCCTGGCGATGGTGGCCGGACTGGTGTCGATCCCGTCCGGAGCCGGCGCTCGTGGCTCGTTCGGTCATCTGAACCCGGGCGGGGTCACCCCCTTGCGCGAGCGCGTCCCCGTGAACTTCGTCTTCGTCGGGTACGAGCCGGGGCAGGTGCACCGCGCGGGCTTCCTCTCGAAGCTCCCCGATCGGTATCGGCCGCAGGTGCGGTCGCGCATCTTCTACGGCCTGCCGTCGGACATGGGCATCGGATACCGCTACGACTACGACGTGTCGTACACCGATGCGGCGTTCGAGAACCAGTTCTTCGGGGCGCTCGACGGACTCGCTCACGCCGCGCCCCTCACCTCGCTCCAACAGGACTACAACGACCAGAAGACCAACGTCCTCGACGTGACGGACAACAGCTTCATCGACGGGCCGAGCGTGGAGCGGTGGCTGATCGACCACGCCCCGGCCGGCGTCGACACCACCGAGGACACCCTGTTCTTCATCAACTGGTGGGGTCGCGACGACTTCAGGTTCCACCTCTACACGAAGACCGGCGAGCCCGACCCCGACACCGGGTTCGATTTCGGTGCGGACCGAGAGAGCCGGAAGATGATCGCCTGGGGTGGGACGACGGCCGCCGACGAGGAGACCGGCCTCGGATCGCGCGGCACGCACCGCGTCTGGTTCTACGACCTCTCGGCGGGCCCGGAGTCCTGGACCGACAACTGGAACGTCGACGACGCCGACCTCGACGGCAACGGCGTTCGCGATTACCGCATGCCGCCGATCTGGGAGTACCTCGAGCCCGGCGGGAACCGGGCGCCCGGCAAGCTCACGGGCGACCTCGCCAAGGTCGCGCGCTACGTGGGCATCGACCTGCTCTTCACGACCTCGCCTCTGTATCCGCCGGCCCTGACTCCGCCGCGGATGCCGCGGTCCCTGAACATGGACCTCAACACCTACGAGGCGTGGCCGGGGGTCGACGCCTCGACGGAGTTCATCGTGCCCGGCCTGGTGCGAGGCGAAGAGGCCGAGCTGCTCCGCATCCCCACCACGCTGGATCGGCAGGACGTCGCTCTCAAGGGACGGGCCGAGTACTGCTTCCTGCGGTGGGTCAAGAACAAGATCTGCTACCCGCACCGTCCGCAGTACCCCGACGGGTTCGCCAACCTGTTCCTGTACGGCGCGATCAACCGAGGGCGGTTCACCGACGGAGGCGGCCAGTACGAGGCCACGGTGTTCAACTACGCGACCGACTTCGATGCCGGCGGCGGGTTGCTCGGCTACGCCGACGACAACTGGCTGGACGGGACCCAGAGCAGCGTCTTCGCGTTCGTCGACCCCTCGATCGTTGAGTTCGGCTACGGCTTGTCCACGACCACGATCCACGAGGTGGGCCACCACGTGGGCATGAGTCATCCTCACGACGGCTTCGACTACGAACGCGGCATCGACTTCGGCCCCGCCGACCGCTACTACTTCGCATGGTCGGGCGACGAGTCGAACTCGATGATGAGCTACATCGACGTGAATTGGGACTTCAGCCAGTTCGACCAGGACAACCATTGGCGAACGACCGCCGCCGAGTACCTGAGCAACGCCAACGCCATCGCCGCCGACGTGCTGGCGAGCCCCCACGCCGCCGCGGGCATGCAGGCCCTTCGCAGGGCCGACGAGGAAGCGGGGCTGGCACAGGCCGCGTTCCGGGCCCACGACTACGGCGCTGCGTTCGACCACGGGCGGACGGCCTTCGGGTTCGCGAAGCAGGCCGCGAACGACGCGGGCGTCCGGGTGCCGGCGGGCAGGCTCGGGTGGTACGTGTTGCCGCCCGTGCGCCCCTTGGTGACCGCCGACGAGACGCCGACGTATGCGCACGTCGACCGGCTCGGAGGGCGTTCGCACCGGGTTCGGCCCTAGGTCGGGCGCACCCTCGGCGTCGAGTATCCTCTCCGCTCGATGGAACCGGTCGGGGAACTGGTCGCTGCCGCGGTCGTCGACGAACGCGTCTGGAACGCTTACGGGGCGGAGGCGGACGACGGCGTGTACCTCGTCGGTCGGCCCGGACCCGCCATCCCGTTCGTGATCTTCCGAGCGTGGAAGGTGCCGGTCGGGATGGTGAGCGAGGAGATACGGCTGATCGGTCCCTCAGGGCGCACGATCTTCCGGTGGGGACCGCAACCTCGCCGCATGGCTGGCGCGATGGATCTCACCACCGAGCTCGACCGGGTCGACGACGCCGTGTTCGACGAGACCGGCACCTACGTCGCGTCGTTCATCATCGACGAAGCGATCGTGGGCGAGATCGAGTTCCCGGTCTATGTGCAGTCGGCGGCCGAGAAGCTGCCCAAGGAGACCGAGGACGGACTGAAGAAGTCCGACGTGATCTGGGTCGGCGTCGAGCGCGGAGGGACACGCCGGACGGCGCCGGTCTGGTTCGCGTACCGGAACGGCAGGATCTACGTGCTCTCGCGGCGCGAGCCCGGTCCCGACGAGCAGACCGTGCCCGGTGTGCCCGACGCGACCCAGCTCGTGGTGATCACACGACGCAAGGGCCGCGACACGTCACTCGAGGAGTTCCGGGCAGCCCAGCGGAAGCTGGAGGGAGCCGAGTGGGAGGCGGCGGCCGCGTTGCTGGCAGACAAGCGGAAGAGCCGCAACGGCGCGCCGGCCGAGTCGATCGCTCGTTGGCGCGGCACCGCCGACATCGTCGAGCTGACCCCCAGCGTCTCGGCCTGATCCCGGCGGCCGGCCGTATCCGATCGGGCTTCCCGGTGGGTTCGATCACAGCTGTCCGATCCGTTCGATCGGGAACGGCGGTTGTGCGAGGGGTTTGACGGCCACCCGCAGCAGGATCAGTGGGTTGTCGTCTCCGGCCGTGCGGTTCAGGTGGAGCACGTCGCAGCCGCTGCATCGGTGGACGAGGATCCACTCGCCGTCACCGCGCACGGTGATCGCGATCGGCTCCATGAGCGAGCCGCATCGCGCGGCCCGGTCACCCGGACCGTCGTCCACGTGAGAACTCCACAGACAGTTCGGGCAGTGATTGCGATGGGCGGTGCCGACGGCGCGAGTCGAGACGTCCAAGCCGCAGTGACCGCAGCGGAATGAACTCAGTCGCTCACGTCGATGTCGGCGGTGCTCGTCGTAGGACATGGGAGCCTCCAGGACACGCAGGACACACCGTCGTGCCCTGGGGCTCGCGCTGTTCAGGAAGCGTCGAACCGACCGGAGCCGGGGCACGACACGATGACCACCGTGGCAACGGTCATATCTGCGCCCCCTTTCCGAGAGTCGGGCCACACGCGTGGCGACGAGGGGACGAGACTAGCACCTCGCATCACGACGCGCTCCCGGCCACCCCTCGTCCTCAGCGGTCCCCTACGAAGGGCGGTTGACCGGGCGGCCCATCGCCTCGGCGAGCGTCATGAGCTCCTTGCCGAGGGACTCCATCTCCTCGGGCAGCAGCGCCTGCTCCCCGTCGCACAGCGCCGCCTCGGGATCGTGGTGCACGTCGATCATCACCGCGTCGGCACCGGCGGCCACGGCCGCCCTGGCCATCGGCGCCACCAGGTGCTTCTTGCCGACGGCGTGCGAGGGATCGACGATCACCGGCAGATGCGACTCGTGCTGGGCCACCGCCATGCCGGCGAGGTCGAGCGTGTTCCGGGTGGCCGGCTCGAACGTGCGGATGCCCCGCTCGCACAGGATCACCTCGGAGTTCCCGCGCTGCGCGACGTACTCGGCGGCCTGCAGCCACTCGTCGATCGTCATCGCGAGCCCGCGCTTCAGCATCACGGGCTTGTGCGTGAGGCCGACCTCCTTCAGGAGCTCGAAGTTCTGGGCGTTGCGGGTGCCGACCCTGATGCAGTCGGCGATGTCGGCCACGCGTGCCACCTGCGAGACGTCGACCACCTCGACGATGATCGGCAGTCCGGTATCGCGTCGGCACTCGACCAGGACATCGAGGCCTCGCTCCCCCAGCCCTTGGAACGAGTACGGGGAGGTCCGCGGCTTGTAGACGTCGCCCCGAAGCACGGTCGCGCCCGCGGCCTTGGCCGCTCGCGTCGCGATCGTCGCCTGTTCCTCGCTCTCGACCGCGCACGGGCCAGCGATGATCGTGAACGTGCCGCGACCGACCGGCGTGGGGG
>JBOGVO010000186.1:0-15117 GCA_050692855.1 Actinomycetota bacterium | reverse complement strand
CTTGGGCAGGATGACCTCCTTCAGGCCGGCCCGGTGCGCCGCGAGCACCTTCTGCTTGACCCCCCCGATCGGCAGGACCTTGCCCTGGAGCGTGACCTCGCCCGTCATCCCGACCTCGGCCCGGACCGGCCGTCCGCTCAGCAGCGACGCGAGAGCGGTCGTCATCGCGACCCCGGCGCTCGGCCCGTCCTTCGGCACGGCGCCCGCGGGCACGTGCACGTGGAACCGGCCGCGCAGACGCTCGGGCCTGATGCCGAGCTCGTCGGCGTGCGACCGCACGTAGCTGAGCGCGATCTGAGCTGACTCCTTCATCACGTCGCCGAGCTGGCCGGTGAGCGTCAGGCTTCCACCGCCCGCGCCCGACCCGGCGTCGCCTGTCTCCTCGCGACTGGCCTCGATGAACAACACGTCGCCTCCGACGCCCGTCACCGCGAGGCCCGTGGCCACGCCCGGCACCGCCGTTCGCTCGGCCGCCTCGAAGAAGAACTTCTGCCGACCGAGGTACTCGCGCACATCGCCGGCGTCGATCACGACCGGCGGAGCGACGTCGCCCGCCGCCACCTTCGTCGCGAACTTCCGCAGCGCCTTGCCGAGCTCGCGCTCGAGGTTGCGCACGCCCGCCTCGCGGGTGTAGTCGCCCACGACGGTGCGCAGGGCGTCGTCGGTGAAGCTCACCTCATCCTCCCGCAGGCCGTTGCGCTCACGCTGGCGCGCCACCAGGTGGTGCTTGGCGATCGCGACCTTCTCCTCCTCGGTATAGCCGTCGATGCGGATCACTTCCATGCGGTCGTACAGCGGTCCCGGGATCGTCTCGGCCACGTTCGCCGTCGTGATGAACAGCACCTCGGACAGGTCGAGATCGACGTCGAGGTAATGGTCGCGGAACGTGTGGTTCTGCGCGGGATCGAGCACCTCGAGCAGCGCGCTCGAGGGGTCGCCCCGCCAGTCGGCGCCGACCTTGTCGATCTCGTCGAGCATCATCACCGGGTTCTTCGTGCCGGCGTCCTTCAGGGCGCGGACGATCCGGCCCGGCAGCGCGCCCACGTACGTGCGCCGGTGACCGCGGATCTCCGCCTCGTCGTGGATGCCGCCGAGCGAGACGCGCACGAACTTCCGTCCGAGCGCGCGCGCCACGGACTCGCCGAGCGACGTCTTGCCCACGCCGGGAGGTCCGACCAAGGTCAGGATCGCGCCCGAGCCTCGGCCGGTCGCCTCGCCCAGCCCACGCTCGGCGCGGAGCTTCCGCACCGCGAGGTACTCGAGGATGCGGTCCTTCACGTCCTCGAGGCCCTCGTGGTCCGCGTCGAGCACCGCACGCGCCTCGGCGATCTCGAGGTTGTCGTCGGTCCGCGACCACGGCACGTCGATCAGCCAGTCGAGATAGGTCCGGATCCACCCGTACTCGGGCGACTGCTCGCTCGTACGCTCGAGGCGCCCGAGCTCCTTCTCGGCCTGCTCGCGGACGTCGTCGGGCATGCCCGCCTCGAGGACCTTGGCTCGGTACTCCTCCACGACGTCTTCCTCGCCGTCCTCACCGAGCTCCTTGCGGATCGCGCTCATCTGTTCGCGCAGCAGGAACTCGCGCTGGCGCTTCTCCATGCCCTCGCTGACGTCGGTGCGGATCTTGTCCTTCAGCTCGATGTCGGCCAGCGTGTCCTTCGCCCACGCGAGGACCAGCTCGAGCCTCGCCTCGACGTCGAGGGCCTCCAGCACCTCGACCTTCTGCTCGAACGCGAGCTCGGGCGAGTACCCGGCGGTGTCCGCGATCTGCCCTGGGTCCTCGATGCCGCGCAGGAACTCCGCGACCTGCGGCACGCCCCTGGACTCGACGATGTTCTCGAGCACGGCGCGATACTCGCGAGCCAGCTCTCGGGCTCGAGCCGACGGCTCGCCCTCGAGGACCGGATCGGCCTGCACCCACACGGCCTCGCCGGTGCCGGGCACGCCGATGCCCACGACCGCGCGCGAGAGCCCGCGGATCACGAGCGCCTCGACGCCCGACCGCGTCTGGCCGAGCTCCTCGATCTTCGCGACCGTGCCGACGCGCGCGTAGCTGCCGTCGATCTTCGGCACGAGCAACAACAACGCGTCGTCGGTCGAGGCGGCTGCCTCGGCGGCGGCGTGCGCCTCGTCGGTCTCGAGGGTGAGCGTCACGACCATGCCCGGCAGCACGACCCCGGTGGTCAGGGGCAACAAAGGAAGGACCTGCTGATCGATCTCAGGTGTGTCGATGTCTGGCATCTGGAATCTCCGTGGTCATCGTCGCTGGATCGCCGGCGAACCGGCGTTTGCACGTGCAAGAACGAGCGAAGCTCTGGAGCTATTCCCTAGTGTAATATCGATTACATTGAGCCGGCGACACCGACGGCGTGGACCTGCGATGAATTCCGCGGGCGACATCGGTCCTACCTGATGACCGCAGCCCCGAGGGAGGACGAGATGCCGACGATCGAACCCGTTTCCGACACATCCGACGGCAAGGAACCGCAACCACGGATCGGCGCCGCGCGTTCCGATGTCCCGCCGGCTCGGTAGGGTTACGGGCTATGGCCTCTCCCATCATCCGCACGGAGCAACTCGTCAAGACCTTCGGCAAGGTCGAAGCGCTCAAGGGCATCGACCTCGAGGTGTATCAGGGCAGCGTGCTGGGGCTGCTCGGCCCGAACGGGGCCGGCAAGACCACGGGCGTTCGCATCCTGACCACGCTCCTGCAGCCCACGTCCGGGCGCGCCGAGGTCGACGGCCTCGACGTGATCCGCGACGCCGAGGCCCTTCGGTTCCGCATCGGCCTCGCCGGGCAGTCGGCGGCGGTCGACGAGCACCTCACCGGCCACGAGAACCTGGAGATGGTCGGACGTCTTTACCATCTCCGCGGCAAGGAAGCCCGCCGGCGGGCGGGCGAGGTGCTCGAGCGCTTCGGGCTTTCCGAGGCCGGCGATCGTCCGGCCAAGACCTACTCCGGTGGCATGCGCCGACGGCTCGACGTGGCGGCCAGCCTGGTCGGACGTCCCGACGTGCTGTTCCTCGACGAACCCACGACCGGGCTCGACCCGCGCAGCCGCCTCGACGTCTGGGAGTTCATCCGCGAGATGCAGGACGAAGGCACCACCCTGTTGCTCACCACTCAGTACCTGGAGGAGGCCGACAAGCTGGCAGACCGCATCGCCGTGATCGACGTGGGGAACGTGATCGCCGAAGGCACCTCCGACGAGCTGAAGGATCGCATCGGTGGAGAGGTCTTGGAGCTGCACGTCGAGCAGCGGAGCGACGCCGCCGAGGTCGCGCGGATCCTCACGGGCGTGGGCACCGGCGGGGCCAACGTCGACCTGGACCAGGGCGCGGTACGCCTGCCGGTCGGCAGCGACGGACCCGGGGTGCTGCTCGACAGCGTGCGGCGCCTCGACGAGTCGAAGATCGCGTTGGCCGACATCGCCCTGCACCGTCCGACGCTCGACGACGTGTTCCTCTCGCTCACGGGCCGGATCGCCGAGGACGGGTCGGAACCCGAGGAAGCCGAACCCACCGGGCGTCGCGGCCGCCGAGGTCGTCGCGAGAAGCAGAAGGAGCAAGCATGAGCGCCGTCGTCGTCCACGCGCCTTCCAACGCTGCCCAGCGCGTCCGTCTCGCGATCAGCGACGGCATCGTTGTCGCCTACCGCAACCTGGTCACGCTCTGGCGCGTGCCCACCGTGCTCGTGTTCGAGCTGGTCCAGCCGATCATGTTCGTGCTGCTGTTCCGGTTCATCTACGCCAACCAGTTCAACACGGCGAACCTCAACGGCGTCGACTACGTGCTGTTCCTGATGCCGGGCATCTTCGTGCAGAACGCGATCTTCGGGTCCACGACCACTGCGATCGGCATCGCCGACGACCTCAAGAAGGGCATCATCGACCGGTTCCGGTCGCTGCCGATGGCACGCTCGGCCGTGCTCGCCGGCCGCACCACGGCCGACCTCGCCAAGAACCTGTTCCTCGTGATCCTCGTCATCGGCGTCGGCTACCTCGTGGGGTTCAGCTTCGAGAACGGGCTCCTGGGCGCGCTCGGCGTGGTGGCGTTGGTCTTGGCGGTGAGCTTCACGTTCTCCTGGATCTCCGCGACCGTCGGCCTCATGCTGAAGGAGGTCGAGGCCGTGCAGGCGGCCGTGTTCACGCTCATCTTCCCGATCGTGTTCGTGAGCTCCGCATTCGTGCCCGTGGCCGGCATGGCGTCGTGGCTGCAGCCGATCGCCGAGCACAACCCGGTCACGTACTGGTGCAACCTGGCCCGGTATCTCTCGATCGGCGACGCGGGCATCCCGGTCAGTCCCCCAGGACCCACAGGTATCCCGATCGACACCCCCGAGGGCCTGATGATCAAGTCCGCACTGTGGATCGCAGGCCTGCTGATCGTCTTCGTTCCACTGTCGATCCGGTTGTACCGCAAGCTCACCTGATCCCGGACGGCGGGAACAACGCGGCCGCGAGATGGGTTACGAGCGTGATGCCGCGCCCGCCGGCCTGATCGAATCGTAGAGATCGAATCGTAGAAGGAGCGTCCGTGGGTCTGTTCGGATTCGAAGGCAACGACGCGAGAGAGAAGGTCGTCGTGCTGCTCACGATGTGCTTCGCGCTCGCGATGGTGATGATCGACAACACCGTCGTCAACGTGGCGTTGCCCACGCTCAACCGCGAGCTCGGGGCGAGCATCTCCGACCTGCAGTGGATCGTCGACGGGTACGTGCTGGCGCTCGCGTCGCTGCTGCTCACCGGCGGCATCCTCGGCGACCGGTACGGACGCAAGCGCATGTTCCTCACCGGCCTCGCGGTCTTCACCCTCTCGTCGCTCGCCTGTGCGCTGTCGTCCGACAGCGCTCAGCTGATCGGCGCGCGGGCCATGCAGGGCATCGGCGCCGCGCTCCTGATGCCCGGCACCCTCTCGATCCTCACCGTGACCTTCCCGCCACGGGAGCGGGCGAAGGCGATCGGGCTGTGGGCCGGCGTGTCGGGTCTGGCGCTCGCCATCGGACCCACCCTGGGCGGCTACATGGTCGAGCACCTGGGCTGGGAGTCGGTGTTCTTCCTGAACGTGCCGATCGGCATCGTGGCGTTCGCCGTGGCCGTGCGCACCGTGCGGGAATCCCGCTCCGACGAGGCCCGCAGGCTCGACATCGGCGGACTGCTCCTCGGCACCGGCTCACTGTTCGGCTTCACCTACGCCCTGATCGAGGCGAACCAACTCGGATGGAGCGACCCGCGCATCGTCGGCGGCCTCACAGCCGGAGCACTGCTCGGCCTCGGGTTCCTCGTGTGGGAGCACCGCACCACCCACCCGATGCTTCCGCTCGCGTTCTTCCGCATCCCGGCTTTCACGGCGGGCAACATCGTGGCGTTCTCGGTCTCGCTCGGCATGTTCGCGACGTTCTTCTTCCTCAGCTTGTTCATGCAGAACCCGTTCCTGCGCGGCTACACGGCGTTCGAGACCGGGCTGCGGTTCCTGCCGATGACCTTGATGATCGTCGTCACCGCCCCGTACGCGGGCCGATACGCCTCGAAGCACGGATCACGGGCGCCGATGACCTACGGCTTGATCCTCGCGGGCGGCGGGCTCATCGGGCTCTCGCGTCTCACGCCTGACACTCCGTATTGGGTCATGGCCGTGCTTTTCACGATCATGGGGCACGGCATGGCCGCGACGATGGCGCCCATGACGGCCGCGGTGATGAATGCCGTGGGACCGCAGCGAGCCGGGCTGGGCTCGGCGACGACGAACTCGAGCCGTGAGGTCGGCGGGGTGTTCGGCATCGCGTTGCTCGGCACGATCCTGTTCACGAAGCTCGAGAGCGTGCTCGGGCCGAGCCTCGCCGGCCTCGGTCTCTCGTCGCAGCAGCAGACCGCGATCACCTCGGCCGCCGGACACGGACAGCTCGACGTGAACGCGCTCGGGCTCGACCCGCAGCAAGCGGCCGCGGTCGGCCGGGCGTTCGGCGACGCGTTCCTGAGCGGCTTCCGTCTCGCGCTCGTGGTCGCCGGCCTCGCGCTGCTCGCGGCGGCGGTCATCGCGAATCGGTTCATCCCGGGCCGCGACACGGTCGTCGAGCGGGAACACGGCGAGGTGGTTCCCGTTCCCGTCGAGGCCTGACCGGCACTGACGCGAGCGAGCCCGCTCGGCGTCTGGCAGCATCGTCACGATGCAACTGGCGCTCCGTATCGTCTCGGTCGCGATCGGCCTGGGGCTCGTGGCCTCCTCCGTGATCTCTGCGGTCAAGACCGTGGTGATCCCCCGTCACGCGTCGTCCCTGATCACGCGGACGGTCTTCGGTGTGCTCCGTCGGGCCTACGACCTGGCCACGCCGGCCTCGATGTCGTACGAGCGCCGCGACCGGGTGCTCGCCACCTTCGCCCCCATCGGCATGCTCGGGCTGCTGGTCACATGGATCGCTCTCGCGTTCCTCGGATACGCGGCCATCTTCTGGGGCCTCGACGGAGCCACCAGCACGACGGTGGCCCTCGAGCTGAGCGGCTCTTCGCTGTTCACGCTCGGCTTCCTGCGGCCCACGACCTTCTGGCTGATGGTGGTCTCGTTCACCGAAGCGGCGATCGGCCTGTTCCTGCTGGCATTGCTGATCACCTATCTGCCTACCATCAACGGGGCGTTCTCACGCCGGGAGCAGGGCGTGACGGCGCTCGCGGTGCGCGCCGGCGAGCCGCCGTCCGGCATCGAGATGGTGCTGCGCTATTGGCGACTCGAGCGCATGTCGGAGCTCCATGAGGTCTGGCTTGAGTGGGAACGGTGGTTCGTCGACATCGAGGAGACGCACACCTCGTTCTCGGCGCTCGTGTTCTTCCGGTCGCCACAGGCGGACCACTCCTGGGCCACGGCCGCAGGCGCCGTGCTCGACGCCGCCGCGCTCACGGTCTCGAGCATCGCCGTTCCGCACGACGTGCAAGCCGACATCTGCATCCGGGCCGGGTACCTGTCGCTGCGACGCATCGCCGTGAGCTTCGGCATCGCCTTCGATCACGAGGCGGTGCCGGGCGACCCGATCTCGATCACGCGACAGGAATGGGACGACGCGATGGACGATCTGGCCGCAGCGGGCGTGGCGATCCGGACCGACCGCGACCAGGCGTGGCGTGACTTCGCCGGTTGGCGCGTGAACTACGACGCCGTGCTCCTCGAGCTCGCCGACCTCACCGATGCTCCGTATGCGATGTGGTCGTCGGATCGAGGCGTGCTGCGTGTTCCGAGGTGAGTCTGCGCACGGCCGAGCGGGCGTCTAGGCGCCCGGCTTGAACACCATGCCGAGCACGATGAGTGCGAGCACCGAGTAGTCGACGCATGCGGCGACGATCCTGAGTGGTCGGCCGTGACCGCCCGACCACGCTACCGAAGCAGGCGGCTCATCCGGCGGTCGGCGAGGACCTTCCCGCCGGTCTGGCAGTCGGGGCAGTACGTGACCTCGTGCGATTCGTAGCTCACCCGGCGCAGGTCGGCGCCACAGAAGGGGCACGGCTCGCCTGCATGGTTGTGCACCGTGAAGTGGTCCCCGATCTTCGTGGGCAACCCGCCCTGCCGCTTCCGTTCCACCTCGAGCGCGTCGTCGAGGATCGCGTGCGTCGATCGGATCAGGCGTTCCCGCTCGTCGTCGGTGAGCTTGGCGAGCACGGCGTACGGCGAGAGCTTCGCCCTGTGCAGGATGTCGTCGCTGTAGCCGCGGCCGACGCCGGCCACGGTTCGCTGGTCGCGGAGGATCGTGTGCACCCGCCGGGCGTCCTCGCCGGTGCGGAACAGCTCGTCGGCGTGCGGGCTCCCGGCCTCCGGACCGAGTCGCTCGAGCGGGCCGTCGTCTCCGGGGGCGAGCACCCACCAGCCGGCCTTGCGCTCCTTGCCGAACTCCTTGACCAGCGCGCTCGGACGATCGTGCGCCCGGATGCGCAGCACGGCGCCGCGAGGCTTCGTCGACTTCGGCGGGGCCTCGACGTCGATGCGCCCGCCCTGCGAGAGGTGCACGAGCAACCGCAGGCCGCCACCGAGCTCGAGCACCAGGTACTTCCCGCGACGGGTGACCCGCTCGATCGTGCCTCCGATCGCCTCCGCAGGCTTGGGCGCATACGTCTTGAGCGAGCTGAACTGCAGCATGTCGAGCGCCTCGAGCGGGGCGCCGGCGAGCACCTCGTCGAGCCGCTCCGCGAGCGCCTGCACCTCCGGCATCTCGGGCATCGGCCGGCCGCCCTACGCGGCGAGCTCCGCGGCCGCCTTCGCCACGATCTCGATGC
Source organism: Actinomycetota bacterium (assembly GCA_050692855.1). Lineage (GTDB taxonomy): Bacteria > Actinomycetota > UBA4738 > UBA4738 > HRBIN12 > JAOUEA01. The sequence goes on along the minus strand of JBOGVO010000186.1, from coordinate 6,862 downwards.
ACTCGTCGATGCGGTCGCGGTGCGTGCGGTGCGAGACGATGCACACCCGCAGCACGTAGCGCCCGTGGATCCGCGTCGACGAGAGGAACACACGCTTCGAGGCGTTGATGCGCCGCAGGAACTCCGCCTGTCGCTCGTCGTCGGCCTCCCCCTCCCAGGGGCCAGCGAGGCGGAACGACACCGTGGTCAGCTGCGGGTGCCAGCAGACCTCGACGTTCGGATCGGCCTCGAGCGCCTCGTCGAGCATCTGGGCGAGATCGAGCTTCTCGTCGAGCGCCTCGCGGAACGCCGAGACCCCGTGCAGCCGCAGCGGGAACCACACGCGCAGGCCGCGCCAGTCGCGCGAGAGCTCGGCCGAATGCTCGCTGTAGTTCGGCAGCTCACCGGTCGGCGGCAGATCCTGCAGGTAGGCGGCGCCCTCGTAGTGGGCGTCGCGCAGAGCCTGCCCGTCGCGCACGACGAGCCCTCCCGTGCCGTAGGGCAGGAACATGCCCTTGTGCGGGTCGAGCGTCACCGAATCGCTGCGCTCGATGCCGGCGAAGGCAGCGCGTCCCCGATCCGTGAGCCGGAAGAACCCGCCATAGGCGCCGTCGACGTGCATCCACAGGTCCTCGCCGGCGGCGATGTCGGCGATCTCATCGAGAGGGTCGATCGCACCCGTGTTCGTCGTGCCGGCGCTGGGCGCCACCAGGAACGGGCGGAGCCCGGCCGTCCGGTCCTCTCGCACGAGCGCACGCAGGGCCTCGGGATCCATCCGCAGCTCGGCATCGGTCGGCACGAGGCGGAGGTTCCGCCTCGAGAACCCGGCGATGGTCGCGGCCTTGGTGACGCTCGCGTGCGCCTGCTCGCTCACGTAGTACGTGCCGTCGAGGAAGTCCTCCCCGAGCTTCGCGTGCCGCGCGGTCACCATCGCGGAGAGGTTGGCCATCGAGCCGCCCGACAGCAGCAGCCCCTGCGAACCGGCCGGATAGTCGAAGACGTCGCAGAGCCACCGCACGACGTTCTCCTCGATCTGCACGGCGGCGGGACTCGGCTGCCACAGACCCACGTAGCGGTTGACCCCCTGCGCGATGAAGTCGGCCAGCGCGGCCGTGTAGAGGCCGCCGCCGGGGATGTAGGCGAGGTATCCGGGGCCGGCGAACTCATAGGTTGCGGCGATCGCGCGCTGCGCGTCGTCGAACAGGCGATCGAAGTCGCCGCCGCGTTCCGGAGGCGCCGCTCGCAGCTCACGCGCCACCTCAGGGGCGCCGTCGGTCGCCTCGGCGGGCGCGTCGTCGAGGCCGTGGATGAACCCGATCAGGTAGTCCAGCGCGGCCTCGCCCATCGCGCGCATGTCGCCGGGCGCGGGATCGAGCGGCAGCATGGCTACGAGGCCGTGCCGGCCGGACTCACGTCGTCGAGCAGCGACTTGGACGCGCGGGTGACCGCCTCCACCGCCCGGGAGAACGCTTCCTCGTTCTTGCGCGAGGGCTGGCGATAGCCGCTCACCTTCCGAACGTACTGCAGGGCGGCGGCGCGGATCTCCTCGTCGGTGGCGGGCTCGTCGACGCTGCGCAGGGTCTTGATGCTTCGGCACATGGCGTCAAGCGTACCGGCGGATCCGCCCTATGCGGAATTCGCGCGACCGGCTGCGAGGGCGCTGATCGCCTCCATCACGGTGCGATGGGCGAGGATGGCCGTGACCTCCGCGTGGTCATAGGGCGGCGAGATCTCGACGACGTCCATCCCGGCGAGGTCTACCTGACCGACGATCTGACGCACGGCGCGCAGCAGCTCGCGAGCGAGCATGCCCCCCGCTTCCGGGGTGCCGGTGCCGGGCGCCATGCCCGGGTCGACGACGTCGATGTCGACGCTCAGGTAGATGCAGTCCGGGCCGTCGAGCGCTTCGGCGATCGCGTCGGCGACCACCCGTTCGGTGCCTCGTTCCTCGATCTCGGTCATCGTGTGCCACCGGAGCTCCCGTTCGCGCATCCAGTCGAACGTCTCTCGGTCGGGCCAGTAACCGCGGAGGCCGACCTGAACGAAGTTCCGACCGTCGATCCAGCCTTCCTCGATCAAGCGGCGCATCGGCTCGCCGTGGCCGTACAGGTTCCCCCATTGATCGGCTCCGGTGTCGGCGTGAGCGTCGAAGTGCACGATGCCGACCTTCCGGGGCCATCGATGCCTCGCCACGGCAGCGGCGCTGGGGAACGTGATCGAGTGGTCGCCGCCGAGCACGATGGGGATCGCGCCCGCCTCGGCGACGCGGAACACCTTCTCGTGGATCACCCGCAGCGCCCTCGTGAACCGGGTCGGCACGATCGGTGCGTCGCCCGCGTCGACGACCGTCAGATGCTCATAGGGCTCGACATCGAGCTGGATCGACCAGGCGGAATCGGTGCCCCAGGCGGTCGGCGCCATGCGGATCGCGCGAGGGCCGAACCGCGCGCCCGGCCGCGACGAGACGCCCTCGTCGAGGGGCGCGCCCACGATCGCGACGTCGGCTCCCGCGGCGAGCAGCGACTCGTCGTCGGTCGCCCACGGCAGCTTCTCGAACGAGCCGTGCCAGTCGGAATAGTAGGGCAGGTCGGTGGTCGTGAACTCGGTGAACTCGTCCTCCCCACGGAGCTCGCTCTGCTCGATACGGAAGTCCGGCGCCTCGCTCATGGCGGGAAGGTTCCCACATCGGGCGGAACCCGCGGATAGGCTCTGTCGCCGTGAACCCCGCCCTCCCCGGCCCTCGCGCGCTCCGGCGTGTCCTTGCCGTCGCGCTCGCGATCGGCCTGCCGTGGCTGTGGTTCGCGGTTCGCGACGTGGGAGGACGCGTGGACGCCGTGGCCGTAGGCCTGCCGCTCGTGGGGCTCGCCGCGATCGTCTCGACCGCGATCCTGGCCGTCGTCACCAGGCGAGCGTTACCTCTGATCACCGGTGCATCGGTGTTCGCGGTCTGCGCGACAGCGGTGATCGGACCGCGGCTCCCTCGCTCGATCCCCCCGCCCGATCCGGCGGTCCGGGTCGTGATGGCCAACGTGTGGGACGCGAACGCCACGCCGATCGAGGCCCCGAGCTCGCTCCTCGGTCACGATGCCGACGTCGTCGCGGCGGTCGAGCTCCCCGACGGCGGGTTCCTGCAGACCATGACGGCGGAAGCCGCATCGGCAGGGCTCGACTCCTCGGTCCGAGGAGGCGGGCTCGCCGTGTGGTCGCGGTTCCCCATGCTCGAGCTGGACGATCCCGGCTTCCGATTCGCGCGCGTGATGCGGCTGAACGTCGACGCGCCGGAGTCGCCGTTCGTGCTGTATCTGGTGCACGCGCTGAACCCGCTCCGCGAGACGAGCTTCGCGCAGCAGCGACGGTTCACCGAGGATCTCCTCGCGGCCGTCCGAGCCGAGGAGCGGCCCGCAGTCGTGGCGGGCGACTTCAACATGAGCGACCGCGCCGTGAGCTACCGGACGATGGACGATGCGCTCGTCGACGCGATGCGGGCGGGCGTGGCCGGCCGGACGACCTACGTCGGCGGCTGGTGGTCCACGCTGCTGCTCCGGATCGACCATGTGTTCGTCGACCCGACCTGGTGTGCGGCCGATCCCGGCACGTTCGCAGTCAACGGTTCCGACCATCGCGGCGTGACGGTCGACGTCGGCCCCTGCGCCTGAGCCATGCCCTGCGATCGAGAGGCGGGCCCGAAGGCCCGCCACTCTCGGGATGCGAGGAGCTGCGCCGTCCCGACGCTGGGACTACAAGATGCCGGCGCCGGTCAGGTACTCCGACGCAACCTCGCCGAGGTCGCGCTGCTCGTTCTGGACCTGGCCGACCATCTCCCGCATGTTGTCGTCCGTGAGCGTCGTGGTCACGCTGTCGAGCAGCGTCCCGAGCTCGTCGCTCGCGACGTCCTCGCGGACCAACGGCACGAAGTTGCCGTTGGCCTGCAGGTTCTGGTCGTCGGTGAGCACGACGTATCCCTTGTCGGTGATCGTCGGGTCGAGGGAGAAGAACTCGGCGATGTCGACCGCGCCGGAATCGAGGGCGGCGATCGTCTTCTTGCCGCCCGGGTCGAGCGGACGCACCTCGCCGAACTCGATGCCGTAGATCTCCTTCAGGCCGGGCAGGCAGAAGGGCTGATCGGCGCAGTCCGCCGGCGCGCCGAGCGAGAGGTCGCCAGCGACCGGCGCCACGCTCGACAGGTCGGTGAGTCCTCGGTCCTCGGCCGTGCTCGGCAGCGTCACGAACACGTTCGTGCTGTTCGCCGGCGAGATGGCGTACGTGACGAGGCCCTTCGCCTCGGCAGCTGTCGCGAGCGCCGCCGCCACATCTTCGGGCGAGCCGTTCGTGGTCGCCTTGGGGTCCCAGAACCCGAGCGCGAAGCCCGTGTACTCCGGCTTGAGGTCGATGTCCCCGGACTCGAGGGCCTGATCGCTGATCTCGCGGTTCTCGAGGTTGAGCTCCCGGTTCACCGTGTAGCCCGCGTTCTCGAGTACCTGGGCATACATCTCGGCAACGATCTGGTTCTCGGGGAACGCGCCGGAGACACCGACCGTCAGCTCGCCCTTCGGGGCGGCCGCGCTCGTGCCGGTATCGCCGTCGTCGCCGGTGCCGTCCCCACCCGAGTCGCTGCACGCAGACGCGAAGAGCGCCAGCGCCAGCAGGCTCGCCCCGAGGACGAACATGCGGTGCTTCCGCATGGGTATCCCTCCGATCGAAGGTCGTGGGGCGTCCATCCCCCCTTCAGGACGTGAACCGCGACCCTATCAAGGGGTGTCCTTTGCACCACACCGATGCAGCTGCGGTGCGCAGGAAGCCGCAACCGGCCTCACACCGGCGCGCGCTCGGACAGCCGCCGCCCGGAGGTCGTGGCCCGGGTTGTCGATCGCAGCCGCGGCGAGAGCACGCGGGTCAGCACGGTGAAAACCACGTCGACGACGATGGCGAGGGCCGCGATCAGGATCGCCCCGGCGACGACCCGATCGGTCTCCTGCAGAGCGAATCCGTCCACGATATAGCGGCCGAGAGCGCCGCCGGCGGTGAGCGCCCAGAGTCCCGCGGTCGCCACGATCAGCACCGCCGAGAGGCGGAGTCCCGTCAGGATCAGCGGCGCTGCCAACGGCAGCTCGATGCCGAACAGGATCTGCCGGCCGCTCATGCCCATGCCGCGCGCGGCCTCGACCGTGTCGGGATCGACCTGCTGGATCCCCACGTACGTGTTGATCAGGATCACCGGGATCGCGAGCACCGTGAGCGCGATCACCACCGGCGGGAACCCGAACGCCAGGGTCGGCTGGAGCTTCACGGTGAGCAGGAACGCGATCCCGAGGACCGCGAGCGACGGTATCGACCGCCCGACGTTCGAGAGCTGCACCGTGACGAACTGCCCTCGGCGGGAGTGCCCCACCCACAGACCCAAGGGCACCGCGATCGCGGCCGCGATCACGAGCGCGATGAGCGACACCTGCACGTGCTCCCAAACCCGGTTGGGGATGCCGTCGGTGCCCGACCAGTGCTCGTTGGCCACCAACCACTGCAGGCCTTCCCAGAACCCGTTCACGTGCCCACCGTTCGGGCCCCGGTCCCACGGGCCCACGGCATCGTCAGTCGCTGGAACCCGAGCAGCAGCAAGTCGGCCGCGAACGCGAACGCCACCGAAAGCACCACGCCGACGACCAGCGGCGTCCAGAAGAACGTGTTCATCCCGAGCAGGATGAATTGCCCGAACCCGCCGCGGCCGATCAGGGCGGCGATCGTGACGAGGCCGATCGAGGACACCGTCGCGATGCGCACGCCGGCGATGATCACCGGCATCGCGAGCGGCACGTGCACCCGCCAGAGCACTTGGCGCTCTGTGAAGCCCATGCCCCGGGCGGCATAGAGCACGTCGTCGTCGACCCCGTCGAGACCCGAGAGCGTGTTCCGGAAGATGATCAGCAGGTTGTAGCTGATCAACGGGATCGCGACCGTCGTGAGCGAGAGCCCCGTGATCGGCAGCAACAGCGAGATCAGCGCCAGCGCCGGGATCGTGTAGAGCAGGCTCGAGACCCACGTGATCGGCTGGATCACCCACCGGCGGCGGTGCGCGAGGACCGCCAGCGGGAACGCGATCACCAACGCGACGACGACCGAGACGACCGTGAGCCAGAAGTGCTGGGCGCCGCGGGACGCGATCTCGTCGATGTTGTCGGTCACCCACTCCCATCGCAGCAACGGCTGCGTGTCGGTCTGCGCGAGCGGGCCGGCGAGGAACGCTGACGCGCTCACGCGACGATCTCCTTCGAGATGCGCTCGAGCGTGAGGATGCCGCGGTAGTGCTGACCCTCGGTGACCACCACCGCCACCGCCGTGCGAGAGGTCACGATCGAATCCAACGCCTGGCGGAGCGAATCACGAGCGGTCACGTACGCGCTGAACGGTCTCGCCGTCGCCTCGCCCGCCGTCGCACACCCTTCGAGGGCGGCGTGATCGACCCACCCGAGCAACTCGCCGTCGTCGACCACGCTGACCCATCCGAAGCCGGCGACATCGATCGCGCCCCGGGCCTCGTCGGCGCTCGCGCTCGGCGCGACGACCGGACCGTCCTCCACCTCGATGTCTCCGACCTCGATCAGCGCGAGCCGCTTGAGGCCCCGTTCGGCGCCGACGAACTCGCGCACGAAGTCGTTCGCGGGCTCGCGCAGCACGGTCTCGGGCGGCGCGAACTGCTCGAGCACGCCGCCGATGTTCAGGATCGCCATGCGGTCGCTCAGCTTGATCGCTTCGTCGACGTCGTGGGTCACTAACACGATCGTCTTGCGCAACCGTTCCTGGATCTCGAGGAACTGGTCCTGCAGTCGTCCTCGCACGATCGGGTCGACCGCCGCGAACGGCTCGTCCATGAGCATGACGGGCGGGTCGG
>JBOGVO010000185.1:0-5596 GCA_050692855.1 Actinomycetota bacterium | reverse complement strand
GCGCTCATGCGGCCTCACCCGGTTCGAGCACGCGCTCGGCGAGCTTCGCGAACGCGCGGCCGACGCGCCCCCGCTGCGGCACCAGGCGGCTCCGGTCCTGCGCGCGCGGCACGGATCGATCGGACGGCACGACGGCGAGTGGCTCGGCGCCGAACACCCGCTCGACGTCGCCCGGGGTGACCTCGCTCCGTGCGGCGCGGTTCACGACGAACCCGATGCGAGCGCTCAGCCGCAGTGGTTGAAAGGCTTCGAGCGCCCGCGTCGCCGCTCGGAACGACAGCATGTCGAGCGAGAGCACCTCGAGCACCCGGTCGGCCCCGGCGAGCCCTGCGGTCGTGAGACCACCGAGCTCTCGGGGCACCGACACCACCACCGCGTCGGAGCACGAGGCGGTCACCTGCAGGACCCGGGCGAGGTCGCCGGGCGCCACTGCGGAGGCTCGCTCCGGGTCGGGCGCCGCCAGTACGCGGAACCCCGCCGCGTGCGCCCACAACGCGTCGTCGAGGTGGGCGGGGGTGAGCTCCGGCACGAGCGGGAGCAGGTCGGCGATCGTGTGCACATCGGCGGGCACTCCTGTCGCGGCCGAGACGTCGCCGTAGGTGGGATCGCCGTCGATCAAGACGCATCCCATCGCGCGTCGGGCGAACGCCTGCGCGAGATGGGTCGCGACGAACGTGGCTCCCACGCCGCCACGGGCGCCGTGCACGGCCACGACGGTGGCCCGCTTCTCACCGAGCTCGTCCGTCGAGATCGTGGCCGCGGCGGCATCCGCGAGGGCGTCTCGCTCGCCCGGCCACAGGTAGAAGCCGCGCGCCCCGACGCGGATCGCGGCGCGCAGCGACGCAACCGATTCGCGCGTGTCGAGCGCAAGCACCGCCGGTCCGCGCAGGGCTCCGGGCGCGATCAAGGACGGGTGGGCCACCACGGCATCGGGCTCGAGCTGGCGGACCGCCTCGGCGAGCTGACGGTCGTCGGCGGCCGTTCCGACGACGCGCGCTGCGCCGCTGCGATCGAGGAAGTGCATCACCTCCTCGGCGACGTCGTTCGCCTCGAGCGCGAGCACGACGCGGGCGACCTCCTGCATGCCTGACCCTCCAGCACCGATCGACGAGACCAGGCCGCACGACACGTCGTCGCGCGGAGGGAAGTGCGAGGGAGAGTCGGTGCCTCGAACGGGGCCGGTGCACCAGGGGATGCGAAGGCTACCCGCTCGATCCCCTGCGGGTCGATCCCCAAGGCGGCCGATTTCTCGGGGCGTTCCAGGGGACGACCCGACACACAGCCGGGGGACACGACCGTGACCGTCGTCACCGGATCGGTCGGGTCCGCTGCCATGGTGACCTTTCAGCAGCCTTGCCAGGCGTGGGAGCGCCGGTCAGAGTGACCGTACCCCCCGGTTGTTGCCCGCCGGAACGAGGAGGTCAACGTGCCTGGAAAGTACACAGGAGTCCATGGGTTCGTCTTCCTGCACGAGGGCGGTCCGACGGAGCCATCGGCCGTGATCGAGGCCCTCACAGAACACGTCAACACCGACGAGGGCCCGGTGTTCTTCGCCTCGTTGTTCGACGGGGAGGACTTCGCCGGCTTCGTCCATTTCGCGGCCGACACCCTCGAGGGTCTCGTCGACTTCACCGGGACGACGCTGTTCGACGCCGGCGTGCAGTCCGACTACTCGACCGAGGGCGCCGTCCACGGCGCGCCGGCCGCGCCCAGAGGCCCCAAGCGCAAGAGCCCGCGCTACTGCGCGATCTGCCGGGTCCGGACGAACGTCCAACCGAAGACGGTCCTCGAGGCGATCGCCGCGGAGTTCGGGAACCTCGACCCCTTCGTCGGCGGCTCGCGTGTGATCGGACGGTTCCCGTTGCTGGTGGAATTGGGGGCCGACGACATGCCTGGCCTCGAGGACGCGATCGAGCGCCTCCGCAACGTCCCAGGGGTCCACACCATCAAGGTGGGAACGACCGACACGAAGCCAGCAACGGCGTAAGAGCCACGTGAGTGAGACCCGTGGAGAGCGCAAGCTCGTCACCCTGCTCTTCACCGACCTGACCGGGTACACGGCCCTCGCGGCGTCGTTGGACCCCGAGGAGGTCTTCTCCTTCATCCGGCCCACGATCGCCGATCTCCAGCGGGTGATCGAGGATCACGGGGGCACCGTGCCACAGGTGCTCGGCGATGGCTTCATGGCGGTGTTCGGGGTTCCCACGGCGCACGAGGACGACGCCGAACGCGCCGTGCGCGCCGCCCTGGCCGTGCGCGATCGCATCCGCAAGCTGAACGAGGGCCGCTCGGGCCTCGCGATCCCCGAGGTGCATTCGGGGGTCAACTCGGGAGAGGTGATGGTCGGCCCGGCCCCGGAGGCGTCCGGGATCGCCGTGGTCGGAGACGTCGTCAACACCGCCTCTCGCCTGGCCGACCTGGCTCCACCGGGCACCGTGTTGGTCGAGGAGCACACCTGGAGCCGGACGAGGCACGCGATCCGCTACGGTCCCCGACGCTTGTACACCGCCCACGGCAAGCCGCGGCCGGTGGCGGCGTACGAAGCCCGGGCGCCCCGGACCGCGTTCCCGGGTGGCCGGGCCACTCCGTCCATCGGGTCCGAGTTCGTCGATCGTGAGAGTCAGCTCGAGCGGTTGTCCGCGGAGCTTCGCGCCGTGCAGAAGGACGGCCGAGCGCGTGTCGTGATCGTCAGCGCCGAGCCGGGCGCGGGCAAGACCCGGCTGGCTTCGGAGTTCACGAAGCGCAATCCCGACCTGTTGGTCCTCGCCGGGCGAGCGACGGCCTACGGCACGAACGTGGCGCTGTCGCCACTGGCCGCCGCCATCGGCGAGATCGCCGGTGTCGTGCCCGGATCCCTCACCAAGGCCGGCGGTCGACGGATCCAGGCGCTCGTGAAGCGAGTGGCGACCGGTGGCAACACCCGCCACCTGACGCGAGGGCTGTCGCTCCTCCTCGGGGTCGGCGATCGCCCCGAGACCCACGGGTCGCGAGGCACCGAGGATGCTCTCGCTGCGGCCCGAACGGTCATCGAGGGTCTCGCGCACGAACGTCCGGTCGTCGTCGTGCTCGACGACCTCCACTGGGCGGATCCGGCCGTGGTCGACGCGCTGGGGTCCGTGGGCGCTCACCCCTGGACCGGACCGATCCTGATGGTTGGCCTCACGCGGTCGGAGACACACCACCGGCGCCTGGGGGCCGTGACGCGGATCGAGCTCGATGCGATCCCGGAGGACGCGATGGGTGAGCTGGCCAGCCTTGCCTTGGGGCAGAAGTCGTTCACCCCGGAGCTCCGCCGGATCGTCACGCGGGCGGGCGGCAATCCGCTGTTCCTCGAAGAGAGCCTGGGCATGCTCGTGGAAGCGGGAGCGCTCGTCTCGACCGCCTCGGGGTGGATCGTCGCCGACCCCGATATGCTCGATCGCGTCCCGACGACGGTACGGGCGATGATCGCCGCCCGGTTGGACGGCTTGCCGCCGGAGGAGAAGCGGGTGTTGCAATGCGCCTCGGTCTCCGGCGAGATCGCCTGGGACCGGCTCCTCGGTCGGCTGGCTCCCGGAGCCGACGTTCGTACGGCATTGCGCAGCCTGGTCTCTCGAGACCTGCTTCGTCGGCGCCGCGGCTCCCACGCGAAAGGCTCGAACGAGTACGTCTTCAAGCACGCCCTGATCCGCGACGTCGCATACGGCTCGCTGCCTCGCGAGGAACGCACCCGATTGCACCTCGAGGTCGCCAGGTGGCTGTTGCACGACGCGAACCTGCCGCGCGAGCCCGTCGACGACCTGGCGAACCACTACTCGGAAGCCTGGCGCCTCTCGCGGTCGAAGACCGCGGCGAAGGCTCCAGACGGCTTGGCTCGGTCGGCGTCGCTCTACCTCGGAAGGTGGGCGGACGAGACGCTGCAGTATCAGGCCCTGGCGGCCGAGTCGCTGTACGCCCGGGCGGCCGAGGTGGACTCAGCGGCTGCGGACGAGGTCGACCCAGAGCTGCGCGCTCGCCACGCCATCGGACGCGCGGAGTGTCTGATCGAGCTAGGGCGCCACGATGAGGCACGGGAGGCGGCCAGGCAGGCACTGGAGCTGGCCGACCGGATCCGTGACGAGCAGCTGGGTGCCCGGGCGCTCGTGGCACTCGGGCGTGTGGAATCGGACGTGGGGGACGATGCCCGGGCCGGCGAGCTGTTGCAGCGAGCCCTCTCCGCCTTCGAGGCTGCCGGCGACGTGTCGGGCGAGGCGTGGGCGACCCATCGACTCTCCGAGGTCTCGACCAGGACGGACTACGCGCGGGGACTGGAGCACCTGCGCACGGCGTACCGGCTCTTCGTGGAGGCGGGAGACCGCCTGGGCCGAGTGATCGCCGCTCAGGACCTCGCGTACATGCTCAGCACGATCGGGGGCGAGGAGTTCCACCGCTGGTACCGCGAGGCGAAGCAGCTCGTCGAAGGCGAAGGCGACCTCCGATCGCGAGCGGAGCTGCTCCGCACCCTCGGCTACTACCGCTACTACTGCGGAGAGCATGACGACGCCATCGCCATCATGCGGGAGGCGCGGCCGATCACGATCGCTGCCGGGGATCGCTACGCCGAAGCGGACACCTTGCTCATCGAGGCGTTGGCTGCGGCGGCGGCGCGCCCCCCCACCGAGGGAGCTCACGCGGCGGCGGCGGTCGTGGCGTTCGGGCGGGAGATCCACTCGGCTCGCGTCCTCGCCCTGGGACGAGCTGCGCAAGCGCGGGCGGCGATGCGCTCGGGAGACCCACGCGGTGCCGCGCGGCGACTGGCCACGTGCCGTCGCGCGCTGGCAGGGTTCGGCGCGAGCACCGAGATGCTGGAAGCCGAGCTGATCGGCGCGGAGATGCTGCTCGACCGAGGGTCCTGGAGCCGGGTCCGCGAGCCGGCCGAGGCCGGAACCGTCGCGGCCGGGGAGAGCGGCGCGCGGCTCATCGAGCCGGTGGGGGTGCTGCTGATCGGGCGCGCGGCGCTCGGATCGGGAAGGATGGACGCGGCGGCCGAGGCTCTCGGTGACGCCGTCGCCCTCGCCCGTGCAGCGGGCGCCGGCGGCACCCTCTCGGTCGCGCGGGCCGCTCGCGATCAAGCCCTGCTCCTGTCGGGCCGCACCCCACGTTCAGGCCGACGTCCGGGATTTGGCGTCGTGGTGGAGGCGATCGAGGCAGAGAACCACGGGCTGGCATCGCTGCGGGAGGGAGGGAACGAGGAGGCGGCGGCGTCGTTCCACGAGGCCGTCGAACGCTGGCGCGGACTCGGATGGACGGCGTGGCTCGCTCGAGCCCTGGCCATGCGGGCCGAGGCCCTCCGTCGCGATGGGGATCGCGCTCGTGCCGGACCGGCACGGGCAGGTGCCCGGAAGGTGCTCGAGAGGCTCGAGACGCCTCGAACGAGTCGTGATGCGATCCTGTCGCCGCTTGCCCGCTGGAACGAAGGGGGCAGGGAACGGGCCGGCGGCTGAGGAGCGGGCCTACGCGCGCTCGGGCACGACGTCGTCCCCGCCGCCCGCGCCCCGGCCGCGACGACGCCCTGGACGACGCCCGGCGAGCACGAACGCCAGCGCGACGAGGCCCACGGCGACCGCGGCCGCGGCCC
>JBOGVO010000184.1:0-5899 GCA_050692855.1 Actinomycetota bacterium | reverse complement strand
GGCCCGGGGGGCGCTGCGGCCGCGGCAGGTTCGGGCGGCGGCTGCACGGCAGGTTCGACCGGGGCGGGGGCTGCCGGGGCAGGGGCCGCAGCTGCGGATCCGGCAGGCACGGCCTCCGCCGGGGCCGGGGCTTCCGCCTGCGCCGCAGCTGCCTCGGGTGCCGTGGACGGGGACTTCTTCCGCGCGGCCTTCGGCTTGCGCGGCTGGGGGGGCGGCTCGAGCACCTCCCTGCGCTTGGGGGCTTCGGTCACCCTGCCTCCGGATGCCCGGAGCCGTGGCACGAGGTCCTCGGGCACGCTGGAGGAGGCGGACTTCCCCGCAACGCCCATCTGCTCCAGCGTTCCCAGCAGCTCCTTGCTGGTGACGCCGAGCTCTTTCGCCAGCTCGTGGACCCTCACGCCGCTCCTATCCGCTCGTCCGCTCGATATCGTTCATCAGCCTACCGACTTCATCGGGGCCAAGCCCCGTTCGCAACGCCCTGCCCAGCACCCCGGGCCGGCTCGCGGCCTCGAGACATGCGGCATCGCGGTGCACGTACGCCCCCCGACCCTTCGCCGTCGCCGCCGGGTCGACCGATACCCCGTCTCGACCCACGACCACCCGGAGGAGGTCGGCCTTCGCCGCCCGGGCGCGGCACCCGACGCACGTCCGGATCGGACCGGGCGCCACAACCGTCACTCCGCCGCCGGAGCCTCCTGAGGAGTCGCGGGAACCTCGGCCTCCGCAGGCTCGGACGTGTCGGGAGCCGCCGCTTCGGCAGGAGTCGACGCTTCGGCGGGGTCAGATGCCTCGGACGTCTCCGGACCCTCCGGCGCCTCGGGCTCGGGGGCAGGGGGAGCGGGCGGCTCTGCCGCCGCGGCGGCAGCCGCTCGGGCCTCGTCGGCGACCTGGGTCTCCGACTTGATGTCGATGCGCCATCCGGTCAGCCGCGCGGCGAGGCGCGCGTTCTGGCCTTCCTTCCCGATCGCGAGCGAGAGCTGGTAGTCGGGCACGATCACCATCGCGGTGCCCGTCGCCTCGTCGATGCGCACCTCCTTGACCTTGGCGGGCTGCAGCGCGTTCGCGACGAACTCGGCCGAGTTCTCGGACCAGGGCACGACGTCGATCTTCTCGCCACGCAGCTCGTTCACGACCATCCGGACGCGCGAGCCCTTCGGGCCCACGCACGCGCCCACGGGGTCCACGCCGGGCTCGTTCGAGAGCACGCCGATCTTCGAACGGTGCCCTGGCTCCCGGGCCACCGCCCTGATCTCGACGATGCCTTCCTCGACCTCGGGCACCTCCATCGCGAAGAGCGCGCGCAACAGTCCGGGGTGCGACCGGCTCACCACGATCTGTGGGCCCTTGGAGCCCTTGCGCACCTCGGTGATGTACGCCTTCAGGCGCTCGCCGTGGCGATAGGGCTCGGTCGGCACCTGCTCGGCCTGCGGCAGCAGCGCCTCGACCTTGCCCAGGTCGAGCAGCGTGTAGCGACGTTCCTGCTGCTGCACGATGCCCGTGACCACATCGCCCTCGCGTCCCGCGAACTCCTCGTAGGTCATCTCGCGCTCGGCGTCGCGGAGCTTCTGGAAGATCACCTGCTTGGCGGTCTGCGCCCCGATGCGCCCCTTGAACTCGTCGGTGACCTCGACCTCTTCCTCACCGAGCACCCTCATCTCGAGCGTCGGCTCGGCGCCCTCCTCGGCCGGCGGCACCTCGATCTCCTCGAGGTCCTGCTTCCACATGCGCAGGTCGCCGCTCTCGGGGTCGATCTCGGCTCGGAACCCCACGAAGTCGTCGTCGGCGTCGGGGTTCTCCTGCTTCCACCAGGTCTTGTAGGCGCTGGCCATCGCCTCCTCGAGCCCTTGCAGGATCGTCTCGAAGGCGACGCCTTTCTCGCGTTCCAGTTCCCGCAGCGCGGCGATCATCTCGGCGTTCATGCCCTGCTCCTCTTCAGTTCGGCGCTCCAGTCGACGACGGTCCGCGCCGACCGGATGTCGGCGTGGGGCACCCGGAGGTCGCCGCCCGCGACGGCGAGCGTGATGCCCTCGTCGTCGGCGCCGAGCAGCTCGCCCGTGTGGGTCGTCGACGCGGCCATGAGCGCCGTGGTGCTCAACCTCACCTGCTCGCCCACCGCCCGCCGGAAGTGCTCGGGCCGCTTCAGCGTGCGCTCGAGGCCCGGCGAGGAGACCTGCAGATCGTACGGCCCGGTCCCGTACCCCTCGGCATCGAGGTGGCGAGAGACGCGGTCCGTGAGGTGCGCCAGGGTGTCGACGTCGACGCCGGCCGGACCGTCGACGACGACCCGCAGCACCGCGCGGCCGTGTTCGCGACCCTCGGTCACGTCGTACAGCTCGAAGCCGTCGGCCTCGATGAGGGGCCGCAGCAGCGCTTCCACGTCCACCGCTCGACCCTCCCCTACGAACGAGAAGGTGGGCGCGAGCCCACCTCCGGACACCCTTCGTCAACTCGTGTACGGCCCGAGTATAGCTCCGAGCTGCGGGAACGGCCCGACAGACCCTCGCCGCCCGACCCAGCGCCCTACGGGGCTGTCTCGAGCAGGTCCACCGCCGCCTCGACGGCGGCCTCGACCGTTGCGCTGGAGCGATCCCCCGTGGCCCGCAGCTTCAGGTCGACCGACCCCTCGCCGAGACCCCGCTTGCCCACCGTGACCTGCACGGGATAGCCGATCAGGTCGGCGTCGGCGAACTTCACGCCGGCCCGCTCGTCGCGATCGTCGAGCACGGCCTCGACGCCACAGTCGAGGAGCTCGGCGTGGATGCGCTCGGCCTCCGCACGAACCGGCTCGTCGTCGGCGTTCGCCATGATCACGGCGACCTGGAACGGCGCCATGTGCTTCGGCCAGACGATGCCGTGCTCGTCGTGGTGCTGCTCCACGAGCGCGGCGAGGATCCTCGTGATGCCGATGCCGTAGCTCCCCATCATGTAGGGCTTCTCGGACCCGTCCTCGTCCTGGAAGGTCGCCTCGAGCGGCGCCGAGTACGTCGTCGACAGCTGATAGATGTGCCCGACCACGATCGAGCGGCCGACCTCGAGCTCGCCCCCGTCGATCGGGCACCGGTCGCCGACGCGGATCTCGACCAGGTCCTCCCATCGATCGACGCGGAAGTCGCGGCCGACGTTCGCGCCCGTCACGTGCGCGTCGGGCTTGTTCGCGCCGGTGACCCAGTTCGCGCCCGCTCGCACCGCGTGATCGGCGAACACCACGACGTCGTCACCGAACCCCTGCGGGCCGACGTAACCCTTGGCATAGCCGCGGCGATCGAAGTCGTCGTCGTCGAACGCCCGCACGACCGTCGGGAAATGCATCCTGGCGAGCTTCTTCTCGCTCACCTCGCGGTCTCCGGGCACGAGCACGGCCACGATCTGCCCGTCGATGTCGAACATGATGTTCTTCAACGTCCGGGCCTCGTCGACTCCCAGCTGCGATGCCACCAGCTCGATCGTGGCGGCGCCCGGCGTGTCGACCTCGACCATGGGCTCGAGCTCGGCGTCGGGGAGCGGCCGCGGCGCCTGGGGCGTGGCCGATTCGGTGTCGGCGAGATAGTCGCCGTTCACGCAGCGCACGAACAGGTCCTCGCCCACGTCGGCCAGCGCCATGAACTCGTGGTTGATGCCGCCCCCGATCGTGCCGGGGTCGGCGTCGACGATCACGTGCCCGAGCCCGATGCGATCGAACACGCGCTCGTATGCCTCGTACATGACGCGGTAGCTCTCACGCATGCCCTGCTCATCGCGATCGAACGAGTAAGCGTCCTTCATGAGGAACTCGCGACCACGCAGCAAGCCGAACCTGGGCCGCTTCTCGTCTCGGTACTTCCATTCCACCTGGAAGAGGTTGACGGGAAGGTCGCGATAGCTCGGAAGATCGCCGGCCACCATGGGCGCGAAGACTTCCTCCTCGGTCGGGCCTAGCATCATCTCGCGCCCATGGCGGTCCTCGAGCTTGAAGACCTCGTTGCCGTACGCCTGCCAGCGGCCCGTCTTCTTCCACGGCTCCGCCGGGAGCACGATCGGCACGCGCACCTCGATCGAGCCCGCGGATTCCATCTCGTCGCGCACGATCGCCTCGACCTTCCGCATGACCCGAAGGGCGAGGGGCAGGTAGCTGTAGACGCCAGCCGTCAGGCGCCGGACGAAGCCCGCCCGGAGCAAGAGGCGGTGCGACGCGATCTCGGCGTCGGCCGGATCGTCGCGCAGCGTGGGCACGAACAGCTTCGACAGGCGCATAGGGGGCACAGGATACCGGCCGACTCGAGAGGGGCCCCGGGTGAGCCCGGGCCTGTCGAGGCGGCCGGCGAGTGCTCAGACGACGCAGGCCGCCGGATCGATCCGGAACCGGACGATGCGGGTCGCCCACTTCCATTGACCGGTCTTCTTGTAGTACTGCTGCGTGTAGAAGAACGTGCAGCCGTCCTCGGCCACGGTCAGGGCGGAGTAATCGCCCCAACGGCCGTGCCGTCCCTTCTCGGATCCCCGGCCCGCGAACACCTTCCGCTCAGCCAGGTCGAGCGTGTTCGCGGGCGCCCCGGCCGTGCGTCCGGCGATCGCGATCGACGGGAAGAGGCGCTTGCTCGACAGCGAGTAGCCCACGGCGATGTTGCCGTCGGCATCCATGGCCGCGCTGCCCATCCAGCGGCTCTTCTTGTTGTCCGGGGCATAGGTGCCCTGGTTCACGATCGCCCAGCCGCTGCCGGAGTCATGCAGCTCGTACCAGCGGAGGCCCGCCTTGCCCTTCGAGGCCCGCACGGTCTGCGCGACGACCAGCCGCTCGTCGCTCGCGCCCACCTTGCGGTACTGCAGGCGGAACATCAGACGATCGTTCAGCGCGTCGAGCTTCCTCTTGGAGTCCTTCTGCGGGATGCAGAACGTCCGCTGCGCCCCGCAGATCCATGGGTTGAACGTCGCGGTCGGCAGATCGGCGATGTGCTCGAACGTCGAGTTGGCTGGGGTGGCCCAGTCGGCCGTGAACGCCCAGACCTCGAGCTGGTCGTCGGGGTAGCCCCACTCGTCGGCGTCCATCTGCAGGAACGTGTTCGGAGCGTTCGCGCCCGGCTGGCTCGAGCCGTCGGCGTCCGCCGGCAGCTGCCCGCCGGCGTTGGGATCTTCGCCGAACAGGTTCACGTAGATCTGCTGCGCCGGGGCGCCCGCGATCATCGCGTCGCGCTCGTAGGCGACCGCCCCGGCGCCACGCCACGCGAAGTCACAGATCGCAGGGGTGCACCGGAACTGGTTGAACGACGCGAAGTACGCCGAGTTGTTCGCGGCCGGCCACACGCCGAGCTTGGGGTAGTCGTTCAGCACGTTCTCGTTCGGGTACTCGAATTGGTACGCGTTCCAGGCGCCGGTCGGGTCGCTCGTCTCCGAGACGGCGATGCACTGCGCGAACTTCGGCGCGTTGAAGTTCAGGGCGAACTGCGAGATGACCCAGACCCCCGCGTACTCGTCGTACACCACGACCGGGTCGCCGTCGTCGTGTTTGCCGCAGAGGGAGCTCGGGGCGAAGAGGTCCGACATCGCCCGCGGACCCTCGATCTTCGCGCCGGTGTTCGCGTCGTAGATCGCGAACACGACGTTCACCATCTGCAGGAAGTACCCGCCGCCCACGTCGCCGTTCGGGTCGGGCGGCACGAGCTCGTCGTCGTTGGCGGCCCAGCCGAGGCCGGCGCGGTCCAGGCTCGCGGGCGGGATCTTCGTGCCACCTCGCTCGGTCTGGAGGACCTCGTCGGCCTGGTCGAGCGACCTCGCCTCGCCGAGCGGCAGCCGTGACTCCTCGCCGCCGACCTCCGCCTCGCCGTCCTCGAGCTCCAGCTCCCGCTTCACCCACGGCTCGATGGTCGACGGGCTCACCGGCAGCGCGGCCAGCGAACGGGTGTGGTGGGGCGCCGCGGTCTTCCCG
>JBOGVO010000183.1:0-11187 GCA_050692855.1 Actinomycetota bacterium | reverse complement strand
CGCACAAGCTCCGGGCCTACGAGCTGCAGGATCAGGGCCGCGACACCGTCGAGGCGAACCTCGAGCTCGGGTTCCCGGCCGATCAGCGCGACTACGGCATCGGCGCGCAGATCCTGGTGGACCTCGGCGTCACCACGATGCGCCTGCTCACGAACAACCCGGACAAGCGAGCGGGGCTCGAGGGGTACGGGCTCTCGATCGAGGACCGACTGCCCCTGCAGGTCGAACCGACGCCCGAGAACATCGGGTACCTGCGGACGAAGCAGGAGAAGATGGGTCACCTGCTCGACGTGCCGGAGGCCGAGCCCGCGATCGGGTCCGATGCGGAGGCCGGGGCGTGAACACGTTCGTCGGCGTGCACGACGGCTCGGGTCGGCGCATCGCCGTCGTGGCGGCGAGGTTCAACGAGGTCGTGACCGCCAAGCTCGTGGAGGGCGCGCGCGCGGGCCTCGCGAAGCACGGGGTGGCCGACGACTCGATCGACGTCGCCTGGGTGCCGGGGGCCTTCGAGATCCCGCTCGTCGCCGAGCGACTCGCGAGGTCCGGCCGCTACGACGCCGTCGTCTGCCTCGGCGCGGTGATCCGCGGAGAGACCGCGCATTTCGAGCTCGTGGCCAACGAGGCCGCGCGGGGCGTCGCCGCCGTGATGCGCGAGACGGGTGTGCCGCTCGTCTTCGAGGTGCTCGCGACCGACGACCTCGCCCAGGCGGAGGCGCGAGCGGGCGGGGACCACGGCAACAAGGGATGGGAGGCGGCGGAGGCCGCGCTCGAGATGGCCTGGCTCCTCGAGCGACTTCCGGCCGAGGGAGGCGTGCGGAGATGAGCGACGCGCCGCCGCGGGTGGGCGGATGCCGCTCGAACGGGAGGGGACGTTGATGCTGGTCGACAAGCCGTGGGGCAAGGTGGCGACCTACGCGCTGAACCAGCCGTCGTCGGTGCGCGTGATCACGGTCGAGCCGGGTCAGGAGACGAGCGTGCACTACCATCGCATGCGCGACGAGATGTGGGTGGTGCTCGACCCGGGGCTCACGATCGAGATCGGCAACCGGGTGGTCGAGGCTCAGCCGGGGGAGGAGTTCATGATCCCGGCCGAAGAGACCCACCGCATCCGGTGCGGCGGAGACACGAGGGGACGGATCCTCGAGATCGCCTACGGGTACACGACCGAGGACGACACCCAGCGGCTCGAGGACGCGTACGGTCGTTCGCTCGAGCCCGATTGGTGAGCGCTGCGTCGACACCCCGAGGCTCCGGCCCCTATACTTCTCGCCCAGAAGTGCACGCACGTGTGTTCGTCATGCACCGGGCATGCCCGGTGCTCGTTCGTCTGTAGGAGGTGATGCGGGGTCTCCACCGATCCGCGAATCAACGATCGGATCCGCACTCCCCAGGTGCGCCTGGTGGGTGCCGACGGCCAGCAGATCGGGGTGGTCGACACCCGCGAGGCATTGCGGCAGGCCGGCGAGCTCGATCTGGATCTCGTCGAGGTGGCGCCGCAGGCCAACCCTCCGGTCTGCCGGATCATGGACTACGGGAAGTTCAAGTACGAACGCGACGTGCGTCAGAAGGAAGCCCGCAAGAAGCAGTCGCGGAGCGGCCTGAAGGAGATCAAGTTCCGACCCAAGATCGACCCGCACGACTACGCCACCAAGAAGGGCCACGTCGAGCGATTCCTCAAGGGCGGGAACAAGGTCAAGGTCACGATCATGTTCCGCGGACGCGAGATGGCTCACACGGAGCTCGGCCGCAAGATCCTCGACCGGCTCGTGAGCGACCTGGGCGAGACCATCGTGGTGGAGTCCTTCCCGAAGCAGGAGGGCCGGAACATGATCATGGTGATCGGGCCCAACAAGCGATTCATGGAGGCCATCGCCAAGGAAGCCGCCAAGCAGGCCCGTGAAGAGCGATCGACCGACGGTCCGGTCGACGAGGTGCCCGCCGGGTCCGCATCCGAGCCGCAGGAGCAGGTGAGCGTTCCCGATGGGGCCCTAGGGGCTGATGGGGCCGTCCCCGACCCGGTCGAGGCACCCCGATCCGACGACGAGGGATAGATCGATGCCGAAGATGAAGAGCCACAGCGCCACGACCAAACGCTTCCGCCTGACGCGCAAGGGCAAGGTGCTGCACCGCAAGGCCACCGGCAATCACATGCTCACGAAGAAGAGCGGCGGACAGCGCCGCCGCGTCGAGGGCATGGCCGAGGTCACCGCCGAGAAGAAGAAGATCCTTCGATTGCTGGGGAAGGGCTGAGCCGTGGCTCGGGTCAAGCGTTCCGTCCACGCGAAGAAGAAGCGCCGTGAGGTGTTGTCGAAAGCCAAGGGGTACACGGGCACGCGGCGCAAGCGCTATCGCGCCGCGAAGGAACAGGTCATGCACTCCGGCATGTACGCCTACCGCGACCGCCGCGATCGCAAGGCTCAGTTCCGGCGCCTCTGGATCGCCCGCATCAACGCGGCCGTCCGCCCGCACGGCATGTCATACTCCAGGTTCATCAACGGGCTCAAGCTCGCCGGCGTCGAGGTCGACCGCAAGATCCTCGCCGATCTCGCGGTGAACGACCCCGCTGCGTTCGCGTCGTTGGTCGAGCAGGCGAAGGCCGCCGCGCCCGCCGCGCCCGCCGCCTGAGCCAGCTCGGCAGGCTCCCGCAGCGGGGATCCGCTCCCTCTACACTGCGGCGGACCGCTGAGAGCGGGTCGTGCTCGAAGCTCTGGGGGCTCATTGCTGACGTCCGCGAGGAACCCGAAGGTCGCCGCAGCCGCGAGGCTTCGGAAGCGGGCGTGGCGCGAACAGGACCGGCGCTTCCTCCTCGAAGGATCGCAAGCGGTCCGTGAGGCACTGGAGGCCGGCGCCCTCGAGGCGCTCTTCACGGCCGACGAGCTCGATCCGCTCGCTCTGATCGCGCGGCAGCGCGGCATCGAGACCCACCACGTCGCCGAGGACGTGGTGCGCCGGCTCACCTCGACCGTGACCCCACAGGCGCTGGTGGGGGTCGCGGGGTTCCTCGACGTCGACCTCGACGTCGCTGCCTCCGCGATCGAGCCGGGTGGCGACGGCTCATGCCTCGCCGTGTTGCACGAGGTGCGCGACCCGGGGAACGCAGGCACCGTGCTCCGGTCGGCGGACGCGGTCGGGGCCGGCGGTGTCGTGTTCTCGGAGACCTCGGTCGACGTGTACAACCCGAAGACGGTTCGAGCGTCGGCCGGCTCGATCTTCCACCTTCCGGTGGTCCGGCACGCCCCCACGCTGGCGTCGATCGAGCGCCTGCGCGAGCGGGGCATGCACGTGCTTGCGATGAGCGCCGAGGGCTCTCTCGACCTGTACCGTGCCGACCTCTCCGGCCCCGTGGTCTTCGTGTTCGGCAACGAGGCCCACGGCCTGCCCCCCGAGATCGCCGAGAGCGCCGATGCGACCGTGCGCGTGCCGCAGACGGGCCTCGCCGAGTCGCTCAACCTCGCCGCGGCCGCGACCGTATGCCTGTTCGAGTGGCAGCGCCGCCGCGTTCGATCGGGTGAGGCTCTCGAGAGCATCATCGCGGCCGCCGCCCATGACATCCGATCGCCTCTCACGGCGATGAAGGGCTTCGGCTACGCCCTCGAGCAGCGATGGGGCGCCATGACCGAGGAGCAGCGAACGCTGATGCTGCGGGGCATCGTCCACGACGCCGACCGCATGGACACGATCCTGAGGCAGCTCGTCGATGCGGCCCGGGTGGTCGGCGGCTCCCTCGAGGTGTTCCCGGAGATGGTCGACCTGGCGGAGCTGGTGGACTCCGTCGCCGCGAGCCTCGGGCGAGACCCCGATCACCCCTCGCTCGAGTGGGTCGGGCCCGGAGGCAGCGCGTTCGTCGACGCGGCACGGGTGAGGACGGCGTTGCTCGCGTTCTGTGGATCGCTCGTGTGGTGGGGCACCGGCGGGCCGATCCGCGTCGAGGCCGGGCGTGAGACCGACACGCTCCGCCTCTCGGCCTCGCGCGAGGCCGATCTGGGGGTCGAGCTCGTGGAGACGCTCTTCGTGCCTCGGCGTGCCGGGGAGGGGGCGGGCAGCAAGATCGGGCTGTTCGTGGCTCGGGGCGTGGCCGAGGCACAGGGAGGGAGATGCTGGGGAAGCGTCGAGGACGGCCGGCTCACGTTCCACCTGGAGCTGCCGGCCGGCCCGGGATAGGCCGTGGCGCGGCGCCCCTCGACCGGCCGGTAGACTCTGGCCGCTGATGGACCCCGAGGAGATGCTCCGTGCGCTGGCGTCCGAGCGCGATCGTGGGGTCGCGGCGTTCGAGACCGCTCCCACGCTCGACGATCTCCAGGCGGCTCAGGTCGACGCGATGGGCCGCAAGGCCCCCTTCAGCGTCATCCAGAGGTCCCTGGGTGGCCTCGCGCCCGACGATCGACGCCGCGTGGGCCAGGTCGCGAACGAGGTGCGAGCGGCGCTGCAGGAAGCGCTCGGCGCACGCCGCGAGACGCTCGAGCGGCTCGCCGAGGACGCCCTGCTCGACGCGGACCGGCTCGACATGTCGTTGCCGGGGCGCGTGCCGGCCGTGGGTTCCTACCACCCCCTCACGCTCGTCGAGCGCGAGATCGTCGCCGTGTTCACGAGCCTCGGGTTCCGCGTGGCCGAAGGCCCGGAGGTCGAGGACGACTGGCACAACTTCCAGGCCCTCAACATCCCCCTCGACCATCCGGCGCGCACCATGAAGGACTCGCTGTACGTGAGCGTGCCGGGGCATCCCGAGCTGCTGCTGCGAACCGAGACCTCGGCCGTGCAGGTCCGCACGATGCAGTCGCAGCCGCCGCCGGTCTTCGTGGTGGCGCCGGGTCGCGTCTACCGCCGCGAGACGTCCGATCCCACGCATCTGCCCGTGTTCCATCAGGTGGAAGGGCTCGCGGTGGACGAGGGCATCACGTTCGCCCACCTCAAGGGCACGCTGGAGGTCATGGCGAGAGCGATGTTCGGTGAGCGCCGGCGCGTGCGCCTCGGACCGGCGTTCTTCCCCTTCGTGGAACCCGGGTGCGAGGTCGGCGTCTCGTGCTTCAAGTGCGACGGAGCGGGCTGCCGTGTCTGCGGCACCGGGTGGATCGAGCTCCTCGGGGCGGGCATGGTGCATCCGGTCGTGCTCGAGAACTGCGGATACGACCCCGAGCGGTACACGGGGTTCGCGTTCGGGGTCGGGATCGAGCGGGTGGCGCTGCCGCGCTACGAGATCCCCGACATCCGCACGCTCGTCGACGGCGACGTCCGGTTCCTCGAGCAGTTCCGAGGGGTCGCATGAGGATCGTCTGGTCCTGGTTGCGCGAGTTCTGCCCCACCGAGGAGACCGCCTCCGGGCTCGCGGAGCAGCTCACCCTGCACGGCGTCAAGGTCGAGGAGGTGCTCCGGCCCTGGCAGGGCGTGCAGGGCGTCGTGGTAGCGAGGGTGGTGAAGGTCGAGGACCATCCGAACTCCGAGACGCTGAGCGTGGTCACACTGGACGACGGGGCGGGCGAGCATGTCGTGGTCGCCGGCGTTCGCAACTACGAGGCGGGCGACCTCGTGCCGTGGGCGCCGCCGGGCTCGCGCGTGCCGGTGCTGGCCGAACCCCTCACCGCTCGCAAGCTCCGCGGGGTGATGTCGAACGGCATGATGTGCTCGCCGCGCGAGCTCGCGATCGCCGACGTGCACACGGGCATCCTGGTGCTCGATGACGAGGGGGTCGCCGTGGGCGACGACGTCGTCGACACCCTCGGGCTCGACGACGAGGTGCTCGACATCGAGGTCGAGCCCAACCGACCGGACTTCCTGAGCGTGATCGGGGTGGCCCGAGAGGTGGCCGCGCTCACCGGTGTTCCGCTCCTCGACCCGCTGCCGCCCCCCGTGGAGTCCGATGAGCTCGCCTCCGACATCGCGTCGATCAGCATCGACGCCCTCGACGCGTGCCCGCGCTACGTGGCCAGGCTGCTCGGCGGCCTCGGTCGGGGCGCGACCCCGATCCGGGCGCAGGCAAGGCTGACGGCCTGCGGCATGCGTCCGATCTCGCCGGTGGTCGATGCCACGAACTACACGATGCTCGAGCTCGGCCAACCCCTGCACGCCTTCGACCTGCACCGGCTCGAGGGGCCGGGCATCGTGGTGCGCCGCGCGATCGAGGGTGAACGGCTCACGACCCTCGACGACGTCGAGCGGGTGATGTCGAACGAGGACCTGTTGATCTGCGACGTCGAGCGACCGGTCGCGATCGGCGGCGTCATGGGCGGGGCGACCTCGGAGGTGAGCGAGGAGACCTCCGACGTGCTGCTCGAGTCCGCGTACTTCACGAGGACCGGCGTCCTCCGCACGGCGCGGCGCCTCGATCTGCACACCGAGGCCTCCCACCGCTTCGAACGCGGCACCGACCCGGAGACGCTCGAGGCGGCGGCGGCACGGTGCGCTCAGCTCATGACCGCGTGGGCCGGGGGCAGCATCGCGAGAGGTGTCACCGATGCGGGGGGCACGCCACCCCGTCGATGGGTGGCGATGCGGCCCGCGCGAGCCTCGGCGTTGCTCGGCTACGGCGTCTCCTCCGGCGATGCCGAAGGCGCGTTCGATCGCCTGCGCATGATCACCCGGCCGGCACGCGCCGACGCGCTGGAGGTCGAGGTGCCCGGCTTCCGGGTCGACATCGAACGGGAGGTCGACCTCATCGAGGAGGTGGCCCGCCTGCTCGGCTACGACCTGATCGGCTCGGAGGTGCCGGCGATCCCACAGGCCGGGGGAGTGCCGACCGCGTACGCGTTCCGGGCGCGCGTGCGTGACGCGTTCGTCCGCGCCGGTATGCGGGAGGTGCGCCTGATGCCGTTCGCCTCGGCGGAGGAGCTCGCGACGACCGGTGACGACGACGCCGTCCCGGTGGCGAACCCGCTGCAGGCCGACGAGGGATTCCTTCGGACGCGGTTGCTCCCGGGCCTCATCCGCGCCGTCGGCCGGAATCAGGCGTGGGGCGTGCCCGATGTCGCCGTGTTCGAGGCGGGCATCGTCTTCCGCCTCGACGATGGGGTGGCCGAACGCCAGCACGTCGCGTTCGCGCTCGCCGGCTCGGCGCGGGAAGGATGGCACACGCCCGCCAGGCCGTACGACGCCTTCGATGCGACCGGCGTCGTGACCTCGGTCCTGGCCGACCTCGGGGTCCGCGATTGGCGGCTCGCGGGACCGCCTGGGGCCCCGTTCCACCCAGGACGGTCCTCCATCGTAGAGGTCGATGGGTCGCCGGTCGGCGCGGTCGGAGAGCTGCATCCCAGGATGGCCGCGTCGTTCGAGATCGAGGGTCGCGTCGCGGCCGGCGAGCTGCGGCTCGACCCTCTCCTCGTGGCCGCCGACGACTCGATGACGGTCGTCGAGGTGCCGCGCTTCCCGCCCCTCCGTCGCGACCTGGCGTTCGTGGTCCCCGAGGAGACGGCGGCGGGAGACGTGCAGGCCGCGCTCGAGGAGACGGCGGGCGACCTGCTGGGTCGCAGCGTGCTGTTCGACGTCTTCCGAGGCGACCCGCTGCCGCCCGGCACGAAGAGCCTCGCGTTCGCGGTCGACCTGCGAGCCCAGGACCGCACCCTCACCCGGGAGGAGTCCGAACCGGTGGTGGACGCGATCGTCGACCGGATGCGATCATCGTTCGGAGCCGAGCTGCGCGCGGGCTGAGTCGGCCGGACGCCGTCCGGTGGCCGGACCCCGCCCGCCGGCGCCGGGCTCTTGCTTCCGGCTGGCTCCGCGACGGCCGATGCCGATAGACTCCGCGCCGTGGATCAGGACTACCTCTCCGTCGACGATCTGAGCCCGAAGGAGCTGAGCGAGCTCCTCGACCTGGCGGCCGACGTCAAGACACGCCCCGAGGCGTTCCAGGGCCGACTCGCAGGGCGCACGATCGCCCTGATCTTCGAGAAGCCATCGACCCGCACGCGCGTCTCGTTCGAGGTCGGCGTCGCCCAGCTGGGCGCCCATCCGGTCGTGCTGTCATCGAGCGAGCTGCAGCTCGGGCGCGGGGAGACGATCGAGGACACGGCCCGGGTGCTGTCTCGTTACGTCGACGCGATCGTCCTTCGGACCTTCGAGCAGGAGCGTCTCGAGGCGCTGGCGGGAGCCGCGACGATCCCGGTCGTCAACTCGCTCTCCGACTTCGAGCATCCATGCCAAGCGCTCGCCGACCTGCTGACCGTGCGGGAGCGACTCGGTGGGCTGGAGGGGCGCACGCTCACGTACCTCGGTGACGGGAACAACGTGGCCCACTCCCTGCTGCTCGCGGGGGCGAAGGCGGGCATGCGGGTGCGGGTCGCGGCCCCGCCCGGCTTCGAGCCCATCCCGCAGGTCGTGCAACGCGCCGAGGAGATCGCCGGCGAGACCGGGGGTGCGATCGAGGTCTCCTCCGATCCCACCCAGGCGTCCCGCGGCGCCGACGTGCTGTACACGGACGTGTGGGCGAGCATGGGGCAGGAGACGGAGGCCGACGAACGTCTGCTGGTGTTCTCCGCCTACCAGATCACGCAGGCGCTGGTCGACGTCGCGGGTGACGACGTCGTGGTGCTCCATTGCCTGCCCGCCCACCGCGGGCAGGAGATCGCCGCCGACGTGATCGACGGGCCGCGCTCGGCCGTGTGGGACCAGGCGGAGAACCGTCTGCACACCCAGAAGGCGTTGTTGCTGCGCCTGTTCGGCGTCGCCTGAGGAGGGCGGCCCGTGCCGCGATCCAACGACGAGGTGGAGTTGGCCCTCCTGGAGTTCGCCGATCTGCTCGCGATCGTCGGTGACGATCCGTACAAGCCGCGCGCCTACGAGAAGGCCGCTCGAGCCGTGGGCGGCTACCCCGACGACCTGCGAACGCTCGACGATCGAGGTGTGATGGCGATCCCGGGCGTCGGGAAGTCGATCGCGGGGAAGGTCTCGGAGTTCCTGCGTTCCGGCACGTTCGAGGAGCTGGAATCCTTGCGAGACCAGGTGCCCGCCGGCGTGCGAGAGATGACCGCGATCCCGGGGTTCGGGCCGAAGAAAGCGGTGGTCGTGCACGAGGAGCTCGGCATCGGATCGGTGGACGAGCTCGTGGCCGCCGCCGAGCGGGGTGAGCTGGCGGCGCTCAAGGGGTTCTCCCGTACGACGGAGCGCAACGTGCTCGCCGGGGCGCAGCGGCTACGCTCGTCGGGGGGCCGGGTCCTCGTCAGCGAAGCGCTCGAGGTCGCGGAGGACCTGCTCGCTCGCCTGCGCGACGTGCCGGGGGTACGACGGGCCACGTACGCGGGATCGCTCCGCCGCATGGCCGAGACGATCGGCGACGTCGACCTGCTCGTGGCCGCCGACCGGCCGCAGGCGGTGATGGAGGCGTTCGCGGCCGACGCGGTGACCGATCGCGTGCTCGCCAAGGGTGAGACGAAGTCGTCGATCGTGACCCATCGAGGGCTCCAGGTCGACCTCCGGGTGATCCCGTTGGAAGCGTGGGGGGCCGCGATGATCTACTTCACCGGGTCGAAGCCCCACAACATCCGGATCCGGGAGATGGCGGTCCGCAAAGGGCTCAAGCTCAACGAGTACGGGCTGTTCCGCGCGAAGTCCGGCCGGCTCCTGGCCGCCGAGACCGAGGAAGAGGTCTACGCGCGCCTGGGATTGCCGTTCATCGAGCCGACCTTGCGTGAGGATCGTGGCGAGGTCGAGGCGGCCCTCGCCGGCGAGCTGCCCGAGCTGATCACGATGCGGCAGATCAAGGGGGACCTGCACACCCACACCGACCTCACCGACGGGCTCGCGACCCTGGAGCGGATGCTGGAGGCCGCCGCGGAACACCGGTACGCCTATTACGCGGTCACCGACCATGCCCCGAACCTGTTCATGCAGCGGATGACCGACGCGAAGATGTTGGCCCAGCGCGACCAGGTGCGCGCGTTCGCGAGTCGCTACCCCACGATGCGCCTGCTCCACGGCACCGAGCTGAACATCGACCCCGACGGCGGCGTGGACTGGGACGAAGGGTTCCTCGGGGGGTTCGACGTCACCGTGGCGTCGGTCCATTCGCACTTCGCGATGCCGCGCGACGAGATGACCCGGCGCGTCATCCGGGCGATCGAGCATCCGTCGGTGAACATCATCGGCCACCTCACGACGCGGAAGATCGGCCGCCGCGACCCGATCGATCTCGACCTGGAGGCGGTCTTCGAGGCGGCGGGGCGCACGGGCACGGCGCTGGAGATCAACGCGTTCCCAGACCGGCTCGACCTGCGGGACGAGCACGTGTCGTGGGCCCGCCGTCATGGGGTGAAGTTCTCGATCGACACCGACAGCCACGCGGTCGGTCACCTCGACGTGATGCGGTTCGGGGTCGCGACCGCCCAGCGAGGATGGCTCTCGAAGGCCGACGTAATCAACGCCTGGCCCATCACCAAGTTGGAGCGGTTCCTCAGGAAGGGCCGGCGCTGAGCCGCGCACGCCTGCCGCGGTCGTTCTTCGCGCGGCCCGCGGTCGAGGTGGCTCCCGAGCTGCTCGGCCGCACGCTCGTGCGCCGCATGGCCGACGACGGACGGCTGGCCGGACGGGTGGTCGAGACCGAGGCGTACGAGCCGGGCGACCCGGCCAGCCACGGGTACCGACGTATGACCGCGCGCAACGCCACGATGTTCGGGCCGCCCGGACGGCTCTACGTCTACTTCACCTACGGCAACCATTGGATGATGAACGTCGTCACCCGATCCTCGGGCGAGGGCAGTGCCGTGTTGGTCCGCGCTCTCGAGCCCCTCGAGGGACTCGAGGTCATGGCCGCGCACCGGGGCCTCGATCGCCTGTCGGCCCTGTGCTCGGGTCCGGGGAAGCTCGCCCAGGCCCTGGCCGTGGACCGGTCGTTCGACGGCGCCGATCTCGTGCGGGGCCACGGGGTGTGGATCGAGACGGGATCGCCCGTGGACCCTTCGGCGGTGGCGACGTCGGGACGCATCGGCGTCAACGCCGGCGCCGAACGGCCATGGCGATTCGCGGTGCGAGGCGACCCGTTCGTCAGCCGGGGGCGTCCGCGGCCGGCGTCGACGCGTCGCCGGACGACACCGTGATCGTCACGACGCCCGTCTGGGTGGCCTGGATACCGGCTGCGGGGCCCTGGTAGATCACGGTGCCCGGCGGCTGGGTCGACTCCTCGAGGCGCGCCTCCACGAAGAATCCTGCTTCCTCGAGCACCAGGGTCGCCGTCGCCTGATCGAGCCCGATCACCGAGGGGACCTG
>JBOGVO010000182.1:0-10156 GCA_050692855.1 Actinomycetota bacterium | reverse complement strand
CCCCAGACCCGCGGCTACCTGCTCGCCGCGCTCCGGAGCAGCCCCGATGCGAGGGGGATCATGCACGGGACCTACCTGCTCAAGGCAGCCGTCATCAGCCCCGACGGGAAGACGCTGGCGGTGATCGGTGAGACTGACGGGCTTCTGCTGTTCCACACCGAGACCTACCGGCAGATCGGCAACCCGCTGCCCGTGAGCGGCCGGCTGGAGAGCGTCGCGTACAGCCCTGACGGGAGAACCCTCGCGGTCGGCGGCGACACCCTTCGCCTCCTCGACGCACGCACGTACGAGCTGCTGACCAAGGCGAAGGTGGTAGGCCCAGCCTGGCGCATGGCGTTCACGAACGACGGGTCGCGGCTCGTCGTCCTCGACGCGTCCCGTGGCGCCGACGCGCGGATCACGATCCGAGACGCCACCACACTCCGGCGGATCGGTCCCTCGATCGAGCCCGAAGCCTTCGTCGGCGCCGAGGTCGGCTTCCGTTTCGCGGCTCCTCACTTCGCCCTCACGCCGGACGATCGCTCGCTCGTCACCGCGTCCGAGGACGGCGAGCTGGCGGTGTGGGATCTCCGCGGCGGCGAGAAGACGCGGACGCTCCCGATCGAGACCGGCCTGCATGCGCTCGCGCTCAGTCCGGACGGTCGCACCGCGGCGGTCGGCACCGACCGCGGCATCCAGCTCGTCGACCTGCCCTCCGGGGCGGTCGGGACGGCGACCGGCAGCTTCAACGGACGACCGACCTGGCTGCTGTTCAGCCGGGACGGAGACACCCTCGTGTCCACGAGCCTCGACGGGACGGTGACCCTCTGGGACGTCGGGTCGGCGACACCACGAGAGACGCTCCGCGGCCACTCGAACATCGTCCAGCAGCCCGTCTTCAGCCCCGACGGGCAGACCCTCTACACGGTGAGCCACGACGGAACCGCGATCGCCTGGGACATGACGGGCAAGCGTGGTCTCGGGCGGTCGTTCACGTTCACGCACGACCGCAGGTCGAGGATCGCCGAGCTGGGCTTCGAGAGCCACCCGGGGGAGTTCAGCCCCGACGGCCGGCTCATCGCGGTTGGCCTCCAGGGCCGGGGCATCGCGCTCTGGAAGACGCGCGACCTCACGCAGGTCGGTCGTCCCCTGCTGGGAACGGGCGGCGAGGTCAAGTCGCTCGCCTTCTCACCGGACGGGCGCACGCTCGCGGCCACGGCCTTCGGCAGATCCGTCACACTCTGGGACGTCGGTTCGCGATCCCGGCTCCTCCACGAGCGGGTCGACGACATCGACTTTCCTTTCGCCGGCATCGGCTTCAGCCCCGACGGAAGGACGCTCGCCATGACGGCCGGCTCCGGCGTGAGGCTCTTGGACGTGGCAACCGGATCCAGTCTCGGCGAGATCGGAGCCGGGCTGGGCGACCCTGCGTTCAGCGCCGACGGGACGATGATGGCAACCGCCCGCGGGTGGGCCGGGGGCGCGGACGTCTGGGACGTGGCCACAGGCGCATCGATCGCTTCCGTGAACGCCGTGCCACAGACTGACCCATCTGACTGGACCGTGGCGCTCAGTCCCGACGGACGCACCCTGGCGGTCGGCGGCTTGCCCCCCATCGTTCGCCTCGTCGACGTCCGCACGGGGAAGCTCCTCCACGAGCTCGACACGGCCGGTGCCGGAGCGTTCTCCCTCGAGTTCAGTCCGGACGGTCAGACCGTCGCCGTCTCGGGCTGGGAGGCCGTGGCGTCCCTCTGGGACGTTGCCACGGGAACCCAGATCGGTCCGAGGCTCACGGCCGGCAGCCGACGGACGCTGCTCGACCTGTCCCCCGACGGGCGGCGTCTCCTGATGACCCTGAGCAACGGCGAGGGAGCGGTCTGGGACATCGACCCCGAGTCCTGGAAGCGGCGCGCCTGCGCGATCGCCAACCGCATGTTGACGCGCGAGGAGTGGCAGGAGTTCCTACCAGGCCGGCCCTACGAGCCGGCGTGCCGTTAGCCCGATCCGCTCGACGCGGATCTCGCACTCGACGACGGTCTCCTCGGTCGTCGCGAACCTGACTTCGGCTCCTGGGATCAACCGTTCGATCCCGTCGACGACGGCCGCCTCGAAGGCGCCGGGCGACGTGACTGACATCGCCTCGATCAACTCGGTCGCTCTCCTCAGCACGTCGGGTGAGAAGGCCGCACCGCACGCCATCGTTCATCTCCCCTTCTAGCCGCTGACGGAGCGCTCGTACTCGTCGAGGTAGCCCTCCAGGAGGTCGATGGAGTCCCTGGTCAGGATGAGGACCAGCTCTTGCCCCATCGTCTGGAAGAGCGTGCCCCGCTCCATCGGCGCGCCGGCTTCCGGATGTTCGGCTTCGAGCCACCGCACGAATCGCCACCCTTCGGCCGGCACGTTCGAAGGGAATCCGTAGTTCAGCCAGGGGAAGCTCAGGTTCGTGATCCGGTCATCCCGGATCCCGATGCCGAACGATGACTCGACCGGCGGAAGACCGGCGATCTGCCTCAGCCTGCTGTCCATGCGATAGGAGCACGTGATCCGGGCCCGAGACCAACCCACCGGCTGGGGTCGACACTCGAATTGCTCGTATCGAACCCCGTAGAGCCGCTCCGCTTCGAGCGCCAGCGCGAGCTCGTCGGGATCCAGCCGAACGCTCGGCATGTGTCGCAGCATCGCGTTGTCGTTCATCAGCATGGCTGTCGCGCCGTTCTTCGCGAGCAGCGACATGGCCGTCTCGATGTCGTAATGGTTCCTCGCCTTCATGAACCGCTCGGCGATCTTCACATCCTCGAGCACACGGGTCGGGACGAAGCGGATCGATCCGACGATCCGACGGATCTCCCGCTCGAGATCGGAGTCGGCTTGCTCGGTCGTCACGGCTCCGATGAACAGGCGCGTCCCCTCCACATCGACGACCCATACCTCGATCGTGTCGCCCACGGTCGTTCGCGGGAAGAGCGCGCCACCCCTGAAGTCCTTCCAGGTGTAGAAGAATCCCGGGTTGCAACCGTTGGCCTCGCGAACGGTGAGGATCACACGCTTCGCCGGGCGCCCGCCCACGGTCACGTCCGAGACCGCGACGAGCTCGGTCCCGGGCGCCGTTGCGACGGCATCCGCGAGGTCGGCGGCCGAGGGCCCGACCGGGGGGCTCAACAGGTTGGCGCACGCGGCACGATCGCCCTCGGGGAAGCTCGACCAGAAGAGCATGGCCTCCGCACCTTGTGGCCCGATGATCGA
The DNA here is from genome assembly GCA_050692855.1 of Actinomycetota bacterium. Classification (GTDB taxonomy): domain Bacteria; phylum Actinomycetota; class UBA4738; order UBA4738; family HRBIN12; genus JAOUEA01. The sequence continues at coordinate 6,934 of JBOGVO010000182.1, read as the reverse complement.
CTTGTTGAGCGAGATCCCGCCGAACGATTCCCAGCCAGGAGCGGGCACCTTGAACGAGAGCACAGCGCTCCCGACGGTCAGCGTTCTCCTGGCGACGAATGGATCCTGGATGGTCCCCACGCTGATGGGTGCCGGCGATGGTGAGACGACGGGCGTGAGCGAGCCGTCGATGGCTGGGGTCTCCTGCGCCGCGACGCCGGTCGATGCTGAGGGGGTCGGGCGTTCCTCGCGCGCCTTGAGCCAGGTGCCCAGGGTGACGGTCAGGACGAGAGCCGCCAGGACGAACGCGACGGCTGAACGAACGGATCGGCTGGACGGTTCGATCGGATCCGTAGGGGACGGGGATGGGTTCGACCGGGGGGACGGGGTGCCGGACGGGGCCATGCTCGCGGTGCTCGGTGCTTCGCGGCTCCGCTCCTCAGGATCGCCCCCCACCGGCATCCCCGCCGCTCCTGACGGGGAATCAGCGGCCACGTAGAGCGGCTGCACTCCGCAGTTCGGGCACGTCGGTTCCTTCGTTTCGTCGTGCCAGTCACAGCGGAGGCAGGTCTTGAGCGTCATGACAGGCACGATCGATCAGCGACGGACGACGAAGTTCATGGCGATGTCACTGTCCCCTCGACACCTCCTCGCGTCCGTATACCGGGGCGGCGTTACTGGCGCGTTTCACCGGCGTAACGGGGCGGCAGAGGCTGGCTCGTGCCCTGGCCGAGGCGACACGCGGGCCGTGCCTGAAACGCAGCTGTAACGCCGGTCCCTTACTAAGGAGTCCCCAGTCGTCTTATGGTTCCTGGAGGGCCTCCGACAGCGAGGATGCGCACGTGCAGGTGAGCGACGACCCGAGGCTCGGCACCGAGGTCGCGGGCTATCGGATCGAGTCGCTGCTGGGCTGGGGCGGCATGAGCGTCGTCTACGTGGCCGAAGATCTGCGGCTCAAGAGGAGGGTCGCGCTGAAGCTGCTGGGGGCCGGCCTCGCCGGGGACGCGTCGTTCCGTGACCGCTTCCTCCACGAGTCGGAGCTGGCGGCTTCGATCGATCATCCGAACATCGTCCCGATCTACGAGGCTGGAACGGCCGAGGACAACCTCTTCATCGCCATGCGCTACGTCGAGGGGCGTGACCTGAGAGGGCGCCTGCAACGCGGCCGTCTAAACCCGGGGGACGCGATCGGCATCCTCGCACAGGTCGCGAGCGCTCTGGATGCGGCCCACGCGCGCGGCCTCGTGCATCGCGACGTGAAGCCCTCCAACATGCTGCTCGACGTCGGCGCCCGCCCCGACGGCTCAGACCACGTCTACCTCGCGGACTTCGGCATCACGAAGCGGGTCTCCGAGGAAGCGGGAGGCGGCGACGACGGCCACCTCATGGGGACCATCGACTACGTCGCACCCGAGCAGATCGCCGGTAAGGAGATCGATGGGCGGGCGGACGTGTACTCGCTCGGCTGCCTGCTCTACGAGTGTCTCGTCGGGGAGCCGCCGTTCCGGCGTGACTCGGACCTCGCGGTCGTGTTCGCGCACCTCGAGGCGGATCCCCCGGCGCCGAGCGCACAACTGCCGGAGTTGCCGGCCGCGCTCGACGCGGTGATCACCAGGGCGCTGGCGAAGGAGCCGGAGCAGCGCTACCCGAGCTGCCGAGAGCTCGCACAGGCGGCGCTCGCGGTTGCGGTCGACGAGGCGAGCCGCAGGCTCGTCGACGTCGCCTCCCGGGCCGCCGCGGGTCGGAGTGATCTCAGCCACGTCGAGGCCGAGCTCGCCGGCAAGGTCACGGACCTGCAGTCGGTGCGCGAGCAGGCGCGGGTCCTCTCGGGTCCGGCCACCCCGGCCCGGCTGGCGGCCGAGGGGACCTGTCCGTTCAAGGGCCTCGCGAGCTTCGAGCCGGTCGATGCCGACTATTTCTTCGGCCGCGAGCGGCTCGTCGCCGAGCTCGTCGCCCGGATCGTCGGCGCCGGCTTCCTCGGCATCGTCGGCCCATCTGGCAGCGGCAAGTCGTCGGTTCTCCGCGCCGGTCTCCTTCCGGCCCTCGCCGGGGGGGTCTTGCCGGGCAGCGGTGGTTGGCGGCGTCTGCTGCTGCGTCCCGGCGAGCGGCCGATGGAGGAGCTTCGCCGCGTGCTCGTTTCGGGAGCGAAGGATCCTCTCGCCGAGGCGCTCGACACCCTGCCTGCCGACGCACGCCTCCTCATCGCCGTCGACCAGCTCGAGGAGCTGTTCACCGCGTGTGACTCCGACGCAGAGCGGGCCTCCTTCGCCGACATCCTTGCCCGCACGGCTGCTGATCCAGATCGTCGAGCGGTCGTCGTGGTCGCGCTGCGCGCCGACTTCTACGGGCGCTTCGCCGGCTATCCGGCATTCGCCGAGCTCTTGGGCGCGAACCACGTGCTGGTCGGGCCCATGCATGCATCGGAGTTGCGGAGGGTCGTCGAGATGCCGGCAGAACGGGTGGGGCTGCGGGTGGAGCCTGAGCTGGCCGACGGGCTGATCGATGACGTTGAGGGCGAGGCGGGCGCCCTGCCGTTGCTGTCCACGGCCCTGCTCGAGTTGTGGCAGAAGCGGCAGGGCAACGCGCTCACCTTGGCTGCCTATCGCGAGTCCGGCGGCGTTCACGGAGCCGTCGCGCGCCTCGCCGAAGGCACCTACGCCCGGATCCTCGACGGGCGCAGGCACCTCGTACGCGGGATCATGCTGCGCCTGGTCGGCGAGGGCGAGGGCGACGCGGCGGTACGACGCCGCGCACCACTCGCCGAGCTCGACCTGGAGCGCAACGAGGACGTGGCCGCCGTGCTCGCGACACTGGCAGACAGCCGCCTCGTCACCGTCGGCGAGGACTCCGTTGAGGTTGCCCACGAGGCGCTGCTGCGCGAATGGCCGCGCCTGAACGAGTGGATCGAGGAGGACACCGAAGGACGCCGGCTTCGCCGTCACATCACGAAGGCGGCGACCGAATGGGACGCGGCAGGGCGCGATCAGGGCGAGCTCTACCGGGGCGCCCGCCTCGCGGCTGCCATCGATTGGACCGCCGATCATTCGCTCGACGTCAACGAGCTCGAGCGCGAGTTCGTCACCGAGAGCCGCGAGGCATCGGAGAAGGAGACCAAACGCGTGAGGCGCACCAACCGACGCCTGCGTGGGCTGCTCGTTGGGGTGGCGGTCTTCCTGGCGGCCGCCGTCGCCGGCGGGATCTTTGCCGCCGTCCAGCGCAGGGAAGCCCGGGACGCCGAGACGGGACAGTTCGCCCAGCGCCTCGGCGCCCAGGCGCTCGTCGAGGAGGACCTCGACCTCGCTCTCTTGCTCGCGCGCCAGGCGGTCGCGATCGAGGACTCGCCACAGACCCGCGGCTACCTGCTCGCCGCGCTCCAGCGCAGCCCCGCTGCGATCGGGATCATGCACGGTGACGGCGGCGCGGTCAGGGGAATCGCGATCAGTCCCGATGGGAAGACCCTGGCGGTGTTGGCTGGCAGCGGCGTTCTCTTCTTCGATGCCCGAACCTACGCGCAGATCGGCGACCGGCTGCCCGTAGAGGACTCCGGCGAGGGGAGCCTGGCGTATGGCCCCGACGGGCGAACGATCGCCGTCGGCGGCGACGGTTTCGTTCGCCTCATCGACGTGCGAACGCGTGCGCGGCTGGTCGAGACGGCGGTCGACGGAACCGCCATGCGCATGGCATTCGCGAACGACGGGTCGCGGCTGGTCGTCCTCGTCGTGCCCCACCATGGTCTCGGCGTTGTCGATGCGCAGATCTCGATCCGAGACGTCGCCACGCTGAAGCCGATCGGTCGCTCGATCGAGCCGGAAGCCTTCATCGGCGCGTACGTCGGCATCTGGTACGCGTCACCTCAGTTCGCGCTCACACCGGACGGTCGCTCCATCATCACCGCATCCGAAGACGGTGAGCTGGCGCGGTGGGATCTCCGGACCCGCACGAAGACACGGACCTGGAAGATCGAGACGGGCCTCGCGCCCGCGCTCGCCGTCAGCCCGGACGGCCTCACCGTGGCGGTCGGCATCAAGCAGGGGGTGCAGCTCGTCGACCTGCGTTCCGGAACCGTGCGAACGGCAACCGCCGATCTCGCAGGGAGCCCGAACTGGGTGCTCTTCAGCCCGGACGGCACGATGGTCGTCTCGACGAACCGCGACACGACGGTGACTCGTTGGGACGTCGAGTCGGCGACACCCCTCGAGACCCTGCGCGGCCACTCGAACTTCGTTCAGCAACCCGTCTTCAGTCCCGACGGGAAGACGCTCTACACGGTGAGTCACGACGGCACGGCGATCGCCTGGGATCTCACAGGCGATCGCAGGCTCGGGCGGCCGTTCACGTTCACGCGTGACCGGACGTTTTCGAGGACGGGCTATGACGGCCACCCGGGGAGGTTCAGCCCCGACGGCCGGTTGATCGCGGTCGGACTGAAGGGGCGGGGCATCACGCTCTGGGACGCGCGCGAGCTCACGCCCGTCGGGCCGCTCCTCCTCGATACGGGCGGCGAGGTCAAGTCGCTCGCCTTCTCACCGGATGGGCAAACGCTTGCGGCGGTGACCAAGCGCTTGCTCACGCTTTGGGATGTCGGCTCTCGATCGCGACTCCACGAGCCGCGCTACGCGGGGAACCCTGCGATCGTGCTCGCGGTCGGCTTCAGCCCCGACGGAGCGACGGTCGCGACGGCGAGCAGCGACCTCGGTCTAAGATTCTGGGCCGCGGCAACCGGAGAGAGTCTCGATGTGCCCGGATTCGGTGGGAGCGCGAGCGATGTTGCCTTCAGCGCTGACGGGGCGATGATCGCGTCCGTCCCGAGCCGGGGAGGCGCGAAGGTCTGGGATGTGGCCACAGGCACGTTGATCGCCACCTTCAGCGGCACACGAGACCCAGACTTCCCCGACACTTCCGTCGCGCTCAGCCCCGACGGGCGCTTCCTGGCGGTGGGTGGATTCGGCAGGATCGTTCGCCTGTGGGACGTCCACACCCGGGAGCTCGTTCACGAGCTCGACCAACGCGGCAACGGGGCGTTCACCCTCGAGTTCAGCCCGGATGGCCGGACGCTGGCGATCTCCGGCTTCGAGCCCGTCGCGTCCCTCTGGGATGTTGCGACCGGAACCCAGATCGGCCCGAGGCTCACCGCCGGGGACCGCAGGACGATGATCGACCTGTCGCCCGACGGAGACCAGCTGTTGGAGATCCACGGCAACGGCCGAGGGGCCGTGTGGGACGTCGATCCAAAGTCCTGGGAGCGCCGTGCCTGCGACCTTGCGAGCCGCACACTGACGCCCGAGGAGTGGGAGGAGTTCCTTCCCGGGCGCCCGTACGAGCCGGCCTGCGCGGGCTGAGCACACTTCCCCTGCTCGAGCAATCCCAGGATCTGGATCTCCGTCCCTCTGCCTGCCGGCCCGGGACGCGGATGGGTTGTTGCTCGTTCGAAACGGCCCTGAAACGGATGGGGTCGATCATCGGATCGACGAGAGATCGACGGACGTGCTTCGGAAAGCGAAGGACGGAGATCCCCGATCCGCAGGAGTGCCCAAGACAGGAGGAGGAAATGGCTACCGATCGGAGGAAAGCCGGCAAGTTCGCACTGAGGTTCTGGACCGGATCCATCGTGGTTCTGGCGTTCGTGTTCGCGGCCTGCGACGGCTCGTCGCCCCCAGCGACGGCCCCCCCACGCATGACAACGGACGCGGAGCCTGACGCTCCGCGCACTTACGAGCTCGGGGGGTTCCCTGAGTTCCCCAGCGGGTCCCTCCCAGAGTCGACTGCCGCGGCGCTCCAGGCGGTGCTCGATGAGGCCGTCGAGAAGGGCACCTTCACCGGAGTCACCGCTGCGGCCATCGTCGCTGACCGCGGCAGCTGGACCGGGGCCGCCGGATCCATGGAGGGCGTTGAGGACGTTCCCCTGACCCCGGACTCCCGTCTCCCCACTCACAGCGCGGGTAAGAACATCGTCGCCGCCCAGGTACTCCGACTGGTAGAGGAAGGCAGGCTGGGCCTTGATGATCCTGCTGCCGACCATCTTCCCCCCGAATTGGGGTTCTTCGACGCGAACGGGGCCACGGTCCGGCAGGTGCTGGGGATGCGCAGCGGCATCCCTGACCTGAACGAGTACGAAGAGGACGGCTTCTACCCGGCCGAGCAAGCATCCACTGCCATCAAGGTGTTCAGGAAGCTGCCCGAACCTACGGTTCGTCCGGGGTCCAGCGTCCACTATGCGAGCACGAATTACATTCTGCTCGGAACGATCATCGAGCAGATCTCCGGCCGGCCCCTGTCCGAGGCACTGCGCTCCGGCGTGCTCGATCACCCCGGCCTCGAGGGGCTCGCCTATACGGTCGAGGACGCGCTGGCCTCCGACGGGTGGGGGGTGGAGACGACGCCATCTTCTCTGGCCAGGTGGGGTTACGAACTGTATGGGGGGTTCGTGCTTTCCGACGCCTCCCTTCGCGAGATGACCGACTTCCAGGGCAAGTGGTACGGGTTGGGAGTCATGGACTTCTCCGATGACTACGGCACCCTCGCTGTCGGCCACGATGGGGCGAGCTCCACCACGACCTGCTGCTCCGCGATCCGCCTCGTGGCATTGCCGGAGGAAGGGATGGTCATCTCTGTGCAAGCCAACGGTGGCGCGACCTCTCCTTGGGGCAAGGTGGTGCGCTCGACGAAGGCCCTGAGGAACGCCCTTTTGGGGTTGTGAGCCGGTTCCGGAATCGAGCGCCCGCACGTGATGGCGGGACCTCGGCGACCTTGAGTCCGCTTTCAACGAGGCCCAGGGAGGATCGACCAGGTGAAGCTCGTGAGCGCGGACGGTGGGGCGAGGCCGCCGGGGCGGAGCCCCCGTCGCACGAGTAGCGTGGGCGGGCTGGCCTCCCTGGCGAGTCTGAGGCGGGCCGGGCCGAGCCCCTCTCGGTGCCACCGCGTCGACAGCCCCACGACGAGCAGACCGGCGTCGCGG
>JBOGVO010000181.1:0-7825 GCA_050692855.1 Actinomycetota bacterium | reverse complement strand
GCCCCGTTCTCCCCGAGGGTTCGAGCCGAGGGCACGGTCTCGTTCACGTTGGTTCCCGCGGAGCTGGCCGGCGCGGCCCCGGCCGACTTCACGCTCGCGACGGTTCCCGGCCTCCTCGATCGGCCGGGGCCACGCCGGTGGGAGCGCCTGGCACGGGAACGACAGCGCCTGCCGGCGGCCCTCCTGCGAGACTGATCCCTGCAGACGAACACCGACCCGAGGAGCCGACCTTGTCGCACATCGTCATCGAAGACGCGACCACATCCGTCACGATCCAACCGGGCGCCGTCGTGTCGAAGGTCGTGCATCGCGACGACGGCCTCGACATCACGGTCTTCGGGTTCGACGCCGGAGAGGGCCTCTCGGAGCACGCGGCGGCCCGCCCCGCGATCGTGCAGGTGCTCTCGGGGATGCTGCGGTTCACGATCGATGACGAGGTCGTGACGATGGTCCCGGGCACGTGGATCCACATGAGCGCGGGAGCCCCCCACGCGCTCGAGGCCCTCGAACCGACGGTGATGCTCCTCACGATGCTGCGACCCGAACCGTGACGACCACGCCGTCGGCCCGGGCGGAACGCGCCCGGCCGGGCCCCCGATAGACTCCTCACCCACGCGCACCAGGGAGGCACGATGGCGGAGACCGTCACGATCGAAGGTCAGCGGTACCTGAAGCGGAATCCGCTCGGCGTGCTCGGGCTCTCGTTCATCACACTCGGCATCTACTTCCTCTACTGGTACCACCAGGTGAACGACGAGCTCAGGCGGTTCGAGCACGACGAGTCGATCAGCCCCGTGCGCTCGTTGATGGCGATGCTCTTCGGCTGGATCATCATCGTTCCGCCGTTCATCGCGATGTACAACACGGCCAAACACGTGCAAGGGGTGGAGGAGCGCAGGTCGATCCAGCCGCAGCTCGAACCGGCGCTCACGATCGTGATCATGCTGTTCGTCGCGATCGGCAACGGCGTCTACATCCAGGAGCACCTGAACCGCGTGTGGGACCGTGCCTCCGGCACCGGCACCGGGGCGCTCCCACCCCCCAGCCCGTCACCGACGCCCGCGCCCCCGGCTCCCCCGCCGCCCTCGAGCTGAGTCGCCGGCCCCGGTCGGCCGAGCCGCTCGTGGACGCTCGGGCGGACGTGTGAGCGACCTCACACCCGATCCGTGGACCGCGTCACCGACCGTCCGGCGCGCCGTGCCTACCGTCACGTCGAGGGCTGCGAACCACGCGGCCACAGATGGAAGGAGGAGCCATGGATGCGTCCAGGGCTCAAGGAACGGTCGAGCCGACCCAGGGGCACTCCCTCTGGTCGTGGGTGGCGATCGGCGCCGTCGTGGCACTCCTCGCTGCGGCGATCAGCCTCGGACTCGCCTCGGACCTCGGCGACACCACATCGGTCGTGCGGGCACCGGCGTCGCCGGCGACCCAGGCCGTGACAGGTGAGCGTCCGACCAGCGACTACGCGCTGCGCGGCCGCGGAAACCCCGAGACGGGCCTGTCGGGCGCGGCCACGGGGACCCCGCGATACCTGGGAGCCGCCACCGCGATCCGTGAGGGCGGCGACTACGCCGGAGGCATCCCTGTGGGGACGCCTGACACCTGGACCAGCGTGCGCGAGAGCGGCGCCTACCGCGGCGCCTACTACGGATCGGGAACAGCGACCGCGACCCCTCGCGCGGGCCGTTGCCCCGTCAAGCAGGGGTGCTGACATCCAGGAACGGTGACCTCCCGCGACGGACGACGGCGGATCGGCACGAACCATCCGATCCGCCGTCGTCGCACGTCCGGTTCCGTCAGCCTCCGGCGAGGCGCTCGAGCGTGACCGTGTCGAGGAGCACGTATCCATGACCGTCACGACGCACGAGACCCCGCCTGCCGAACGAGGCCAGCGTCTTGGAGATGCTCTCGCGCGTGACGCCGCAAAGGCTCGCGAGGTCTGACTGCGTGATCGGGGGCACGACGGGCGACGCCTGCCCGTCGGCAGGGGTCGCGAGCTGCAAGAGACGCTTCGCGAGACGGCCCTTCAGGTCGAGCCACACGAGGTCGGCGGCCAGCGTTTCCTTCGACACGACCTGACGCGCCAGTGCACCGAGCATCCCGAGCGCGAGCGCCGGCTGGGCCGCCAGCAACGACACGAATGCGTCGCGCTCGAGGACCCACACGCGGGAATCCTCGAGGCACAGCACCGACGCCGTCCGCTCCCTCTCGGCCAGGACGCCGAGCTCGCCGAAGAGCCGGACCGGCTCCAGCACCGACCGGAGCTGCGGCCGGGACGCGGGGGACGCGGTGGAGATCTCGAGCCGTCCCTCGAGCAGGAGGAACACCTCGTCCGAAGCATCACCCTGCATCGTGACGTAGGAGTTGTTCCGGTACGACCGCACGTGGCCCGCGGCGATCATGTCGACGAGCAGGTCTCGGGGGAGGTCGGCGAAGAGGCGATGCTGTTGCATCCCTCGCACCGCACGGTCTTCGTCACCCCGGACCACAACGTCCCCTCCGGCTCGGTGCGCTCCATCGTGCCTCCTCCAGGCCGAGGCGTCGACCCGCTGGACGATGCGATCGCCGCGCGACTCGGTCCGGGGGTCACTACGATGGACCGAAAGCACGTCGAGTGAGGGGACGGGACACCATGACGACCGTGAGTGCGGCGTTGCTGCAGACCGACTGGGCCGGCGACCAGGACAAGATGATCGACAAGCACGAGGAAGCCGCGCGCGAGGCCGCGACGCAAGGCGCGCAGGTGATCTGCTTCCAAGAGCTGTTCTACGGCCCGTACTTCTGCCAGGTGCAGGACGCCGCGTACTACAGCTACACCGAGCCGATCCCCGACGGACCAACCACGAAGCGGTTCCAGTCGGTCGCCAAGGAGCTCGGCATGGTGATGGTGCTGCCCATGTTCGAGATCGTGCAGCCCGGGCTCTACCACAACACGGCCGCCGTGATCGACGCGGACGGCACCTACCTCGGCAAGTACCGCAAGCAGCACATCCCGCAGGTCCAGGGCTTCTGGGAGAAGTTCTACTTCGCGCCCGGCACGGGGGGCTACCCCGTGTTCGAGACCGCGGTGGGCAAGGTCGGTGTGTACATCTGCTATGACCGCCACTTCCCGGAGGGGTGGCGCATGCTCGGGCTGCACGGCGCCGAGATCGTCTTCAACCCCAGCGCCACGCACCGCGGCCTGAGCGAGTACATCTGGCGCCTGGAGCAGCCCGCCGCCGCCGTCGCGAACATGTACTACGTGGGCGCGATCAACCGGGTCGGCATCGAGCCGCTCGGCGACGACGACTTCTACGGCCAGAGCTACTTCGTCGATCCCGAGGGGAAGTTCGTCGGCGACGTCGGCGATGCCCACAAACCCGAGCTGGTCGTGCGCGACCTCGACCTCGCGAAGATCCGCGACGTACGCGATCGGTGGGCGTTCTACCGGGATCGGCGGCCCGACGCCTACGACGACCTCGTGGCGCGCTGAAGGGACTGCCCATGAAGCACACGCTGATCATCAACGGCACGGTCGTCTCCCCCGGCGGCGCCGAGGCCGCCGATGTGCTGATCGACGACGAGTCGATCGCCGCCGTGGGCGCGCCGGGCTTCTTCTCCGAGGCCGCTCCCGCGGCCGAGAAGGTGATCGACGCCAGGGGGAAGTACGTGATCCCCGGCGGCATCGACGTGCACACGCACATGGAACTGCCGTTCGGCGGCACGTTCGCCACCGACACCTTCGAGACCGGCACGGTCGCGGCCGCGTGGGGCGGCGTGACCACGATCGTCGACATGGCCGTGCAGCGCACGGGCGAGAGCGTGCAGGAGGGGCTCGCGGACTGGCATCGTAAGGCCGACGGCGAGTGCGCGATCGACTACGGGTTCCACCAGATCGTCGGCGGGGTCGACGACGAGTCGCTGAAGGCGATGCGGTACCTCACCGAGCACGAGGGGGTGACCAGCTTCAAGCTGTTCATGGCCTATCCGGGCGTCTTCTACAGCGACGACGGGCAGATCCTGCGCGCGATGCAGGCCGCATCGGAGTGCGGGGCGATGATCATGATGCACGCCGAGAACGGCATCGCGATCGACGTCCTGGTCGCGCAGGCACTGGCGCGGGGGGAGACCGATCCGCGCTACCACGCCGACACCCGACCGTCGGACCTCGAGGCGGAGGCCACGCACCGGGCGATCGTGCTCTCGAAGGTGGCGGGCAACGTGCCGCTGTACATCGTGCACATGTCTGCGGGCGACGCGCTCGAGGAGGTCGCGGCCGCCCGCCACGCCGGCCGGAACGTGTTCGCCGAGACCTGTCCGCAGTACCTGTGGCTCACGCTCGAAGAGACGCTCCAGAAGCCGGGGTTCGAGGGGGCGAAGTGGGTCTGCTCGACGCCGCTCCGCTCGCCCCACGACGAGCACCGTCATCAGGAGAGCCTGTGGAAGGGCTTGCGCATGAACGAGCTGGCGGTGGTCTCCACCGACCACTGCCCGTTCTGCTTCAAGGACCAGAAGGAGCTCGGCCTCGGCGACTTCTCCAAGATCCCCAACGGCATCGGCGGCGTCGAGCATCGCATGGAGCTGATGTACCAGGGCGTGGTGAGCGGCCAGCTCTCGCTGGAACGGTGGGTGGAGACGTGTTGCACGACCCCCGCGCGGATGTTCGGCATGTACCCGCGCAAGGGCATCATCGCCCCGGGAGCCGATGCAGACGTCGTCGTCTGGGATCCCGACACGCCGACCACGATCGGCGTCGACGCGAAACACCACATGAACATGGACTACTCGGCGTACGAGGGGTTCGTGGTCGACGGCAAGGTCGACACCGTGCTCTCGCGCGGCACCGTCGTGATCGAGGGCGACGAGTACGTCGGCACGAAGGGTCACGGCCGCTTCATCGAACGCGAGCTCTCCCAGTACCTGGTCTAGGAGGCAACGATGGACATCGGCGTCGTGCTGCAGACCACCCCGCCGAGCGCGCGCGTCGTCGACCTGGCCACGAAGGCCGAGACGTACGGGTTCAGCCACGTGTGGACGTTCGACAGCCACATCCTGTGGCAGGAGCCCTTCCCGATCTACACGCAGATCCTCGCGAACACCAGGAACGTGATGGTCGGGCCGATGGTGACGAACCCGCTCACCCGTGACTGGACCGTGACCGCCAGCCTGTTCGCCACCCTGAACGAGATGTTCGGCAACCGCACCGTGATCGGCATGGGGCGCGGCGACTCGGCGGTGCGCGTGATCAACGGACGGCCCTCGACCCTGGCGGCGCTCGGCGAGGCCGCGCGCGTGATCCGGGAGCTCGCGAACGGCCGCGAGGCGGAGGTCAACGGGTCGACGATCCGGTTCCCGTGGGCGGCGAAGAGCCGGGCGGAGGTCTGGCTCGCCGGCTACGGCCCGAAGGCCTTGGCGCTGATCGGGGACGCGGGCGACGGGTTCATCCTGCAGCTCGCCGATCCCGACATCGCCGCGTGGACGATCGCCGCCGTCCGCCGGGCGGCCGCGGAGGCGGGGCGTGTTCCCGAGGAGATCACGATCTGCGTCGCCGCCCCGGCGTACGTGAGCGACGACGTCGCGCACGCCCGTGAGCAGTGCCGGTGGTTCGGAGGCATGGTCGGCAACCACGTCGCCGACATCGTCGCGCGCTACGGCGAGGACTCCGACGTGCCCAGGGCGCTCACCGACTACATCGCAGGACGCGAGGGCTACGACTACAACGAGCACGGCCAGGCCGGCAACCCTCATACCGCGTTCGTGCCCGACGAGATCGTCGACCGCTTCTGCCTGCTCGGGCCGGTCGAGGAGCACGTGCGCCGCCTGAAGGAGTTGCAGGAGCTCGGGGTCGACCAGTTCGCCGTCTACCTGCAGCACGACGCCAAGGACGAGACCCTGCAGGCCTACGGCGAGAAGGTGATCCCGGCGATCGAGGAGCACGTCCTCGCGAAATCGTGACCGGCTCGCGCCGAACAGGTCAGCTCGAGCGAAGGTCGATCTCGTAGATCGTGTTCGTGCGGCTCACGCCCTTGAGGTCGGACACGTCCACCTTGGTCGCGTCGACGAGGTCCCTGACCTCCGTCATGGTGCGCTCGGTGACCAGGATCTGGCCCGCGCTCGCGCCGTCGGCAAGCCGCGCGGCAAGGTTCACCTCGTTCCCCAGCACCGTGTAGTCGCTCCGAGCCGGCGAGCCGATGTCGCCGACGGTGACCCATCCGGTCGAGATGCCGATGCCGATCTTGAACGACTCCTGGTATCGGCGTTGCCACCGCTCCTGCAGCTCGGCCATCCGCTCGCGCATCTCAAAGGCCATGCGCACGGCGCGCGCCGCATGGTCGTGCTGTGGGATCGGGTCGCCGAAGAACACCATGACCGCGTCGCCCACGTATTTGTCGAGCGTGCCGCCGTGCCGGAACACGATCTCGGTCATCTCCGAGAGGTAGTCGTTCAGCTCGTCGACGAGCTCCTCGGGCTCCATGCGCTCGGATGCAGCGGTGAAGCCACGCACGTCCGAGAAGAACGTCGTGAGGAACTTCCGCTTCGGTGCGAGGGTCACGTCGCGTTCCCCCGCGACGATCGACTCCGCGAGGCTCGGCGACAGGTACCGCTTCAGGCGCGAGACTCGCTCGAGCTCCTGCACCTTGGCATCCACCGTGTCCTGCAGGTGCGCGTTCAGCGATTCCAGGTCCCGGTACAGGGTCGAGAGCTGCTCGCTCGTGCGGTTCAGGTTCTTCGTGAGGTTGCCGAACTCGTCGCGGTTGGGCACGTCGACCCGCGTGTCGAAATCCCCTCCGGCGATGCGCTCGAGCGCGCCGTCGACCCGGCGCACCGGACGGATCAGCGACCATGACAGCACCGCGCCGAGCGCGAGCGCGGCCAGCAGGCTGACCCCGGCGAACGACGCGACCGCGATCGTCAGGAACCGACGATGGCTCGCGAACGCGTCGGTCTCCTCGGCCACCAGCCGCTGCGAGTCGTCGATCAGCACGTTCAGGGAGTCCTCGAGCTCGTGGGAGATCGTGTGCTCCTCGGTGATGTGCAGCTGCAGCGCCTGGCGCTCCTTCCCGTCCGCGAACAGCTCGGTCACGAGCTCGCTTGAGGCGGCGAAGTCCGCGTTCGCCGACGCGAGCTCGGCGAAGAACGCGGGCCGCGCGGGCACCGCATGGGAGCGGATGTCGGCGAGGATCGTGGCGAACGTCTCCTTCGAGGCGACGATCTTGTCCGCGTACGACGGATCGTCGGTCAGCAGCTCCATGGCGCGGTAGTGGCTCTGCGCCGTGACCTCGTAGATCATCTGGCGGGCCTGGTTCGTCTGCTCGCTCAGCGAGATCAGGGTGTCCACCTGACCGTTGATGCGGGCAAGGACGCCGATGCTGAGCACGCCCATCGCGAGCAACAACACGGCGATCGTCAGGAAGCCGGCCAGAAGCTTCGTGTGCACCGTCGCACGAACGCCCGCCACCCGGTCGACCAAGGGCCGCAGCAGAGCCGGCAACCGTACGAGGTCGGCATCGGCCGCCCCGGCGTGTCTCGTTCCGGGAGGGACGGCGGCGTTGGTCGTCATGGATTCTCCTTCTCCGAGTGCCGCAACGGTCGCGGCGTCGTTCAATCTAGGCCGTCGCGGTCGCGCGGCGCCACCCGAGGGTCGCCGGAGGTCCCGACCGGCGGTAGCGTGGGACGGGGCCGCGGCAGCCTCGCCGCCGTGACGGACACCGAGGAGGGCGCCGAGATGACCATGACGGTGGAGAGCAGGAACGTCGCCCACGAGCGGCCGATCGACGTGGCGCACGCCGTCGCGACGCCCACCCCCGACGGGAAGGCCGAGATCGCCGGAGCCGATCGGAGCCCT
>JBOGVO010000180.1:0-8894 GCA_050692855.1 Actinomycetota bacterium | reverse complement strand
ACGCTGCCCCGCGCCGCCGGCGCCAGGGTGACGGTGCTCATGAGCGACTCCTCTCGCGGGTCTCGGTCTCGCCTTCGGCATCGGTCTCGTCGTCGGCGTCGTCGGCGACTCGCCCGGTCAGCGTCAGGAACACCTCGTCGAGGCTCGGACGACGCAGCGACAGGTCGTCGACCGCGACGTCGGACTCGTCGAGCCGGAGCACCGCCTGGCCCAGCGCCGAGCGATCGTCGATCGGCACCGTTATGACCTGGCCGTCGTTGTGCGGGGTCTCGCCATCCTTCGCGAACCCGGCGAGGATGCGCTCGGTCGTCGCGAGGTCGACCGGGTCCGCAGGCCGAGCCTGCATCACCTGTCCTCCGACCCGGGTCTTCAGCTGCTGTGGCGTGCCGGCTGCGATCACGCGCCCGTGGTCGATCACGACGATCTCGTCAGCGAGCCGATCGGCCTCTTCCAAGTACTGCGTGGTGAGCAGGACGGTCGTGCCCTTGGAGACGAGCGACCGGATCATGCCCCAGAGCTCGAGCCGGCTCCGCGGGTCGAGGCCGGTGGTCGGCTCGTCGAGGTACAGGAAGGCCGGTCGACCGACCAGGCTGGCCGCGAGGTCGAGCCGGCGCCGCATGCCGCCCGAGTACTTCTTCGCGAACGTGCCGGTCGCGTCGGCGAGGTCGAAGTCCTCGAGCAGCTCGGTCGCGCGCGCCCGTGCGTGCGACGCGCGCAGACCGAGCAGACGGCCGATCATCGTGAGGTTCTCCTGGCCGGAGAGCAGCTCGTCGACCGCCGCGTACTGGCCGGTGAGCCCGATCAACCGCCGAACCTCTCCCGGCTGGCGCACCACGTCGTAGCCCCCCACGGACACGTGGCCCGAGTCGGGCTTCAACAGCGTCGACAACACGCGGATCGCGGTCGTCTTGCCGGCGCCGTTGGGCCCGAGCAACCCGAACACCGTGCCCTCGCCGGCCACCATGTCGATGCCGTCGAGCGCTCGAACCGTGCCGAACGTCTTGACGAGTCCCGCCGTCTCGATCGCGGACGTGGTCATCGTTTCCCCCTTCGGTTCCGGACGATGCATCACGAGGGATCTCGTGAGCCCGTGCATCATGCCGATGTGAAGTGGCCATCCTTTGGCCACTTTCTCTGAGAGAGTGGGATCCCACCGATGCGTGCCGACCGACTCGTCGCCGTGCTCCTCATCCTGCAAGCGCGGGGGCGCGTCACCGCGGCCGACCTCGCGGAGGAGCTCGAGATCTCCGAGCGAACGGCTCGCCGCGACCTCGAAGCCCTTGCGATGGCGGGCATCCCGGTCTTCTCGCAGGCCGGGCGCGGCGGGGGATGGTCGCTGATCGGCGGCGCGCGCACCGATCTCAGCGGGCTGACGGCCGCCGAGGCCCGCACGCTGTTCCTCGTGGCCGGCCCGTCGGCGTCGGCGACCCCCGAGATGAGGGCAGCTCTCCGCAAGTTGGTCCGCGCCCTGCCCGAGCCTTTCCGTGCCGAGGCTGAGGCAGCTGCCGCGGCCGTCGTGCTCGACCCGACCCGCTGGGGCCGCGAGAGCGCGACTCCCCCCGCCCACCTGGAGGTGCTGCAGCGGGCGGTCGTCGCCGGGATGCAGGTCCGGCTGCGATACACGGGAGTCGATCGACCCGAGACCGATCGCATGGTCCATCCGCTGGGTCTCGTCGCCAAGGCCTCGGTCTGGTACCTCGTGGCCGGCACCGACGCCGGGCTGCGCACGTTCCGCCTGAGCCGCGTGCGCTCGGTGGAGGTCACGGACCGGCCCGTCGAGCGGCCGGAGGACTTCGACCTCGAGGAGACGTGGAGATCCATCGTCGACACGCTCGAGGAACGGCGCACGTGGTTCCGCGCCACCGTGCTGGCATCCCCCGAGGCCGTGGGGTGGCTGCGCGGAGCGTTCGGCCGGCGGATCACGGTGGGCGGGACGGAGACCGACGGGCGCGTCCATGTCGAGATCCGGAGCTGGTCGGCCCACACCATCGCGTCCGAGCTCGTCGGCTTCGGGGGCAACGCCGAGGTCGTGGAGCCGCCCGAGGTGCGCGAGGAGCTCGCGCGCCGCGGAGCCGAGCTCAGTGAGCTCTACGGCAGGACCTGAGGATCTCAGGCTCCGGGCGCCTCGTACGTCGTGATCTCGATCTGGTGACCGTCGGGATCGTCGAAATACACCGACCAGGCCACGCCGTAGTCCCCCTCGTGATGCTCGATGCCGAGGGCTCGGACCTCGGCCTTCGCCTGCTCGAGCCATGGCCGCGAGGTCCGGAATCCCACGTGGCTCATATCGTCGTCTGCACGGGCGGGCGGCGTGGTCGGGGCCTCATCCCGTGGGAAGAGTGCGACCCCGCTGCCGTTGGCCTCGAGCACCGCGGGGAAGTCTCCCCACGCCTCCTCGTGCACGCGCCGAAGCCCGAGCACGTCTCGATACCACCGGATCGATCGGTCGACGTCGGCGACGTTGATGCCGATGTGGTCGAGCGCTTCGAGTTCCATCGTCGCGACCTCCTCGCTGCGTGTTCCATGAGCGGATGCAACCCCTAGGACCTCAAGGGCGCTTGAAGTCAAGGGAGAGGGCGCGCGGATTCCCGTTCGAGCGATCCTCAACACCCGACGAGCGCCGGGTACCACTCCTCGATGCCCGAGTGGCAGACATCGATCTTCGTCCACGGGGCGAGCGTCAGGTCGTGGGAACGCTCGTCGACGTAGGGACAGGGGTCGTCGAGCACCCGCATCGTCAGTGCCCGGTCGTCGATGCCCCAGCGATACCAGCCTCGCGTGCGCGAGCAGTTCACGTCGTTGAAGAAGACGATGCGATCACCGCGCACGACGTAGTGCCCCAGCGCTCGGAAGCGGTTGATCTGGTGCTCCAGGAAGAAGCGGCCCTCGTGCAGCAGCAGGGTCTGCACCCCCGCGTCCACGCTGTAGGGCACGCATCGCAGGCAGTGGGTGGGCACACCCAGCTCGGGCCCGCCCATCTCCTCGATCGTGAACACGCGCATGTAGAAGCCGTCGACCGGCGTCGCCTCGTGCCGTGGCGCCGGGCGGTAGTCGTAGGGCTCCATCTCCGGCGTCAGCTCGATCGGCCCATCCGCGGCCGGGGGGTTCCCGATCGTCACGGCGGCAGCCGCTTCCGGCGGCGGGGTCCGTTCCGACGTGCCCACGATCCACACGCCCGAGACGAACGCGACCGCCGCGACCCCCACGATCGTCGCGATCCATCGTGTTCGTGCAGCGCCGCTCACAACGTTCCGACCCTACATCGGGGCATCGTTCGAGGGGCATGGTCGAGTCGCGCTCACCGTTGCGAGCCCGCGAGCAGGCCCTGCACGAAGTAGCGCTGGAACGCGAAGAACACGATGAGCGGCACGATCATCTGCAGGAACGCCGCCGGCGCGATCACGTCGATGTTCGCGCTGAACGACCGCAGCTGTTCCCGGATCGCCACGGTCAGGGGCTGCGTGGTGGCGCCGGCGAACACGAGGGCCACGAGCAGGTCGTTCCACACCCACAGGAACTGGAAGATCAGCAACGACGCGATCGCCGGGATGCCGAGGGGCAGCACCACCCCGGAGAACACCTTCCACTCGCTCGCCCCGTCCATGCGCGCGGCCTCGAGCAGCTCGTGCGGGATGCCCACGAAGAAGTTGCGCAGCAGGAAGATCGCGAACGGGAGCCCGAACGCGACGTGGAACAGGACCACGCCGGGGATCGTGCCGAACAGGCCGAGCACGTCGTAGAGCCGCGCCACGGGGATGAGCGCCACCTGGATCGGCACCACGAGCAGTCCGACAACGATCAGGAACAGCACGTCCCGTCCTCGGAAGCGGGTCCACGCGAACGCGTAGGCGGCCAGCGACGCCACGCCGACGACGAGCAGGGAGGCCGGCACCGTGATCAGCACAGTGTTGATCAAGGAGTCGACCATCGTCGAGTCGTCGAGCAGGCTCCGGTAGGGCTGCAGCGTGAGCTGCGACGGTGCGGTGAGCGCCGTCCACCACCCCGCCGACGCGTTGTCGGTAGCCGAGCGGAACGACGAGACGAGCAGCCCGATCGTGGGCACGAGCCAGACCAACGCCACGATCGCGAGCGCCACCGCCGCCGGGCCGTGGGTGACGGCTGCGACGAGCCGGGAGGGGCGCGAGGCGACCGGAACGGCCGTGGCACGCTCCTCGGTGGTCGTGGCGCTCATGACTGCTCCGCCCGGAACCGGCGGATGTTGAACGCCATGGCCGGCAGCACCAACAGCAGCAGGAACACCGCGAGCGCGCTGCCCAACCCGAAATCGCGGATACCGAACGCGGTCTTCCAGAGCTGGAGCGCGATCACGTTCGCATCGCGCTGGGCCGAGCCGGGGGCGATCACGAGCACGAGGTCGAAGATCTTCAGCACGTTGATGACGAGCGTCACGAAGACCACCGCGAGCAGCGGGGCGAGCAGCGGCACGGTGACGCGCCCGAACACCTGCCATTCGTTCGCGCCGTCGACGCGCGAAGCCTCCAACGTCTCCCTCGGGATCGCCGCCAGCCCTGCTGCGATCACCACCATCGCGAAGCCCGCCCAGATCCAGACGTAGGAGACGATGATCGCCGGCGTCACGAGCGTGGGCCCGAGCCAGGTGAAGCCGCCGAACGGCTCGCGGAAGTTGGACTGAGGCAGCCGCACATCGTAGGAGCCCGGCTGCAGCCCATCGAGCACGAAGGTCCCGTCGGCCCCGCTGGTCGCCGACGCCACGACCTCACCCCCCGAGACGGCTTCCACGTCGACGCCGGGCAGGCCCAGCTCGTTCGGGTCGATGCTTCCGCGCACCCCGCCGCCCCCCGGCGCGAAGTCCAGCCACACCACCCCGGCGATGCCGTCGTCCCGCGCCGGTGCGACGGCCTGGACGGCGGCCTCGGGCACCTCTTCGGGTGGGATCGCGACGAGGCCGAACCCCACGGTTCCTCCGGCTTCGACGGGATCGATCCCCTCGAGCGAGCCGTCGCCCGCGCGTCGGAACGCGTCCTCCTGCGAGGGCCGTGCGCCCGGCAGCTCCCCGGGCGGGCGGAACACGCTCACCACGGCGCCCACCGTCGCGTTCGCGAGCCCGATGTCGGGATCCTGCTCGTAGATCAGGCGCCACGTGACGCCGGCGGACAGGAACGAGATCGCCATGGGCATGAAGATGGCTACCTTGAACGCCGTGGACCACGGGATCCGTTCGGTGAGGACCGCGAACACCAGGCCGACGGCCGTGACGATGCTCGGGGCGAAGACGACCCAGATCAGGTTGTTCCTGATCGCGGTGCGCGTGGACTCCGAGGTGAACATCTCCTCGTAGTTGTCGAGGCCGACGAACCGGCCGCCGCCCGCGTCGAACAGGCTCCTGCCCACCGAGAAGAAGATCGGATAGACGACGATGGCGCCCAACAGCACCAGGGCCGGCGCCAGGAAGTACACCGGCGCCCACGATCGCTTCCGTCGCTCGACGGGAGGAGCCGGCGCGGTCTCCGGTTCCTCCACTCCGTCGTCGCTCAGGACGGTCACTCCCCGTAGGCCTTCTTCGCCGCCGACTCGAGGGCCTGCGCCGTGCCGTCGACGTTGCTCGGGTCGCGGAGGAAGTCGATCAGCAGGCCCCAGATGCCCTGTCCGGTCGTGGCGCCGAACTCGGTCGGCTGCAGGTCGGACATGTCGTAGCGCACGCTGTCGCCCGCTTCGATCAGGGCCTCAGCGGCCCGCTGGCTCTGCTCGTCGGGGTAGACCGACGGATCGACCTTCGTGTTGGGCGAGATGAAACCTCCCTCGGCCGCCCAGATCTCTCCGGCCCCCGGTGTGGCGAGGTACTCGATCAGCGCTTTGCCGCCCTCGGTGTCGGCCAGGAGCACGGCGAAGTCGCCTCCACCGAGCACGGCCGGCTCCGAGCCGTCGATCGAGGGGAAGTCGAAGAAGTCGGCATCGGTGCCGACCTTGGCGTTCGTCTCACCGCTGATGACGCCGCCGACGAAGTCGCCTTCGAAGATCAGGGCGCCCTTCGGCGGGTCGGCGAAGACCTGGGTGACCGAGCCGTTGAAGTCGGTCTGCGCCGCGCCGGTCGTGCCACCGGCGAGCAGGTCCTCCTGCCCGACGATCTCGGCCATGACCGAGAGGGCGTCCTTGACGGACTGATCGGTCCATGGGATCTCGTGCGCCGCGAGCTGGTCGTACATGTCGGGACCAGCGGTGCGCAGGTAGATGTTCTCGAAGAGGTCCGACAGCGGCCACCCGACGTCGGCGCCGATCGAGTAGGGCGCGACCCCGTAGTCCGAGATCGTCTGCGCGACCTGCTGCAACTCGTCGAACGTCGCGGGCGGCTCGACCCCGGCCCCCTCGAAGACGTTGACGTTGTACCAGACGGTCGATTTCTGCGCGGTCTTGAACCACACCCCGTAGAGGGTGCCGTCGACCGAACCCACCTCGCGGGCCGTCTCGCCGAAGTTGGCGTCGACCTCGTCGCCGGCGATGTCGTCGATCGAGATCAGGTCGCCTTGCTGCGCGAACGTCTGCACCACGCCGGGCTGCGGCAAGATCGCAACGTCAGGCGGGTCGCCACCCTCGATGCGCGGGCCGAGGAACGCGGCGATGTCGTCGCCCGCCGACCGGAACCGCACGGTCGCACCGGTCTGTTCGGCGAACCCGTCGAGCACCATCTCGAACCGGTCCTGTTCGGTGCCCGTCCACGTCGCGGCGACCTCCACCGTCTCGCCGCTCAGGTCGACCGTTGCTCCGGCGGACGTCTCCGTCGCGTCCGTTCCCTCATCGAGATCCTCACCGCCGCCGCACGCCGCGGCGACGAGCGCGACGGTCGCCAGCGATGCGACGACCCTCGCGATCCGTGTTCTCATCGCTCTCATCGAAGCTCCTTCCTTCGGGAACGGCTTCACCCGGTCCCGTCCTCGATCGTCGACCCGGTATCCGGATCGAAGAAGTGCATCCGGCTCGTATCCACCACGAGCTCGATGTCGGTGCGTGGGCGCGCCTCGGTGCGGGGGCTGAGCCTCGCGACGAACGTCGAGCGCCCCTCGTGGCGGTCGCCCTCGAGCTCCGCCACCCCGGCGTCCCGCGCGAGCTCGCGGGTGTCGTCGGTCAACACCGGCGGCGAGTCGACGTCGAAGTGCACGAGCACCTCGGAGCCGAGCGCTTCCCGCAGGTTCACGCGGGTGCGGAACCGCCGATCGTCAGGGACGTCGTCGTGGATCGCCGCATCCTCGATGTCCTCGGGGCGGATGCCCACCACGAGCGGCTTCCCTTCGAACGAGGCGAGCGCCGGGCGCGAACCGACGACGTCGGGGTCCAGCCCGAGGGTGATGCTCCCGAACGTGCACCGCCACGCATCACCCTCGCGGTGCAGCTCGCCGTGGACCATGTTCATCGCCGGAGAACCGATGAATCCGGCGACGAAGAGGTTCACGGGGTGGTCGTAGAGCACCTGTGGCACGTCGACCTGTTGCAGGAGACCCTTCTTGATCACCGCGACCCGGTCGCCCATCGTCATGGCCTCGATCTGATCGTGGGTCACGTAGATCGTGGTGACGCCGAGGTCGTCCTGCAGACGGGCGATCTCCGCCCGCATCTGCACGCGGAGCTTCGCGTCGAGGTTGGAGAGCGGCTCGTCCATGAGGAACGCCCGCGGCTCCCGCACGATCGCTCGTCCCATGGCCACCCGCTGACGCTGTCCTCCGGACAGGTTCTTGGGCTTGCGGTCCAGGTATTCCTCGAGGCCCAGGACCTGGGCGGCCTGGCGTACACGCCGATCGATCTCGGCCTTGTCCTCCTTGCGCAGGCGCAATCCGAAGGCCATGTTGTCGTAGACCTTGAGGTGCGGATACAGCGCGTAGTTCTGGAAGACCATCGCGAGATCGCGGTCCTTCGAAGGCACGTCGTTCACCACCCGGTCACCGATCGCGATCGTGCCGCGGGAGATGTCCTCCAGGCCCGCGACCATGCGCAGCGCGGTGGTCTTGCCACAGCCCGAAGGGCCGACGAAGACCATGAACTCGCCGTCGTCGATGTCCAGGTCGAGGTCCGTGATCGCTTCGGTGCCGTCGGGATAGACCTTGGCGACGCCGTCGAGCACGACCTTGGCCATGCGAGGACTCCTCCCCTCCAGCGACCCTTGTTCATCAGGGATTCCCTGGTCACGACGGCGGCAAACCACGAACCCGGCCCTCGGCGATCCGGAGAGGCTCGTTGACAGGGCTCCCAGCCGGCATTAGGACGTGCACAGCCGACAGGGAGGGGAACGGCATGCGGAAGAACATCGTCGTGCTCGCGGTGATCGCGAGCCTCGGCGTCGCGGGCCTCGCGATGAACGCAGGAGCCGACACGGCGAGAGGTGGCCCGGGTGAGCTGGGACAGCGGGTCACCGAACTCGAGAACCGCGCCGACCACCAACGCCGCGCTATCGACAGCCTGCGCAGCGAGGTCGCCAAGCAGCAGCGGAAGATCACGAAGCTGATGGCATTCAGGACGGCGACGAACAGGTGGATCGCCAGGATCGATCAGCGCACGTCGAAGCTCCGCAACCGGGGCGTCTACACCGGCCCCGTCGACAACGGTCAGGTGCAGCTCGGGGGCGATCCGGCCGAGTGCACCGGACAGATCGCGAAGTGGAACGCCTCCGGAGGAGCGCTCGGCTGCGAGACGCCCGCCCCCTGAGACGGGCGGCCCAGTGAGGAACGGATCAGGAGGACGTGGGACTCGGGATGCTTCCCCGCATCACGACCGCGCCGTCGGGGTCGCTGACGCCGATGGACGCGGCGCGATCGCGGGGAAGCGTCGAGTACATGCTGATGTAGAGGTCGCCGTCGACGCTCGTGAACGTGCCCATGGGCGATCGCTCCCCGGACCCCGTCTCCTCGAGCCACACCGCGTAGGTC
>JBOGVO010000179.1:0-3901 GCA_050692855.1 Actinomycetota bacterium | reverse complement strand
GTGATGCGGAGAGCGAGGTTGCCTTACTTCACGCTCGTCTTCAGGCGCGCGCCGGCGGTCACCTTGACCGTCGCGCTCGCCGGGATGTTGATCGTCTCGCCGGTGCGCGGGTTGCGGCCCGTGCGAGCGGCGCGGTTCACCTTCTGGAACGAGATGAAGCCCGGGATCGAGATCTTGTCGCCCTTGGCGACCTGCGCCTCGACCGTCTCGGTCATACCCTTGATGACCTCGTCGACGGTCGACTTCGCGACACCGGTGCGGTCCGCGATGGCGTCGACCAGCTCTGCCTTGTTCATCAGACACCTCCCCAGGTGTGGTCAGGAACCCGAGCAGCCTACTCGAAAACCGCTTGTTTCCGCGGATTTCCATGCATTCCCTGCCATCGGCCCAGGTCAGACGCCGTCGAAGCTGTCGTCGGCATGGGGCGCATCGGGGTCCAAACGGTCCGCGAGCACCTCGTCGGCGAGCCGGAACGCCCTCGCCGAGACGCCGAGGTCTTCCCGATTGGCGAGCACGATGACGGTTATCGACTCGGTCGGGAAGCGGACCATCTTCGACTCCCAGCCCGGGAAGTTGCCGCCGTGGCTCACGATCGGCAGCCCTCGGTGGGATCGCACCGAGAGTCCCCACGCATAGTGGATCTCGGTGCCGTCGTCGAGGCGTCCGCGGGTCGTGAGCCGCTCGGGCAGCCATCCGTCGGTGAGCCTGTCGTCGTCGAAGTTCGCGCTCCAACGGGCGAGGTCCGCCGCGGTCGTCCAGAGGCCGCCGGCCCCCACGGCGTGGAACCTCGCAGGCTCGACGTAGGTCTGCCCGTCGTCCGCCTCGAAGTGGCCTCTAGCCGCGCGGTCGGGAAGCGGCGTCGGCTCGTCGCGGAAGAACGTGTCGCGCATGGCCAGCGGCTCGAAGATGCGCTCACGGGCCTCCGCGGCGAGCGTGGACCCGCCGGCCGCGCCCACGACCTCGGCGAGCAGCAGGTAGCCGCGGTTCGAGTACCCGTAGCGGGAGCCGGGGGCGAAGTCGAGCTCGGCGATCTCGCGCAGCGCGTCGAGCACGTCGGCGTTCCCCAAGGCGGGAACCCCCGCAACGGGCACACCCGGACCCTCTCGACGCCGTTCCCGAACGCCGCCGGTGTGGTGGACGAGGTGTCGAACGGTGACGCGCTCGCCCCAGGGCAGCCCTGGCACGAACCGCGCCACCGGATCGTCGAGATCGAGCGCTCCGTCGTGCTCGAGCAAGGCGACGCAGGCGGCCACGAACTGCTTCGCGATCGACCCCACGTAGAGGATCGAATCGGCGGCGAGGGGCTGTCCCGTGCCCGCGTCGGCCGCATCGTCGACCCGGGCCTCGAGGCCGTCGCCGCGGGCGACCGCGGTGACGGCGCCGCCGGCGGCCATGCGGTTCCTAGCCTTCCCGCAGCGCTTTTCGCTTGGCCTCCGTGCGCCGCTCGGCCTCGAGGCGCTCGAGGTCGACCTCGTCGTAGCTGACGTGGCCGAACGTCTCGCCGATCGCAGGGTGCACGTCGGCGATCAGCCGGTGCATCGCCTGGGCGACCCGGCGGTACACGGGGTGCCCGGCGGGCTGGGAGCGCAGCTCCGTGAGGTGCATCGCCTCGCGCGCCGTCATCTGCATCACGAACCGGATCCGGTAGGCCATCGACACGGCGTACTGCGCCTGCTCGGCGAACCCGGCCTCGAGCAGGGCGCGCTCGGTCTCGGCGCTCGCCTGCATCACGCGCTCCCAGTCGCTGCGGAGCCCCGCGTCGTCGATCTGGGCTGGCGTCTCGTAGCCGTGCTCGGTGGTGAGCCGTTGCCACTCGATCGTGAGCGGGCGGTGCCGCTGCAGGTCGCGGAACGCCCCGTAGTCGCAGAGCACGTCGAAGCGATAGGCCGTGCGCTCCCAGGCGCGACCGGGCTTGTGCCGCCGGTTCGACCGCTCGCCCACGCTCGCGCGAAGGATCTCGGCGACCCGCTCCCTCGGCATGGACCGGGCGAGCGCGAGCAGTTGGTCGTCGGGCATGTTCGACGCGGCGTACAGCACCGCGGCCGCGATCTTCGTGTCGCCCTCGGGATCGAAGTCGACGAGCGTGACCTCGTCGCGGTGCTCGGGCCTCGCGCCGGCGTCGACGAGCACGCGCGCGGTGAGCTCGTCGACGCGATCGCGATTCGCCTGCCAGTAGTTCGACCACGCGACGCCGCGCTCCTCGACGTCGACCCGCTTCAGGAACTCGGGGATCACCTTCCGCAGCTCGGTCTTCATCAGCTCGCCGTAGGCGCGCATCTCGGCGAGCGGATGCACCGCGAGCCGCATCAGAAGCTGCTCGTAGGACTGACCGGTCGCGTAGATGCCCAGGTTCGACCGGGTTCCGGCTGGAAGGAGCACCCGAAGGGTGTCGCAGGTCTTCGCCATGATCGTCTGGCGGTAGACGAAGTCGCTGTCGCCCTCCTGCTTGGGGTGGCGTTGCTTGAACCAGTCCTCCATCGGCTCGTACATGCGGCCGTAGGTCGTGAACGCCTCATCGAGGAGGGCCGCATACCGCTCGCCCGCCGCCGTGCCGACGAGCTCGGGCGGCAGCGTCGCTCGCCAGGCGCCGCCGGGCTTGTCGTCGTAGCGCATGTATCGGGTCGACTGTTCGAGGTAGGCGGCCAGCCGTCCCCACTCCAACGCCTTCGCCAGCAGCTGCGAGGACTGCTCGCACGCGAGGTGCACGCCGCCGAGCTGGGCCACCGAGTCGTCGCCGTACTCCACGAAGACCGAGTCGTACAGGCGGGCGGCGCGCTCGCTGCCCGCGGTCGAGGCCGGGCCGGCGTGCTCGCCCGCGGTCTCCGAGATGTCGCCCGCGAACTCGTCGAGGAAGAGCCGCCGCAACGACTTCGTCGTGCGGGAGTAGCGCGCGAACATCGCTCCCTTGACCGCCTCCGGCATGTCGACGAGGGCGAAGACCGGGCCTTCGAGGTTCGTGAAGTGGCGGGCGAGCGCCGTCCGCTCCTCGGGCGTGAAGGTCTCGGTCACGGAGGCGAGCGTCATCGCGTCACGGTACCCAGCCGCTCCGACGTCGCCTCACCCCTCATCGCTTGCACCACCCGGGAAGACGGTGACGGTCGAGCCCGCCTCGAGGGTCGTGCCCGCCGCCGGGTCCTGCGCAACGATCCGGTTCTGGTTGGGGCATTCGGGGATCGACGGCGCCGGATCGCCTCTCGCGAGCACGAGCCCCGCGTCGCGAAGGATCTGGTTCGCGGCACCGATCGACAGGCAGCCGGTCGAGACGTCGGGCACCGTGACGGTCTCGGGCCCGGTCGAGACGACGATGTCGACCGGCGAGCCGCGCTCGGCCTCCTCGCCGACGGCCGGATCGGACCGGATCACCAAGCCCTCGTCGATCTCGGAGCTCGGCTCCCGGAGCGTCGAGCCGAGCGTCAGATCCGCATCGCGCAGGGCGGCGTCGGCCTGGGACACCGTGAGCCGTTCGAGGGTCGGGACCGCCACCGTGTCGGGCTCGACGGCGACGGTGATCGTGACCGTGGAGCCGCGACCCCGGTCGGCACCCGCCCTGGGGTCCTGCGCCACCACCGTGTCGGGCTCGGTCTCGTCCGGATCGATCTCGCGGCGTCGTATGGCGACCTCGAGGCCCAGCTCCGAGAGCTTCGCCTCGGCGGTCGCTCGCATGTCGCCGACGACGTCCGGCACGATCACGGTGACCCCGCCCTCGTCGTCGCCGGTCAGGCTGTTCACGAGCAGGTAGCCGCCGCCCGCGAGCAGGGCTACCAGCAGCACGCCGATCAGGATGCCCAGCCACACCTTGCGGCCCGACCCTTTCGGCTCCTCGGGGGGTGGCAGCACGGCGGTCTGCGACGAGGGCCGGGAGATCACCTGCGTGGCGTCGCCGCCGCCGGCAGGCATCAGG
>JBOGVO010000178.1:0-8975 GCA_050692855.1 Actinomycetota bacterium | reverse complement strand
CGACGTAGGCGCCCGCACCGAACGGGCTCCAGTCGGCGTGAGGCCACCACGAACGCGCGTTGTTGGCTCGATTGCTGCACCGGGCGCCGAACACGTCGTTCAGCTCGGCGAGACCTTTCGGCCGCGGCGGGATGCCCCGACCGGAGTGATCGTGCATCCAGTCGGACATGTGGCCGGCGAGCGCCGACGATCCGGCGAACAGGGTGACCGAGAGCGAGACGGCGAGCGCGATGGACAGGGCCCACGAGCGAGCCGGAGAGCCGGACATGGCAACCACCTCCTGCGTGGGGGAGGTGGGAGGACGCTCGACGCTACGCGGTCGCAGGCCTCGCTGCCGTGATCGTCGTCACCCCTACGTCGAGGTGACCTCGGCCTCGCCGACGGCGGCCTGACCCGCCGCCAAGCGCGCCGTCTCGACGCGGAACGGCGAGCAGCTCACGTAGTCGAGCCCGAGCTCGTGACAGAAGACCACGCTCGCGGGGTCGCCGCCGTGCTCGCCGCAGATGCCCAGGTGCAGCGAAGGGTTCGCCCGCTTCCCGGCGTCGACGGCGGTGCGCATCAACGCGCCCACGCCCGGACGGTCGATCGTCACGAACGGGTTCGCGGGCACGAGCTTGCGCTCCTCGTACATGCCCACGAACTTGCCGATGTCGTCGCGGCTGAAGCCGAACGCGGTCTGGGTGAGGTCGTTCGTGCCGAACGAGAAGAAGTCCGCCGCCTCGGCGATCTCGTCGGCGGTGACCGCCGCTCGCGGCAGCTCGATCATCGTGCCCCACTCGAGGTGGTCGAGCGTCACAACTTCTCGCTCGAGGATCTCGGTTGCGATCGGCTCGAGCTCGGCGCGCATCTGCGCGAGCTCCGGTGCGGTGGCCACGAGCGGGATCATGATCTCGACCCTCGGATCGCCGCCGGCCTTCTGCACCTCGACGGCGGCTTCCACGATCGCTCGGACCTGCATCGCGTAGAGGCCGGGCTTC
This sequence comes from Actinomycetota bacterium, assembly GCA_050692855.1. Taxonomy (GTDB): domain Bacteria; phylum Actinomycetota; class UBA4738; order UBA4738; family HRBIN12; genus JAOUEA01. Next base: position 7,998 of record JBOGVO010000178.1, on the reverse strand, counting down.
ACGATGCCGAGCCGCACGCCGCGCAGGCCGAGCATCGGGTTCGTCTCGTGCAGCTCGTTCACCTTCTGCAGCACGCGCTCCTGGTCGGTGACGTCGCTGCCGCTCGCCTTGCCGAGCGCGACCTGGACGGCGAGCTCGACCTGGTCGGGCAGGAACTCGTGCAGGGGCGGGTCGAGCAGGCGCACGGTGACGGGAAGCCCGCTCATCGCCGTGAAGATCCCCACGAAGTCGTCGCGCTGCAGCGGGAGCAGCGTGTCGTAGGCGGCCTGCTCCTCCTGCGGCGTCTCGGCGAAGATCATCTTGCGGACCGCCTTCACGCGCTCCTCGCCGAGGAACATGTGCTCGGTGCGGCACAGCCCGATGCCCTCGGCACCGCGCTCACGGGCGTTGGTCGACTGATCGGGTGTGTCGGCGTTCGCCCGCACGCGGAGCCGACGGCGTTCGTCGGCCGCCTTCATCAGTCGCTCGAACGACTTCCACAGTGCCTCCTCGCGGGCCTCGGCGTCGCCCTGACGCGCCTTCTCGAGCAGCGACTCCTCCAGCGGGAGCTCGCCGCGGAACACCCTGCCCGTGAACCCGTCGATCGTGATCGTGTCGCCCTCGCGGACCTTCGTGCCGTTGGCGGTGAACTCGCCGTCGGCGACCCGAAGCTTGATCGCGTCGGCGCCGCAGACCGCCGGGATGCCCTCGCCTCGTGCCACCACGGCCGCGTGCGAGTTCGTGCCGCCGGCGCTCGTCAGGATGCCCTGGGCGGCGATCATCCCGTGGTAGTCGTCGGGCGTGGTCTCCCGGCGCACGAGGATGACCCGCTCCCCCGCCTGGCCGCGCGCCTGGGCGTCGTCGGCCGTGAAGACCACGGCTCCGATCGCGGCGCCCGGTGAGGCGTTCAGGCCGGTCGCGATCGGCGTCTCGGCCTCGGCCGCCTTCGAGTCGACCCGTCGCTTGAACAGCTCCTCGAGCCGGTTCGCGTCGACCCGAAGCAGCGCCTCGTCCTCGTCGATCAGGCCTTCGTCCAACATGTCGTGGGCCATGATCCACTCGCCGAACGCCGTGCGCTTGCCGACGCGGGTCTGCAGGATCCAGAGCCGGCCCTTCTCGATCGTGAACTCGATGTCGCACATGTCGCGGTAGTGGTGCTCGAGCGTGGTCATGACGTCGAGCAGCTGCGCGTGTGAGGTCGGGTCGGCCTCGGCCAGGTCGGCCAGTGGCAGGGTGTTGCGGATGCCCGCTACGACATCCTCGCCCTGGGCGTTGCCGAGGTAGTCGCCGTAGGGGACCTTCTCGCCGGTCGCTGGGTCGCGAGTGAACGCCACTCCGGTGCCGGAATCCTCGCCCCGGTTGCCGAAGACCATCGATTGCACGTTCACCGCCGTGCCCAGGTCGTCGCTGATCTTGTTCTGGCGCCGGTAGTCGATCGCGCGCCTGCCGTTCCAGCTCCTGAACACCGCCTCGATCGCGAGTCGCATCTGCGCGCGCGGATCGATCGGGAAGTCCTGCCCCGTGTGCTCGTGGTAGATCCCGAGGAACTCACCGGTGAGCTGCTCGAGGTCGAACGCGTCGAGGTCGGTGTCGGTCGCGCCCTCGCCCTTGCGTGCTTTCGCGTTGTCGAGCGCCTCCTCGAAGGCCTCGCCCGGCACGTCCATCACGATCTTGCCGAACATCTGGATGAACCGTCGGTAGGCGTCGAGCGCGAACCGTATATCGCCGCCCGACTGCTCGGCGAGCCCTTTCGTCGACTCCTGATTGAGCCCGAGGTTCAGGACCGTGTCCATCATGCCCGGCATCGAGAACTTCGCGCCGCTCCGAACGCTCACGAGGAGCGGGTCGGACGCATCGCCGAGCTTCTTGCCCATGGACGCCTCGAGCGCCTCGACGTGCTGGTCGACCTCGTCCATGAGCCCGACGGGGAACCCTCCCTCAGCGAGGTACGTGAGGCACGCCTCGGTCGTGATCGTGAATCCGTGGGGCACGGGCAGCCCCATGTTGGTCATCTCGGCGAGGTTCGCTCCCTTCCCCCCGAGCAGGTCCTTCATGTCCTTGTTGCCCTCGTGGAAGTCGTAGACGTACGTGGTCACGGCATGCCTCCAGCACGGGTCGATGCGTTCGGAACCGCCAGTCTACGGCCGCTCGGCGACGGTCCTTCGGAACCGCGGCTTCCAGCCCCGGCCATACACCTGGGGTAGGCTCAACCGATCAGCCGTCTGCGAGGAGCGACCGATGGCGCACGCGAAGGACAAGGGCGGGAAGAACAAGCACGTCAGGAAGAAGGCCCAGCACAGCATCAAGGAGAAGCGCGCCGCCAAGAAGCTGAAGAAGGACTCCACCCAGCGGTCGACCGGCCTCCAGCTCCCCGAGTAGGCGGACGGTTCGATGCTCAGAAGCAGCCGCCGCTTCATCGTGTCCCTGTCGTCGTTGACGACGTAGAAAGCCCAGCATCCGCGTAGATCTCGTCGCCGAACATCATCGAGTCGGATCTGCCACCACATCGTTCTAACCCGATGGCTGCCCCGGCGCTTACAGGGTCGATATACACACGTAGGTGTATGTCGGTGTAGGCTGCGATGATGGCCAAGATGGTCAGGACGAACATCGTGATCGATGACGACCTCGTCACGCGCGTGATGCGGACCTACGGCTTGCCCACGAAGCGGGCCGCGATCGACTTCGCGCTGCGCATGGTCGCCGGCGCCGACGATCCGCACGCCGGCATACTCGCGCTCGAAGGCACGGGGTGGGCCGGGGACCTCGATTCGATGCGCCACTCGCGCGTGGACGCCGATCGTGCTTCTGCCCGATAGCTCCGCGTGGGTCGAGCTGCTGCGTGACACCGACTCCGCCGTGCACCGACGCCTCCGAGAAGCACTCGAGACCGGGGAGCCGGTAGGGATCAGCGAACCCGTCATGTTGGAAGTCCTCAGCGGCGCCAGATCCCAGGAGCACGCGAGCGCCCTCCGGAGCCAGCTCATCGGATTCGAGCTGCTCTCGGTCGGGGGCCTCGCCGGGTTCGACCGGGCCGCGGCCATCTACCGCACGTGCCGAGATGCCGGCGAGACGCTTCGCGGCACGATCGATTGCTTGATCGCCGTGGCGGCGATGAGGTCGGGCGCCACGCTGCTGCACTCGGACCGCGACTTCGACGTCATCGCACGCCACACCGACCTGCAGGTCGAACCCGCCGGCTGATCTCGCTCAGCCTGGCGCACGAGGCGGGATCAGCGGCTCGAGACGGTTCTTCGCTACAGCGTGAAGCGAGCGATGCCCTGCTGCGGCTCCCCCGAGATGGAGGTGAAGAACCCGCCCACCCAGAGCTGGGTCGGCGTCGAGATCAGCGGCCAGGCGCCCACGAAATTGCTGCCGAACGGCACGAGCTGCGGGATCCAGCTGCAGTCGATCGTTCCGGTGTTCGGATCGACCATCATCAGCCCTCGAAGGTTCACGCCGCACGCGGTCTGCTGCAGGCCCCCGGTGCCGTAATGGCCCGCCAGGAACAGCCGGGACCCGTCGGCGTTGAACGCGAGGCCCTGGATGTTGCCCACCGTGTTCCGCCGCCAGAGCTGGGTGCCCGTGGTGCCGTTGTCGAGGCGGAAGGCAGCCGCGTAGTTCGGGCCGTTCCCGAACCCCCCGTACAGCCGGTTCCCGGTGGCGAGCAAGTCCCACGCGGGGTTGCCGCTGTCGATCACGCCGGGCGGGATCGCCCACGGGTCGAGCGAACCGTCGGTCGAGCTCACGCGAGCGACCGAGGTACGAGCGACACCATTCATCGTCAGGAACTTTCCTCCGACGAAGACCGTGTTCCCGTCGGTGGCGGTCTCGAGACTGCGGATGGTGTTATCGGCCGACGGCTTCCAGTCGTTGCTGAGGGCGCCGTCGAGGGACACCGCTCCCAGGAACTTCCGCGGCTTGCTGTTCACACGCTTGAAGTCCCCTCCGAAGTACACGAGGTCGGACCCCGCGAGGAGCGCGTTCACCGGCTTGTTCGCGTCGACCTGGAACCCGGGGATCAGCGAGCCGTCGGTCGCGCTGACCGCCGCGAGGTTCGCGTGCAGCTCGCCGTTCACGGTGTCGAACTTGCCGCCGAGGTAGAGGGTCGAGCCGTCGTTCGAGACCGCCAGCGCCCGAACCTCGGCCGCTCCACTCTTGAGCGTGTTCGTCACGCTCGCGGCGAACCCGGGCACCGGTTCACCCGTCGTCATGTCGAGAGCGGCGACGTTCAACGCTGCAGGCTTCGGGTTGCCGGTCGGACCCAGAAGCTTCTTGAACTTGCCTCCGAGGAAGATCGTGTCGCCGGACCTCGCCAGGGCGTACACCCTGCCCTTGACCTGCCACGTGTCATCGGGCGTCACGGTGAGCGCGTAGGCCGGTTGAGCCGCAGCCACGATCCCGATGACCAAGAGCATCGAGAGCACGGTTCGGAACCTTCGGGACATTCTTCCTCCTTGCAGGCGGGGGGTCCCCCCATCGGGGGAGGTCCGGGGCGTCGAGCGGCTATCGTAGCGCGGCCGGCGGGTGGTTCGGCATCGGTCATCGGTCCTCGGTCATTCGCCACACGTTCGTATCGTTCGGAATCCGGTCGGGTTCGGATCGATCTGGGGCCTGGTCAGGAGGCCACGGCGCGCTCGAGCGCTTCCCCAACTCGCCGATCGTCGGAGGTCGAGATCGCGAGCCCGACCGTACCGTCGGAGGGCCGTCCGACGATGCCCGCGACTTCCCCGGCCGAGAACCACTCGCGCGCCGCCTGCTCGAACGCGTCGGCATCCGCCGGTGTATCCCACGCGGTCATGAGCACGACCGCCGAGTCGGTGCCGTCGGTGAAGGCGCGGTAGAGCCCCCCGTCCCAACCGGCGGCCGCGGCTTCGGCCGCAGCCGAGTCGAGACGCAGTCCCAGCATCGTCGAGAGCCAGGCCTCCCCCACCTGCATCACATCCAGATCACCCCAATCGGGGCCGAGCTCGTCGGAGAGGTCGGGCACGTCGACTCGGGTCGGCCGGTCCGACGGGAATCGGTCAGGGTGCAGGATCTGCTCGGTGGTCGTCGGGAACCGCCGGAGCGCCCCGTTCACCTCGTCGAGCCCCCCACGAGCCTCGAGGTCGGTGATGAAGGACTGGCCCGCGGTGTAGGGCCAGAGCAGCGTTCGAGCCACGAACGGAGGGACCCCATCGGGCAAGCCGCCGCCACCGCCGAGCCCCGAGAAGTCACCGTCGGACGGCGGGAACTCGAACAACACCTTCACCGAGAAGAACTGGGCGCTGCCCTCCACAGCACCGAGGGCGGCCTGGAACGCCTCGTCGCGACACGCGCCGGCGATGCCGTCGATGCGAGCGAGATCGTAATGCTGGTCGTCGATCGCGTGGGTGAGCTCATGCGCGAGCGTGAGCCGCTCCACGAGGTCGAGGTCACCGTCGGCTCGGTAGACGAGCTCTCCGTCGGCGGGGTTGTAGAACCCGATGACCTGACCGGTCTGATAGGCGAGCAGCGCGTCACGGATCGTCACCGTGGGGGGGATCACGCCGATCGTCTGCCACGCAGCCGATCGGCGGTCGTAGAACGCCTTCGGGTACGTCTCGTCGAACGCCTCCCGGAGCTTGCCGGCGATCTCGTCGGCGGTCACCGCCTGCGTCACGACGGGCCGCCTGAACTCGAGCCCCCGGACCTGTTCGACCTGCGACTCCACGTCCGCGACCTCGGCCGGCGTGTCCGAGGGCGCTCCATCGCCGCCGGTGCTGACGGGGGTCGGCGGGACGCAGAGCTCCCGCATCGCGGAGAGCGCTCCATCCTTCCGGGTGTCGACCGGCTGGGCCGTGATCCCCGTGTGGGCCGGCTCCTTCGCCGGGGGCCCCGCGCTCGCGGTCGGCGTGGGCGGCGTGCCGCTCGGCGTCGGCGAACCCACCTGGATGCGGATGCCGTCGCCCGTGCAGGCCGCGGCCGCGGATGCGGCGGTGATCAGCACAGCGACGAGCGCGACCCGGCGACGCCTCATCGGCGCCTCGGCACCACGAGGCTCAGCACCGCCAAGGCGAGGGCCAGGCCGGACAGGGCGATCGACGCCCAGAGCAGACCGTTCTCGCGAAGGAGCTCGCGAGCGGCGAGCCCCAGCAGCGCTCCCGCCGCGAGCATCGCCACGAACGCCGCTGCGTACAGCGACATCCATCCGCGCGGCCGCCGCTCGGGCGCGTGCGCCCCGTCGCTCACAGCCGCTCCCGCAGGTAGGCGACGAGGTTGTCGACCGGCATGCGGTCCTGCTGCATCGTGTCGCGCTCGCGAACCGTCACCTGGTGATCGTCGAGCGAGTCGAAGTCGACGGTCACGCAGAAGGGCGTGCCCACCTCGTCCTGGCGCCGGTATCGCCGGCCGATCGCGCCGGCGTCGTCGTATTGCGAGATCCACTCGGGCTTGACCAGGTCGTGCACTCGGCGTGCTTCCGGCACGAGCTTCTCGTTCCGCGACAGCGGCAGCACGGCGACCTTGATCGGCGCGAGGTCCCGATGCACGCCCAGCACCGTGCGCTTGTCGGTGTCGCCCTTGGCGGTCGGTGCTTCGTCCACTCGGTAGGCGTCGAGCAGGAACACGAGCAACGCGCGATCCACGCCGACCGCCGGCTCGACGACGTACGGCAGGTACCGCTCTTCCTTCTCTTGGTCGAAGTACGTGAGGTCCTCGCCGCTCGCGGCCTGGTGGGCCCGCAGGTCGTAGTCCGTGCGGTTCGCGATGCCCTCGAGCTCCTGCCAGCCGAACGGGAACTCGTACTCCACGTCGGTCGCCGCCTTCGCGTAGTGCGCGAGCTCCTCGGGCTCGTGCGGTCGCAGGCGCAACTTCTCCTTGGCCACGCCGAGATCGAGGTACCACTGCATGCGCTGCTCGACCCAATGCTCGAACCACTCCTCGTCGGTGCCCGGCTCGACGAAGAACTCCATCTCCATCTGCTCGAACTCGCGCGTGCGGAAGATGAAGTTCCCAGGAGTGATCTCGTTGCGGAACGACTTGCCGATCTGGGCGATGCCGAACGGCAGCTTCTTGCGCGAGACGGTCTGGATCGCCGGGAAGTTCACGAACATGCCCTGGGCGGTCTCGGGGCGCAGGTACGCGACGGCGTCGTCGTCCTCGATCGGGCCGAGGAACGTCTTCAGCATCTGGTTGAACTGCTTCGGCTCGGTGAACTCGGCCCCACCGCAGTTCGGGCAGGTGACGATGCCGTTCGCGTCGGCCTCGAGGTGGTCCTCCCGCCAGCGCTGGTGGCAGCTCATGCACTCCACGAGCGGATCGTGGAACGTCTCGAGGTGCCCGCTCGCCTCCCAGACGCGGGGGCTCGTGATCACGGCGGCCTCGACGCCCACGACGTCGTCGCGCAGCTGGACGTTCGCGCGCCACCACGCCTCGCGGATGTTCCGCCGGAGCTCGACCCCGAGCGGACCGTAGTCGTACGACGAGCGCATGCCGCCGTAGATCTCCGCCGACTGGAACGCGATGCCCCGGCGCTTGGCGAGGCCGGTGACGGCCTCCATGAGGTCGGTCATCGGTGCTGGTCTCCTCTCATCCCGGCCGCTGGCTGCGACCGCTGGCGTGGGAACCATCGTACCGGCGGGCCACGCCGGACCGTGCCCGAAGGACCGTCGCGGCCACAGGAGCTCGCGCTCCTCGGTCGTTCCCGCCCGAGCTCTTCCGTCAGGCGTCTTCGAGGGCGCCGAAGCGTCGCGTGCGCTTCTGGAAGTCGCGGATCGCCTCGAACAGCGTCTCGCGCGTGAAGTCGGGCCAGAACATCGGCGTGAACCAGAGCTCGGAGTAGGCGACCTCCCAGAGCAGGAAGTTCGAGATGCGCTCCTCCCCGCTCGTGCGGATCAAGAGGTCGGGCTCCAGCATGTCGGGGTGATACAGGCGTCGGGCGATCTCGCGCTCGCTCACCTTCTCGGGCTTCAGGTTGCCGTCGCAAACGTCGCGGGCGAGATCCTTCACCGCATCCACGATCTCGGCTCGCCCCCCGTAGTTGAACGCGATCGTGAGCGT
>JBOGVO010000177.1:0-25141 GCA_050692855.1 Actinomycetota bacterium | reverse complement strand
CAGCACCACGACCGCCGATCCGAGACGCTTGGCCCTCGCGAGGGCGACCTTCAGGTGCTCTTCGAACATCGCCCGATTGGGCAGCCCCGTGAGGTGGTCGTGGTGGGCCAGGTGGTGCATCCGAAGTTGGGCTTCCTTCGTCGGTGTGATGTCGAGCATCACGCCCTGGATGTACAGGGGCACGCCTTCCCCATCCCGGATCGTCGTCGAGCGGTCGCCGACCCACACGACTCGGCCGTCGGGCCGGACGTAGCGGTACTCGCCGGACTCGGGCTGGCCCGTTCGCAGGTAGGACTCGTAATCGATGCGCGACCGCTCCCGGTCGTCCGGGTGGATGAGCTCGTCCCAGATCCCATCGTTCTCGAGGAAAGCCGCGGCCGGAACGCCGAGCATCTCCTCCACGTACGGGCTCATGTAGTAGGTGGGCCCGTCGAGCCTGGGCGAGTAGGTGTAGATGGCGGCGGGAAGTTGCTCGAGCAGGGCCTCGTACTTCGCCTCGGCCTCGTGCACCCGGGCCTCGGCAGCACGGAGGCGTCGATGCAGCCCGGTGAGGTCGGCACCCAGACGAAGGTCGTGGTTCTGTTTCGGAGCCTGCATCGTCGCTCTCCCGGCGTCGCGTTTCCCTCGCATCGATGGGTATCGGCGCGGAAGTGGGGTTGCCTGAGAACGAAGAGAGCGGCCCCCCGGGGGGCCGCTCTCGTGTCGGTCGATGCGCGTCGGCTATCCGAGCGCGACCGCGTTGATCAGGTTGGAGTCGCGCAGCTTCCGCAACGCCTCGCGCTCGATCAGGCGCACCCGCTCACCGCTGAGGCCGAGCACCTTGCCGGTCTCGCGCAGGCTGAGCGGCTGGCCGTTCTCGAGCCCGTAGCGCAGCGCGACCACGTGACGCTCGCGCTCGTCGAGGACCCGGTCGACGGCTCCGCCGATCTCCTCGCGGAGCAGGGCGTCCTCGACCTCGTTGAACGCGGCGTCGGAGTCGACCTCCTCGATGAGGTCACCCAGCTCGGTGTCCTCGCCCACGGGCGACTGCAGCGACAGCGGCTCGCGACGACCCATCTCGGTGAGGTCGTCGATCTCCTCGACCGTGGTGTCGAGCGCCTTCGCCAGCTCCTCGCGGCTCGGCTCGCGACCCATCGACTGAGCGAACTGGAACCGCGTGCGGTTCAGCTTGCGCAGGCGGTCGTGGATGTGCACCGGCAGGCGGATCGACCGCGAGCGATCGGCGATCGCACGGGTGATGCCCTGGCGGATCCACCACGTCGCGTAGGTCGAGAACTTGAACCCTCGGCGCCAGTCGAACAGCTCGACGGCGCGCATCAGGCCGATGTTCCCCTCTTGGATCAGGTCGAGGAGCGGCAGCCCCTGGCCTTGGTACTTGCGGGCCACGGACACCACCAGTCGCAGGTTGGCCATGATGAATCGCTGACGCGCGGCCTCGGCCGTGCGGACGTCACGGCGGGCCTTCGCGATGCTCTTCTCCGACCGAAGGCGCCCGGCACGGAGGCGCTCCTCTGCCTCCTTGCCCGCCTCGATCGTCATGGCGAGCTCGACCTCTTCCTCCTTGGTGAGCAGCGGCTCGCGAGCCGCGGCCTCCAGGTAGAGACGCAGGTCATCGGCGTCATCGGTCCCCAAGGGACGCGCTGGCTCCGGCACTTCGTATCACGCTCCTCCTCGAGGCCGCCCGGCCGCATGGCGCGACGTCGCCGGTCCTCGAGATCTCGATTTCCCCTCGTTCACGGCCACCGTTGGGCAAGGCGCACGAAAGAAAACGCCTTGGCAGCCGCTCGGACGTATGGTAAGGGGTCTCCCTCGGTCTTGTAAAGCCGAGCACCTGTGAAGGTCTCGTGAAGGCGCCCCGTGCGTGGGTCCGCCGTTCCGCACGCGACCTCCTGGTGCACTCGTCCAGTACAACGCCTCCGACGTGCAGGAACTTCCCACTCGAGACGCTCGGGAAACACCTTCGGATGCGGTGGTCCCGATGTCATTCGCCGCCGAGCGCGAGGCGGTTCCCCTCGCTCGGGTCCGTGGTGCCCCGCTCAGGACGGAGCGATGCCCCCTGCGGCAACGGCACGACCACGGGCCCAGGCACGCATCGCCTCGATCTCGTGTTCCCGCGACCGTGACAGCGGCGGCGTCGCCGAAGCCTCGATGAGCAGGTCGTCGGTCGTGATCTCGGCGCCCTCGGCGAACGCGCGATAGAGCGCCGCCACGACCACGCCCTCGAGCTCGGCTCCGGAGAAACCCTCGGTCGCGGCGGTCACCCGCTCGAGGTCGAACGAGGCGGGGTCTCGGCGGCGTGAGCGCAGATGCAGCGCGAGGCTCGTCGTGCGCTCGCCGCTCTCGGGCAGGTCGACGAAGAAGGTCTCGTCGAAGCGGCCGCGCCGGAGCAGCTCGGGAGGGAGCCTCCCGACGTCGTTGCACGTCGCCACCAGGAACACCCCGTCGGGCCGGTCCTGCAACCAGCGCAGGAACGAGCCGAGCACCCGCATGCTCGTACCGCCGTGCCCGATGCGTGGCCGGCCGAGAAGCCCTTCTCGATCTCGTCGACCCACAACACGACGGGCGCCATGGCTTCCACGGTGCGCAGCGCCCTCCGCAGCCGGGTTTCCGATTCACCGACGTACATCCCGTAGATCGCGGCAGGGTCGAGCAGCACGAGCGGCAGGCCCCAGGTCCGAGCGAGCGTCTTCGCGATCAGGGACTTGCCGGACCCCGGAACCCCCGTGAGCAGGACCCCGCGAGGCGCCTCGAGACCGAACTCGCGAGCGGCCCGGTCGAACCCGCGGCCCCGCACCCGGAGCCAGTCCTTGAGCCGTGCCATGCCTCCGACGGCATCGAGCCCGCGCTCGTCGGTAGGCACGAGCTCGAGCACCCCGTCGTCGGCGAGCAGCTCCGCCTTGGCGTCGCGGATGTCGGCGACGTCATCCGCGTCCAGGCCTCCTTCCGTGATCGACTCCCGCAGGATCAACCGCTCCGCCTCCGGCAACGACACGCCTCGGACCGCCTCGACGAGCTCGGCGACCCCTTCGTCGTCGAGGGCCACCGCCAGGCCTCGAGCGACGAGCTCGCCGGTGACCCGGCGGACCAACGCCTCCACCTCCGCCGCGTCCGGAGGCTCCAGGGTCCACGGGAGTGCGACGCCGTCGAGCTCGGGAGGCACGGTGAGGTCGGGGGCGGTCAGCACGACGGTCTGACCGGGGCGTTCCTCGAGGGCGCACTCCTTCAGCCGTCGCACGACCCTCGGATCTCCGAGGGCGGCCCGCACGTCGAGGAACGCGAAGACCGACGGATCACGCAGCTCACTGGCGAAGCTCAGTGCCTGAGCGATGTCCACGGTGGCCGGTTGGGCCTGCATGCCGTCTCGCGCCAGGCCTCGCGTCATGGACCAGGTCCAGAGCATCATGCCGGCGTCGGCGGCCGCACGGCGGATCACGCCGAGGAAGCGTTCCTCGTCGTCGACCCTCACCACGAGCAGCGGATGCCGCGAGACCAGCAGCAGCCGCAGATCGGAGGTCGGGTCCACGGGGTGCATCTTGGCAGGCCGTAGCCTGGGAACCGTGAGCGCGGAGCTACCGGAGATGCGCGAGATGCGCGAGATGCCCGACCTGCCCGAGTTGCGGACGATCGACGTCGACGGCCCGGTCGCCTTCCGCCGGTGGGAGGGACCCGGCGACACGACCTTCGTGCTGGTGCACGGTCTCGGGGGTTCGCACGCGAACTGGACGCAGGTCGCGCCGGGGCTGGCCGGCCTCGGTCGCGTGCTGGCGCTCGACCTCCCGGGGTTCGGATCCTCGCCGAGGCAGGGACGCGGCTCCGGCCTGATGGACGAACGGCGGGTGCTGTCGCGCTTCATGGCGGAGCTCGCGACGGGTCGCGTCATCGTCGCAGGGAACTCGATGGGCGGGGTGATCGGGGTGCTCCAGGCCGCCGTCGAGCCGGTGTCGACGGCCGGGCTGATCCTCACCGATTCGCCGTTCCCCTCGGTGCGCGGGGCGTTCCCCCATCCCGCCGTGATCGCGGGCTTCGCCGCCTACGACGCGCCCGGGCTCGGCCCGCTGGTCCTCGAGGCGCGCATGCGCGGGCTCGACGCCGAGCGCGCGGTGCGCATCGGCTTCCGACTCCTGACCGCCGACCCCTCGTCGATCCCCGACGAGATCGTGCGGCTCACCGTCGATCAGGTGCGCTCGCGAGGGCTCGACCCCGACGCTCAGGCCGCGTTCCACGACGCGTGGCGCTCGCTCAGGCGCCTCGGACGCCGACCCGACGTCGCCCGCCGGGCCCTGGACGGCGTGCGGTGCCCGGTGTTGGTGCTGCACGGGCGCCGCGACCGGCTCGTGCCCGCGGCCTACGCGGAAGCCGTCCTCACCGAGCATCCCGCGTGGCGAGGACGGATCTTCCCGGACCTCGGACACGTCCCACAGATGGAGGCGCCCGGGCGCTGGCTCACCGAGGTCGCCGACTGGCAGGGCTCGGTCCCGGCCTGAGCGTTCAACGTCGGCGAGGATCGGCGGCCGCGGCCTTCTCGAGCTCGTCGATCGCGGTCTCGACGCCGCGCGCCAGCACCTCGACGTCGGGCACGGCGTCCCAATCGGCGGTGAGTCCGAACGCCATCGTGCCGGCGAGGCTCGTGCACGCCACCGAGAGACCGCTGCGCTCCCCGAGCGGCATCGAGGGGTAGTTCGCGACGAGCGGCGCGCCGGCAAGGTACAGGGGCACCTGCGGCGCGGGCACGTTCGACACGACGAGGTTGAACCATCGGCCTCGGCTCACCACCCTCGCCGCCATGGCGTGCAGAGCCGGTGGCGAGTACGCACCGAGGCCGATGATCGAGTCGGCGCCGACCGCCATCGACGATGCCTTGAGCTCCGCCGCGGCCCGGCGGACACGCTGCAGTCGGGTGCGGGCCCGCATCGGACCGACCGGCACGTCGACGAACGCGGGAGCGACCCTGTTGCCGACGTCGCCCTGCTCCGCCTTCGAGCGCACCGACACCGGCACCATCACGCGGAGCGTGCGGCCCTTGGTCGGTTCGCCCCGGTGCTCGAGCAGGTCGTGCAGACCGCCGGCCACCGCCGTGAGCACGACATCGTTCACGGTGCCGCCGAGCGCATGCTTGATCTCGCGGACACGCGCGAACGACGCGGCGGCCATCGCGAACCTGCGCGCCGGTCCGATCTCGGTGTCGAAGGGACCGGCGGGCGGAGCGCCCATGTCGACGACGTCGCGAACACCCGAGAGGGTCTCGGTGATGGCCGCGACGGACCGCGCGGGCGCCCCGACCGCGTGCCCGAGGGCTTCGAGCGGATGCAGCACCAGGTCCTGGGCGGCCCCGCGGAGCAGATCCTCGCGGGTGGGCGGCGTCGCCGCCTTCCACGGCATGGCCGGCGACGCGCCGACCGGGGCGTCGGAGGCGAGATCGAACAGCGCGGACGCGATCGTCATGCCCGAGATGCCGTCGGCGAGCGCATGATGCAACTTCAACAGCACGGCCGTCCGGCGCTCGGCGAGCCCCTCGAACACGTAGAGCTCCCAGAGCGGCTTCGACGGGTCCAGCGGACGCGAGAGCACGCGGCCGACCGCCCGCTCGAGTTGGAACCGCCCGCCCGGCGAGGGGATCGCCGCCCGGCGCAGATGGAAATCGAGATCGAAACGATCGTCGTCGACCCAGAGCGGTCGCGCCAGCCCGAACGGCACGCGCATCACGCGTTGGCGGAGCCGCGGCGCGAGGTGGAGCCGAGCCTCGACCACCCGCTGGACGTCGTCGTAGGTGAGGGGGCCGTCGCCCCGTGGATCGAACACGGACACCCCGGCGACGTGCATGTGCACGGCCGGGGTCTCGAGGTAGAGGAAGCTCGCGTCGAGGCTGGAGAGTCGTTCCTGGGCCATCGGCACCGAGCGTACCCCCCGCGGCCTCGGGGCGCCGAGCGGCTGCTACGGTTCGGCGCGATGACCCGCCGACGCTCGATCGCGCTCGCGTTCACCGGCGCCCTGGTGGTCCTCGCGATCAGCGCGTCCGGCGCCCGAGGCGGCGTCGGGCCGGGACGAGAGCCGGTGCCGGACGGGTTCGCCGAGACGATCCGGGTGCCGCAGGACGCGGCCACGATCCAGGAGGCGGTCGACGCGGCCCGGCCCGGTGGCATGGTGCTGATCGCACCGGGCGTGTACCGGGAAGCGGTCGCGGTCACCACGCCGTACGTCACGATCCGCGGCCTGGACCGCAACCGGGTCGTGATCGACGGTGAGTTCGAGCGCGCGGTCGGCATCCACGTGATCGAGGCCGACGGCGTCACGATCGAGAACCTCACGGTGCGCAACCACGTGGCGAACGGCGTGCGGTGGACGAGCGTGCACGGCTACCGGGGATCGTTCCTGACGGCCTACGACAACGGTGACTCCGGTGTCTTCGCCTTCGACTCCGACTGGGGGCAGATCGAGCGGTCCTACGCGAGCGGCTCGCCCGAATCCGGCTTCTCCATCGGGCAGTGCTTCCCGTGCCACGCCGTCGTTCGAGATGTCCTGGCCGAGCACAACGCGATCGGGTTCAGCGGCACGAACGCCGGCGGGGACCTCGCGATCGTGAACAGCGAATGGCGGGACAACCTGGCCGGGATCGTGCCCACCACGCTCGACTCCGAGGCCGATCCGCCGCAACGCGACATGCTGATCGCCGGCAACTTCGTGCACGACAACAACTCGACGACCGCCGACACGAAGGCGCTCACCTACCCGACGTTCGGCGTCGGCATCCTCGTCACCGGCGGCGTCGGGAACCTCGTGACCGGCAACCTCGTGGAGAACCACGAGCGCTACGGCATCGCCCTGCTGCCGAACATCGACCGCAGCGTCTGGGTCACGAGCGGGAACGAGGTGCGCGACAACATCGTGCGCGCGTCGGGACTCGCGGACCTCGCCCTCGGAGCGCCGGCGGCCGGGGGCGACTGCTTCGCGGGCAACGACGCGGGCCGAACCGCGCCGCCGGCGATCGAGCTCCTCCGTCGTTGCGACTCGTGGCTCGCGGGGGTCGGTGGCGGCTCCCTGGCGCCGACCGTGGGCTCCGGGGTTCGGTTCCTCGAGGCGCTCGACGGCGACTTCCCGCACGGCGACTGGCGCTCGCAGCCGGCCCCGCCGGACCAATCGTCGATGCCCGACCCGGCGAACGCCCCGCCTCGTCCGGCGATCCCGGAGCAGAGCGTGCCGCAGACCTATCGCATCCGCCCCGTCGGCTCGATCGAACCGGTCGAGCCGACCGTCACGAAGGAGCTCACCGTGCTCGGAACCCCGCTCGCCGCCTCGTGGTGGGGTCTGCTGATCGGCCTGTACGGGTACGTGCTCCCCGGGATCCTGTACGCGGCGTGGGTCACGATCGCGCTCTGGGACCTGATCCGGCAGGAGTCGCAGCCGATCTCGTTCCGCGCCCGATGGATGGCGCTCGTGCTGCTCGTGCCGTTCGCCGGGCCGCTGCTGTACTTCGCGTTCGGACGCTCACCGATCCCGTCGCAGCTCCGATTGATGCTCACGGTTGGCGGGTTGGTCGCGACGCTCGCGATCTCTGCCCTCGCCGCGCTGCTCGGCAGCTGACCGAAGGGGAAGGAGTCTCACGGTTCCTCGAGCTGGATGCGGATGCGCTTGTTCGCCTTGCCCTTCGACTCGGTCTTCACCACGCGCACGCGTCCGACCTCGCCGCTGGAGGCGACATGGGTGCCGCCGTCGGCCTGCTTGTCGATGCCGGTGATGTCGATCACCCGGATCGGGTCGACCGACTCGGGGATCAGCGAGACCTTCGTGCGGATCAGGTCGGGGTCGGCGAGCGCCTCGGCCCGCGGCAGGAACCGCACGTGCACGGGCACGTCCTCTGCGAGCCGGGCGTTGAGGCGCTGCTCGACGTCCTGGCCGAACTCGTGGCTGATGCCGTCGAGCTCGAAGTCCATGCGCGCCGTGCCCCCCGAGTCCATGTTGCCGCCCGTGACCCTGGCGTCGAAGTCGGTGAAGACCACGCCCGAGAGCGCGTGCAGCGCCGTGTGCGTCCGCATGTGCTGGTAGCGCCGATCCCAGTCGAGCTCGGCACTCACGCTCGTGCCGGCCTCGGGCGCCGGGGTGTCGGGGTCGATCGCGTGCACGATCTGCCCGTCGTCCCGTGCCTTCGTCGTGTCGGTGACCCGGCACTCCCCGCCCTCCCATCGCAGCAGGCCCGAGTCGCCGGGCTGGCCGCCGCCTCGCGGATAGAACACGGTGCGATCGAGCACGACGTCGCCGTCACGAGCTTCGACGACGACAGCGTCGCAGCGTCTGAGGTACGAGTCGCGGGAGTACAGCTCGTCGGTCATCGACGGAACGGTATCGCAGCTCCGTCTCACACGTTGGGCTCGGCCGTGCTGGTCGTTCGCACGACCGAGGCGATCACCGCACCCACGAGGATCAGGGCACCGCCCGCCGCGATCTCCGGCGTGATCGGCTCGTCGAGGAAGACCCCGGCCAGCACGGCGACGGTCAGCGGCTCCAGGACGCCGATGATCGCGTTGCGCACGGCGCCGACCCGCTGCAGCCCCGCGAGCATCGAGGCGAAGGCGCCCGCCGAGATGAGGACGATCGCGATCAGCCGAGCGGGGGTGGCCCCCGACGGCACGACGAGCGACCCGGCGACGACCGCGAAGACGACGTTCGACGTGGCCGCACCGGCGCCGAGCCACGCCGCCGCCGTCACGGGATCGGTCCTGCGCACGTGCCGGTCCGTGCCCACGAGGTATGCGGTGTATGCGAGCGACGTCGCCAGGGCGAGCACGATGCCGAGCGGTTCCACATCGGTCTCGCCGCCTCCGCCCAGCACCACCACGGCGCTGCCGCCGATGGCGAGCGCAAGCGCCGCGAACAACGGCGCCGACGGCGCGCGCCGGTCGAGCGCGATCGTCACGAGCATGACCCACACGGGGTACGTGTAGAAGAGCAGCGTCACGGCGGCGGCGGACCCGTGGTTCAGGGCGGAAAAGTAGAGGGCCGCCTCGGTCCCGTAGCCGAGCGTTCCGGCCACCGCCAGCGCGAGTCGCTCGCCCGGCGCCGGGAGCGCGGGTCGGCGAAGCAGGGACGCGAGGCCCAGCAACAGCAGCGACTGGCCGCCGAACCTGATCGCGAGCGTGACGAACGGGGGGCCGCCCGCCTGCACCTTCGAGCCGAGGATGACGACGCCGGCGAACAACAGGGCCATCGCGATCGACAGCGCCGATCCGGTCAGCTCTCCACGCCGGTCGGTCGCCCGCCTGCTCGCGATCGGCTCGCTCACGCGCTTCCCGCGAGGAATCGGCTCACCCGATCGACCAGCATCGGGATGGACGCCATCAGGTCGTCCTCGGAGCCGAGGACGATGGCCTCGGCGTTGGGCATCGCCTCGGCCAGGGCGCGAGCCACCGACGCGGGATGGATCGAGTCGCCCTCGCGCGCGATCACGAGCGTCGGAGCCTGAACCGTCGCCAGCGCCCCGAGGCCGGTCACGGCGGCGGCGTGGACCACCTCGCGGATCGCTCTCGCGACTCCGATCGGGTTCATGTCCTGCCACAGCAACAGGTCGAACTCCCGCAGGCCGGGCTGGGTCTCGTAGCTTCTCGCGCGGCCCGATCCCTGCAGGATCGCCTCGATGGCCTCGTCCCGAGGCAGCGTCTCGAGCAGCTCCGCCGTCCGCTCGAAGATCGGGCTCGGGCCGATCGGGCCCTCGAGCGCGGCGGGCAACAGGAACACGAGGCGCTCGAACCGATCGGGCTCGCGCTCCAACAGGTGTGCGAGCGCGCCGGCGCCGAGCGACGTGCCGACCGCCCGCGTCGCCCCGGTCCGGCTCGCGACGGTGTCGAGGTCGCGCGCGAAGTCCGCGTACCGGAAGGCGCCGGGCTCCGGTGTGCTCGAGTGACCGTGTCCCCGGAAGCAGAACCGCACCTTCGTCCCCGGAACCATCGGGGTGAACGCCGCGAGCTCCATGCACGAGTTCGTCAGCCCGTGCGCGAACACCGTGACAGGCTCACCCGTTCCCTCGATCTCCACGTGGAGGATCGCGTCGTCGACCCTGACCTCACCCACCGGCACCGGCCTTCCTCGGAGGAACGGTCCGAGGGTACGATGCCCCGCATCATGCCCGGCGACGCAACCCCCGCCACGCGCATCGAGATCGCCCGCACCGACGTGGAGCACGTGCTGTCGCGGTTCCACGTGCGCCTGACCGATCCCGACGGCTCCGTCACCCAGCACGACGTTTCGATGTCGCGGGAGGAATGGGAGCGCTTCGGCGGCAGCTACCGCACGTCCGAGACGTTGATCGAGGCCTCGTTCCGTTTCCTGCTCGACCGGGAGCCCAAGGAGCAGATCATGGCGGCGTTCGGCCTCGGACAGATCGCCAAGTTCTTCCCGTCGTTCGGCCGAGAGATCGACCCCGACAGGCGCTGATGGCAGAGGCCATCGACGCGCCTCTCGTTCGGAGGGCGAACGTCCGGCTCGTCGTCCTGAGCTTCCTGATGCTGTTCGTGGAGCTGGGGCTCATCCGATGGGCGGGCGCCTACAACGTCTACATCTCGTTCTTCACGAACTTCATCCTGTTGGCCAGCTTCCTCGGTGTCGGCGTCGGGTTCCTGCGCTCCGGCGGCCGATCCGATCTCTTCCGGCTCGCGCCCGTGAGCCTCGCCGCGTTCGTCGTGTTCCTCGCCGTGTTCCCGGTGCAAGGCGGCCGGGTCGGCGGCGTGCTCCAGGTCGTGGGGGGCTTCGGGTGGCCGGCGCTGCCGAAGTGGGTCTCCCTGTCGGTGATCTTCGCGCTCTCCTTCCTCGTGATGGCGGCGATCGCTCAGGGCGTGGCTCGTGTGTTCGCCAGGTACGAGAGCCTCGAGGCGTACCGCCTCGACATCCTCGGCAGCATCCTCGGCATCGTCGCGTTCTCGGTCCTCGCGTTCGTCGACGCCCCGCCGCTCGCGTGGGGCGGGGTCGTCTCGATCGCCCTCGTCCTCGTGACGGCGCCCCGACGCCGACGGGACCTCGCTCCCCTGGCCGTGGTCCTGGTCGTCCTCGGCGCTCTGTCCTTCGCGCCGAGGACCTTCTGGTCCCCGTACCAGCGGATCACGATCTCCGGGGCCGACGCGGAAGGAAGCGTCGGCATCGAGGTCAACGGCAGGCCACATCAGCGGATCATGCCGGTGTCGTTCATGGAGACGGATCAGGCGTTCCGGTTCGTGCCCTACGATCGAGTCACCGACAACCCGCTGCGGAACGTGCTGATCATCGGGGCAGGCAGCGGCAACGATGTCGCCATCGCCCTTTCGAAGGGTGCCGAGCACGTGGACGCGGTCGAGATCGACCCGATCCTCTATCGGCTGGGGGTCGATCTGCACCCGGATCGTCCCTATCAGGACCCCAGGGTCTCCGCGCACGTCGAGGACGGCCGAGCATTCCTGCACGACACGGACCGGGAGTTCGACCTCGTGTTGTTCGCCATCCCGGATTCCCTCGCCGCGCTCGCCGGTCAGTCGTCATTGCGTCTCGAGAGCTTCCTCTTCACCGAAGAGGCGATGCGTGAGGTGAGGGACCACCTCGCCCCCGGCGGGGCGGTCGCGATGTACCACTACTACCTCCCGATCGTCGTCGATCGCTACGGCGACACGCTCGATCGGGTGTTCGGCGGTGCCCCGTGCCTGGACGTGAGTCGCGGAGCGGGCGCCCGAGGTCGAACGGTGATCACGGCGAGCGTCGACCCCGGCGCGGTGACGTGCGACGACGTGTGGCAACGCCCGCCCGTCCAGCCGACACCGGAGACCGACGACTTCCCCTTCCCGTACCTCCTGGCGAGGGGGATCCCGGGCTCCTACCAGATCGCTCTGCTGTCGATCCTCGCGGCGTCGGTGCTCGCCGTTCGGGTCGCCGGGGGACCGCTCCGCGCGATGCGGTCGTACGTGGATCTCTTCTTCATGGGAGCGGCGTTCCTGCTCCTGGAGACGACGAACGTGGTCAGGTTCGCCCTGCTGTTCGGCACGACGTGGTTCGTGAACGCGCTGGTGTTCGCGGGGATCCTCGTGTCGGTGTACCTCGCCATCGAGGTGACCCGCCGGTGGCCGGTCCGCAGGCCGAGCGTCCTCTACGTTCCGCTGTTCGTCGCGATCGCGATCGCGTGGGTCGTGCCACTGGGTCCCCTGCTGGCCCTGGACCCGATCCCCCGGTTCGTGGCTGCCGTCGCGCTCGGCTTCACGCCCGTGTTCATCGGCAATCTGGTCTTCGCGAACCGCTTCCGCGACGTCGGCTCCTCGACGATCGCGTTCGGGACGAACCTGCTGGGCGCGATGGTCGGAGGCCTCCTCGAGTACGGGGCCCTGGTCGTGGGGTATCGGTCGCTCCTCGTGGGCGTGGCCGCGCTGTACGCCGCGGCGCTCTTCACCGGACGATCGCACCTGAGCAGAGCCGGAACGACACAGGCCGTCGACGCGGAGCCACCCTCGCGCGCTCGGGTCACGTGAGACGAAGCGACGACCCTACGGTTGCAGCTCGGGGATCTCGATCAGGTCGTCCTGCGGGGCGAACTGCTCGCGGATGCGTCGGGCCCACGATGCCACGAGCGCGGTGAGCCCGAGGAAGACGACGCCCGACACGAGCAGGATCGACCGCGTCGTGGCGTGGCTGCCTTCCGTCCAGACGAGGAACAGGATCAACGCCGGCACGATGTATCCCAGGTTGTACGCGATGTCGAACAGGGCGAACGCCCGGCCACGGAAGTCGTCGGGCATCGACTGCTGCATGATCGTGTCGGCCGAGATCTTCCCCACGAAGAACGAGAAGAAGCCGATGAAGAGCATCACGGCGAACCCGGCCACCGAGACGGAGATGCCACCGATCAGCGTGCCGAGACCGAGCAGCACCATCGACATCAGCAACAGCCGCACGGGCGGGACCCGGTCCTTGACCTTCTGGGCCACGATCATGCCGAGCGCGCCTCCGAACAGGCCGCCCACCCCCGACAGCACGAGCGCGAGCGTGTCGGAGTCGCCCCCCGCGACCAGGTTCTTGGCGTAGAGGGCGAACACGAACAGACCGAAGCCCCAGAACTGGTAGCGCAACATCTGGAACGACGACAGGCCCAGGGCCGCGGGCGCGCGGCCCGCGACCTCCTTGAGCCCGGCGATGATGGTGCGCACGACCTGCGACGCCTCCTGGCCGAACGTGGCCTCGTGCGGTCGAGCCTCGGCGTGTCGCAGCTGCTTGGCGACGAAGGCGCCCACGAGCAGCACGGCCGCGCCGACGACGACGGGCACGAACGGCGGCACGAACCCGGCGAGGGCCCCGCCGAACACGATGCCGAAGATCTGGGCGAGAGCGCCGCCGGCCTGCGAGAGCCCGTTGCCCTGCAGGAGGTCCTTGCCCGACAGCACGTCGGGCATCGCGGCCGACTTCACGGCGAGCGCGATACGCACGCAGGCCTGCACGGCGAGCAACCCCACGATCAGCGCCCCCGTCGCGAAGGCGTCGCCCTCGGTCGTCTCGGAGCCGAGCGGCACGAGCACGGCGAGGGCCACCACGACGACGGCCACGGCCGTGGCGACGTCGGACCACCACACCACCCGTCGCCGAGGGAACCGGTCGATGAACACGCCGATGAACGGCGAGATCAGGGTGTAGGGCACGTAGAGCGCGAGCACGACGGTGAGCAGGTAGTCGGCCGACGGCAGGTTCTGCACGTCGAAGCCCTCCTGACCACCGAACGCGAGCGACTTCGCGATGGCACCCTGCACGACGCCCTGACCGGCCTGCGCGAGGAACTGCACGCCCACGAGCACCGAGAAGTCACGGTTGGAGAACGCCGCGAACATCGCGTTGAAGAAGCCGCCGAAGGCGTCGAGCGGCTTGCGGAGCCACGCGTCGGCCACGCGCAGCGCGCCGCCAACGCCGATCGCCACGGCCACGACGGTCCACCCCTTGGCCACGCTCAACGGTCCGCGCCACACGGCGAGCACCGCGATGCCGGCGAGCAGCACGATCACGACCGACATGCCTGGGATCAGGGCGATGCGGTCGACCGTCGTGCGCACCCCGAGCCAGTTCGACGCGAGCCAGCCCGGCACCACCAGGAGCAACGCGAGGAGCAGGATGACCAGCAGGTTCTGCGGCAGGTTCTCGAGCGGACCGGGGTGGGACTCGAACTTCGCGGCTTCCTCGGCCGCGGCGGCCCGGGCCCGTTCGACGACCCCGGGCGGAGGCGACCACAGGCCGTCGCCCTCGATCACGAAGACATCGGGCCCGACCTCGACGCCTTGCGACGTCGCAGCCTCCAGCACCTCCTGCTGCACCTCCGGTGAGCATGCCTGAACGCCGTTGCAGAGGCCGCCGTAGTACTGACCGATCAGGAACACCACAGGATCCTCGGGGAACTCCTCGAACCGCGGCACGAAATCGTCGGGCTTCTTCCCGTCGGGGTCGCAGAGGTCGTCGGCACCGCCGAACGCCTCGCACGCGTGAGCGACCGACGCATCGGTGTAGCCCTTGCTCGGTGTCCCCGTGGGTTGTCCGTCGAGGAAATCGTCGAGCGGCCCGAGGTACGTCACCGAGCGCTCGATCGCCTCACCCGGCAGCCCGGTCCGAAACACGTTCGTGTAGGTCTTGGCCCAGCCGTACGCCGTGTTCGTACCTGTCGCTGGGTCGTCCGTGTCGCCGTAGTTCACGACGAGCACGTTCGGCCGTTCACCGGCAGCGTCGACCACCTCGTGAACGGCGGCGAGCGAGGTCCGCACCTGCTGGTTCGCCCACTGGTTCTTCTCGCTCACCCACCGGTTCTCGACGCCGTCGTAGAGCACGAAACCGAGCGACGCGACGACGAGGATCGCTCCGATCGCGGCCGCGATCAGCGCAGGGCCGCGGCGGTCGCGGAGCAGCCACCGGATCGCGACGAAGGTTCCGAGGCCGACGAGCGCCATCGGTGCAGCCGAGGCGTTCATGAACCGGTAGTAGGGAAGCGCCGCACCCGTGACCACCGTCCCCGCGCCGGCGAACGCGATCAGCCACCACATCGAGACCTGATCCTCGGTGCGAGCCGGCTCGCGGGTGCGCCTCGACATCAGGATCGTCGAGACGATCGCGATCACGATGAACGGCACGATCACGATCGGCTGGAGCGACACCACCCACTCGACCAGGCGATCCGTGAAGAACTCCGCCGTGTACGGGGGGGGCAACGCGGCCTCCGCGAGGCTCGCCGGCTCCCCCCAGATGCCCACCACCCACATGCCGAGTCCGGCGATCATGCCGAAGCCCACGGACATCAGCATCGGTGCGTCCGCCTTCAGGGCGGCCCCGAGCGAGAACCGGCTCGTGAGGAAGTGGAACCCGAACACGGCCATCAACACCGCGCCGAAGATCACACAGGTGGTCGGATGCGTGAATGCCGCGGCGATCCCGATCAGGAACAACGCCGTTCGGGCGCCCCACGATGTTCGGGCCTCGTGCACGAACGGGATCATCAGCGCGAGCAGGAAGAGCACGGTGATGTTGTCGAGGTAGCCCACGTAGGGGGTGGTGAGGAACAACGCGACCGTGGCCAGCAGCGTCGTGAGCACGACCAATGGGTCGCGACGACTGCGGAAGAGCGCCGCGCCGAGCGCGAGGCCCGTGAGGATCGGGATGCCGATCATCAGGTAGGCGCTAAACGTGTACCGGTCGATGCCGACGACACGCTGCAGCAAGGCGCCCGCGAGCGGCACGGTCACCCGATATCCACCGGCGAACAGCCCGTTCGGGCCCCATTCCTGGGCGACCCGCACGGGGTCGCTCTCCAGGATCACCTGGGCGCGCCAGGTGTACCAAGCGGGATCGCGCGTCGGGGCCGAGAGGCTGGGGTCGGCCAGGAACTTCCAGCCGAGCACGAGCAGCATCAGCAGGGCGAAGGCGCCGATCATCCACCACGATCCGATCCAGCTCGAGCCGGGGCTCGACCCGAGCCGAGGAGCGTCGTCGGTCTCGGCGCTCACGGTGTCGGTCGCAGCCATCGAACGTGTTCCCTCCACGGTGTCATGGTGTCGTCACGGCAGCCCACAACCCTGTGGAGCCGTGGGGATCGCCACAGGCTATCGCTTCGCCTCGGGCAGGCACGGGAGGTTCTGCATGATCCGCGTCGGGAACGCCGCCGTCATGACGGCATCGTTCTCCTGACCGGGGTTCGGCACGACGCCGCCGGCAGCCGTCTGAGCCTGCGTGAAGGTGAGCATGAACCGGGCCACGTCGTCGACCGTGTGTCCGTTGGCCTCGAGCTCCTCGAGGTTCAGGAACGCCTGGGTCGGCTGCATCAGGTCCACGATCTCCGGACCGCCCGGCCCGCCGAATCGCTCGTTGATCATCTCCTGCATCGGTCCGGTCGAGATCTGGAAGCCGCCGCTCGCGGCGGGATCGGGCATCGACGCGTGATCGGCGGTGAGCACCATGGCCCACCGCCCCTTCCCCACCTCCCGGTCGAGGAAGGTCACCAGGGACTTCATCGCCCGATCCTGCGCGACGACGGCGTCGAGCATCTCCGGGGAGTTCATCGACCAGACGTGGCTCACGTAGTCGATCTCCTTGAAGTTCAGGTACAGCAGGTCGGGCACGTCGTCGGCGCCGAAGCCCTCCTCGTGGATCACCTTCTCGACCACCCGCTGCTGGTAGGGCGTGCGCGCGGGCGTGTCGAAGCCCTGGAGCAGCTCGTCCATGTCGTTGTCGCGCCACTTCCCGTCGAGCTGACCGTCCGCCTGGTCCACCGCCTGCTTGTCCCGCTCGAACCCGCGCACATCGTTCGCGTACTCGGCGAGCTGGTAGTAGTCGGCGTCGCGCTGGGGCAGGTTCCATTCGAAGCCCTCGTCGGTGAGGGTCTCGCCGCCGATCACGGACCGGGTGAGGGCGATGTCCTCGTCGCCGCCGGAGAAGAACGAGCCGTGGCCGAGCATGCCGAAGTGGATGTCGACGGTCCCCACGATGCCGACGACGGGCTCGTTGTCGAGGGCACGATCGTAGACATCGGCGAACGTGGGCTCGACCAGGAACGAGGGACCCTGGTTCCAGGGAGCCGTGAGATCGCCGGCGACGAGCATGTTGTGCCCCACGATGCCGTGATGCATCGGGAACGAGCCGGTGCCGATCGTCGCGTGGATCTGCGCGGTGCTGGTCGGCGACGACCCGACGGTCGCGTCCGTGTACCACGTGCCCTTCGGGATCAACGACTTCGTGAACGGCCAGGCGTTCGGATACTCGTCGAGGACGTTGATGCCGCCCGCGTCCCACACGAGGGTGACGAACAGCTTCGGCACCGCGCGCTCGCCGGCCGGCAGCAGCGACTCGGTCATCGGCTGACCGTCGGGGGCGCGGAAGCCGTCGAACTTCATCAGCTGCGCCGCGGTCGGGGCGATGCCCGCCGAGGTCACGGGACGATCGACCTCACCTTGGGCCTGCACGAACCCCGGGCCGTACCAGAGCATCGGCACGGTCTGGATGTAGTCCCACGGTCCCACGTGCGGCAATCCCGAACCGACGAAGTTGGGCTCCTTCGGAACGAAGGTGAGCTGGGCGCCGCGGTCGGGACGCCACCCTCGCCAGATGCGGAGCAGCTGCTCGTGGGGCAGCGCGCAGGCGATCTTCGCGAGATCTCCCGGCACCGCTTGAGCCTGGGCCTCCCCTCGCGGGCGCCCGAGGACCAGTCCCGAGAGCAAGACCAACAACGCGAAGGGCGCGACGGCGCGGCGTACGGACACGATCCGGCATAGGGAACACGACCCCGAGCACACCCGACAACCCGTTCGGCCGAGCACGGCCGAAGAAGCGCATGGAGACTGTGTGACGGCGCGACCGGACGCGTGCGGAGCCACCGGCGCGGCGCGATAGCGTTGGGACCGTGCCCATCGGCCGCCGGCTCTCGAGCCTGTTGATGGTGTTGGTGCTCGTCGGAGCGCCGGCCGTGGTCCTCCGCATGTTCTGCGTAGGGAACAGCTGCGATGGCGCCCGGGCGGTCGCACCCACGTCGGTTCCGTTCTGTCCGCTCCCCGAGGAGCTGCGTCGTCAGATCGCCGCCGGGTTCCGCGAGGGCCGGTCCCCCGACGTGATGGCCGCGACCACCGGCGCCGAGGGCGTCGCGGCCGAGGTGCAACGAGGCGTTCGCGTGTCCTGGCCGGGGCAAGGAACGCGGTCGGGAGGGGTCGACACGCGCGTGCCTGTCGTGTTCTTCGGCTCGAGCGTGCGAGCGACACCGCTCCCCCGCGGGGTCGGCCTCGACGCCATCGCGCCCACCCTCGAGCGCATCATCGGGCTCCGGCGCCCACATCCCGAGGTCCGAACGGGCGAGGCGATCGACGGCGTGGCGGCGGCAGGCGAGACGCCTCTCGTCGTGCTCATCGCGTGGAAGCGGGTGGGCACCCCCGATCTCGAGGCGCGGTCAGGGGCTTGGCCCTTCCTGCGACGGGCGATGGCGCAGGGCGCGGGAACCCTCGAGGCCGTGGCCGGTTCGCTCCCGATGGATCCCTCCGCGACCCTCACGACGATCGGAACGGGAAGTCTGCCGTCCACCCACGGCATCACGGGCACGTTGGTGCGCGAGGACGACGGCGACGTCTCGAGCGCTTGGTCGGCACCGGGCGCCGGCTCGGTGATCGCCACCCTCGCCGACGACCTCGACCACGTCCACGGGCAACGAGCGGGGGTGGGCGCCGTGCTCACCGACGAGGCCGATCGCGGCATCATCGGGAACGGCTGGTACCTCGACGCCTCGGATCGCGACCCATTGTCCGTGCTCGGAAGCGAGGCCTCACATCCGGCGATCGCCTCGAGGGCGATCGTGACGTCGGAGGGACTCGGCGAGGACGACGTGACCGACGTGCTCGGCGTCGTCATCGGAGGATCGGTCGCCCGCATCGACGCGAGGACCGAGCACGTCGTGACGACGGTGCGCGCCCTCGTGCCGCGGGCCACGTTCGTAGTCACCGGCACCGGATCGAGGGCGGCGGGTGCCGAGGACGCCGCCTCGCTCGCGGCCGGCGTCGACGACACGCTCGGCGCGCCGATCGTCGAGGGAACCGGTGCCGCAGGGCTGTTCCTCGACCGCGGCGTCTCGGTCGATCGGTCGATCACGGCCGACCAGGTCGCCCGCGCGCTGGCCGGCGCGCGAACGCCCGGCGGCGACGCTTCCTTGTTCGCCGACGTGTTCCCGTCGTTCGCCGTCGCCTTCTCGAGGTACTGCTGATGGCCATCGACGTCGATCCACGCTCGAGCACGTCCCGCCGGGCGATGGGACGGGAGTCGAACCCGCCGGTCATCTGGGTGGTCGCGGTGCTCGTCGGCGTCGCCGTGCTCGTCCGCCTCACCGACCCTGCGAGCCTTCCCTGGCTGCGCAACCTGCTGATCGTGTTCGGCTCCCTCCTGGTCGAGGCGATGCCGTTCATCCTGGTGGGTGCCACCGTCTCGGCCGCGATCGAGGTGCTGGTGCCGGCCTCGGCGTTCGCGCGCATCGCGCTGCTGCCGCGAGGGCTGCAGCTGCCGGCCGCGGCGGCGGCCGGTGTCGCCTTCCCGGTCTGTGAGTGTGGCTCCGTCCCCGTCGCCAGACGCCTCGCGGCGAAGGGGCTCGCCCCCGGCGCGGCCGTGACGTTCATGCTCGCCGCCCCCATCGTGAACCCCGTTGTCGTGGCCTCCACGTTCGTCGCCTATCGCGGGCTCGACACGCTCTGGGTCATGGTGCTCGGACGGCTCGCGCTCGGGTTCGTGGTCGCGATGGCGGCCGGGTGGGTGATGGGGCGGATCCGCTCGGGGGAACTGCTCCGGGCGCGCGCGGGCGAGGTCGAGGCGCACGAGGTGGACGCCGCCGAGCCTCGATGGCGGCGCTTCTTCGGTCATCTCTCCGGCGACGTGGTGTTCATGGCGCGCTTCCTGATCATGGGAGCCGCGCTCGCGGCGACGATCCAGACCTTCGTGCCCCAGTCGATCGTCGACGGGGTCGCGGACCTGCCGGTGCTCAGCCTGCTCGTGATGATGGTGCTCGCGTTCGTGATGTCGCTGTGTTCGGAGTCCGACGCGTTCGTCGCCGCCTCGTTCACGACGTTCGGCCCCGCCGCCCAGCTCGCGTTCCTGGTGTTCGGGCCGATGGTCGACCTCAAGCTCGCGGCGCTGTACGTGGGCACCTATCGGCGGGGGTTCCTGCCTGCGGTGATGATCGCGGTCGGGGCGACCACCCTCGTCGCCACCTTGTGGATCCAGGTGATCTGGGGTTGAGCACACATGCGAACGAGGGGTCGAGCACACATGCGAGTCAGGAAGAAATGAGCATACATGCGAGCAAGGCGTCGAGGTTCAGCGGGCCGCGCGTGGCGGCCGGGCTCGTGCTCGGCGCATGGGCCGGGCTGTTCTGGTTCCTGCTCGCCGCCGGCCGCACGTCGCTCTACCTGTCGAGCCGCACGGCGTGGCTCGTGCCCCTCGGCGCAGTGCTCGCGACGGTGGCGGCCCTGGGGAGGCTCGCGACCGCGCGTGTGCGCGACCCGGAACCGCTCGGGAACCGCGAGACCTGGATGTTCGGCGTGATCGTGCTGCCCGTGGTGCTGCTCCTCGCGGTGCCGCCCGCCACGCTCGGCTCCTACGCCGTCGACCGGCGATCGGCATCGACAGGCGGTGGTATCGGCGCCAGCGCGCGCATCGTGAGCGGCCCGATCGACCTGGTCGACGTCGCCGCCGCTCGGGCGGTCGCGGACGCTGCGGCGGCCTTGCGGGCACGCGCCGGGGAACGGGTCACGATGGAGGGGTTCGTGACCGAGGAGCCCGGCGAGGCCGACCGCTTCCAGCTGACGAGGTTCGTGATCACCTGTTGCGTGGCCGACGCCACGATCAGCTACGTGACCGTGGTCGACGCGCCGCCGGGAGGGTTCGAGAGCGACGACTGGGTGCGGGTAACCGGCCCCATCTACCCGCTCGGCAGCGACATCCTCGTGCAGGCCGAGTCGGTCGAGCCGATCGATCCGCCGGACCACCCCTACCTCACGCCCTGAGCCGGCGCGATGATCGTCGCGTCAGGCGCAGGAGCGGCACGTTCCTATCAGGTCGAGACGGTGCCGGACGCTCGCGAACCCGCTGCGCCGGGCCAGCCGGTCGACCGTGCGGTCCATCGTGGACTCGAGCGCGGGGGGGATCGTCACGTCTTCCACCTTGCCGCAGTTCGAGCAGATCAGGTGGTGGTGGTGCTCGGTGAGCTCCTCGGCGAGCTCGTACCGGGCGAACTCCCCCTCGGTGATCACTCGCCGCACGACGCCGGCGTGTTCGAGCACGGAGAGGTTGCGGTAGACCGAGCTCTGCGGGCCGGT
The DNA here is from genome assembly GCA_050692855.1 of Actinomycetota bacterium. Lineage (GTDB taxonomy): Bacteria > Actinomycetota > UBA4738 > UBA4738 > HRBIN12 > JAOUEA01. The sequence goes on along the minus strand of JBOGVO010000177.1, from coordinate 3,842 downwards.
CCGAGCCTCGACGATGTCGGCGGTCGACAGGGGCTTGCGGGCGCGTTCGAGGGCCGTGACCAACGATTCGCGCTGGGGCGTGTACCGCTGGTTCACCGCGCGCAGGCGTGCGGCGACGGTGGCATGCAGATCCGAGGCCACGGGCCGCATCATACGTCGGCCTCCGGGTCATCCGGCCCGCGGCGCGCCCAGCGGGCGATCACCCCGACCACCGCGAACACCCCCGCCGTCACGAGCACGATCGTGCCGCCGGGTGCGAGCCCCCACACCCGCGATGCGGAGAGGCCGGCCACCGAGGCGAGCACCCCGATCGTCACCGAGATCGCGAGCGAGCCACGGAACGACCGGGCGAGCATCTGCGCGCTGGCCACCGGCAGCACCATCATCGCGGCGACCAGCAGGATGCCGACGATCTGCATCGCGGCCACGACCGCCACGGCGGTGAGCACCGCGAGCAGGGAGTTCAAGGCGCCGACGGGCAATCCGGCGACCCTGGACCATCCCTCATCGGTGACCACCGAGAACAGCGCCCGGCGCAGCACTACGACCGCGCCCACGATGCCGAGCCCGAGCAGGACGATCGCACGGACCTCGTCGGGCCTCACGGTGAGCGGCTGCCCGAACAGGTACGTCAGCACGTTCGCCGAGAGCCCATCGCCCAGCGAGATCAGGACCACGCCAAGCGCGATGCCGGAGTAGAAGAGGATCGCGAGGGCCACGTCTCCCGACGTGCGCCGCCGGGCACGGAACCACTCGATGCCGAGCGAGCCTCCGACGGCGAACGCCAGGGCCGTCCACGACGGCGCGAGACCCGCGAGCAACCCGGCGCCCACGCCCGCGAACGCCACGTGGCCGATGCCGTCGCCGATCAGCGACAACCGCTTCTGCACGAGGAACACGCCGATGGCCGGGGCGAACGCGCCGACGGCGATGCAGGCGACGAGCGCCCGCTGCATGAAGCCGAGTTCGAAGGGGAACGGCAGCGCGATCTCAGCGATCACGAGAGCTGCTCCAGCCAGATCGGAAGGTCCTCGCGGTGCACCCCGAGGCTGCCGACCCCCTCTGCCGCCAGGTCGGCGGGCCTGCCGTCGAAGAGCACGTGCCGCTTCAGCACGATCACGCGGTCGACGTCGTCGGCCACCGCCGAGAGCTCGTGCGAGACCAGCAGCACTCCGGCGCCGTGCTCCCGGATCAGGTGGACGAGCGAGTCGCGGAACAGCCGCTGCGAAGCAGCATCGACGCCGGCGATGGGCTCGTCGAGCACCAAGAGCGAGGGCGCGCTCGCGAACGCCCTCGCGATGAAGGCCCGCTGCTGCTGCCCACCCGAGAGCTCGTTCACTGGTCGGGCCGCGAGCCCCGTGAGCCCGACGGAGGCGATGGCGTGGCCGACCTCGTCCCGGTCGGCACGCGACATCGGCAACCACCACCGTCCGTCGGTGAGCCGGCCCGCGGCCACGATCTCGCGCACCGTCGCGGGGAGTTCCGAGCTGAGGTTCGGCCGCTGGGGCACGTAGCCCAGACGCCCCCGCCGCCGAAGGGTGCCCGGTGGCCGGCCGAACAGCCGGGCCTCGCCGCCATCCGGCTCGAGCAAGCCCAGCAGCAGGTGGAGCAGCGTCGACTTGCCCGAGCCGTTCGGCCCGACGAGCGCCACGAACTCGCCGGCGTGCACCGACAGGTCGACGTCTTCGAGCACCGGTTCCCGCCCGTAGCCGAACGTCAGGCCGGAGGCCCCGAGCAGCTCGTCGCTCCCGTGGCGCACGGGCGAGAGATCACGCGCAGACCAGGCCGTCACGCAAGACCTCCAGGTTGCGACGCATCGCCGACAGGTAGTCGTCGCCCGCCGCGATCTGCGCCTCGGTGAGACCCTCGAGCGGGCTGAGGACCGCCGTCTCGAGTCCCGCCTCGGCCGCGAGGGACTCGGCCACCTCGGGCGAGACCAGTTCCTCGGTGAAGACAGTGGTGACCCCCGCCGCCTCGGCCTCCGCCGCCAACATCGCGATCCTCGCGGCATCGGGCTCGGACTCGGGCGAGAGGCCCGAGATCGCCTCCTGCCGCAGGTCGTACGCGGCGGCCAGGTATCCGAACGCGGCGTGGTTCGTGATCATCACCCGGGAGGCGCACTGGGCGAGCCCTCTGCGGAACTCCCGATCGAGCGTCGCGAGGTCATCACGAGCGGAGCGAGCGTTCGCGAGGAAGGTCTGCGCTTCGGCGGGCAGGGCGTCACCGAGCGCCGCGGCCACGGCGTCGACGATCTCCGCGAACAGGGTGGGATCCAACCACACGTGCGGATCGATGCCACCGTCGGAGGAAGTTGGCGGATCGACGGCCGCGAAGGCGTCGACGGTCGCGCCGGTGGCTTCGGACACCACGGCGTCCTCGACGACCGTCTGGAACCCCTCGCCCAGGTACACCACCACGTCGGCCTCCGCGATCGACACCAGATCGTCGGGCGTGAGCTCGAGGTCGTGCGGCTCGGTGCCCGGCGGGGTGAGGTCGGTCACCGACACCGCATCGCCACCGACTCGCTCGGCCGCGTACGCCAGCGGATAGAAGCTGACGACGACGGACAGGGCCGTGGCCGACGGCGCGTCGGCGCCGCCCTCGGCAGGCCGGCCGGCGCCGGTCCCACCGCAGCTCGCCGCGACGAGCATCGACGCGATCGAGCAGGCGGCGATCGCCCTGCGGCCGGGAACGATACTGAGAATCGCTCTCATCTAGAACCGGCACCGTACCGCCCCCCCGCCGAGCCGTCAACGCTGCGGCAGCAGCGCTCCGGCTTCCGGGCGGTGGTAGCGTCCGCGCGTGACGGTGCGCATCGGCATCGGGTTGTTCACGGGCCAGGTGCCCGCCGCATCCGGCCGCTCCTTCGCCCGGGAGTATCGCGAGACCGTCGAGCTGGTGCAGCTCGCCGAGTCGTCCGGGTTCGATTCCGCGTGGGTGAGCGAGCACCACGGCGCGTCCGACGGCTACCTGCCCTCGCTGCTCGTGATGCTCGCCGCGTTCGCCCAGGCCACTTCGACGATCCGGATCGGCACCGGCCTGATCCTCACGCCCTTCCACGACCCGCTCCGGCTCGCGGAGGACGCCGCGGTCCTCGACCAGCTCTCGGAGGGCCGGCTCACGATCGGGTTGGGCCTCGGCTGGCGCGAGGAAGAGTTCCGCATGTTCGGCGTGCCGTTCGGCGAGCGCCTCGCCCGCACCGTCGACACGATCGAGATCCTCCGTCGGGCATGGACCGGCGAGCGGTTCTCGTTCGAGGGGCGGGCATTCCGCTACGACCGGGTGCGCGTGACGCCGCCCCCGGCGCAGCCGGGCGGACCCCCCATCCTGCTGGGTGGGTACGTCGACGCGGCACTGCGACGCGCGGGCGCCCTGGCCGACGGGTACATCACCGACGCGGACGACCTGCAGCACGTGCGGAAGGCGGCGGCCCTCATGGAGGAAGGCGCGCGATCGGCCCAGCGCGATCCCGCATCGCACCACCTGGTGCTGATGGCGAACGCCTTCGTGGCCCCCGAGCGGGCCTGGGAGATCGCGAAGCCGGGCGTCATGCATCAGTTCGGCGCCTACGACGCGTGGGACGAGGGGCACGACACGCCCGAGCACGATTCCCTGGAGACGGGCGTCGCCGACGAGCACGCCGCACGGCGGGCCACGGCGGCCGGCACGCCGAGCGAGGTCGCACACGCGCTCGCGCCCGCCGTCCGAGCGTTGAGCGGCCGCGCAGAGGCCGACCTGATGATCCGGCTGCACTATCCGGGCATGGCCTTCGACGACGCGGCCCGAGCCGTCTCCTCCTTCGGCGAGCACGTGCTGCCGGCCTTGCGCGCCGAGGCCCGCGC
>JBOGVO010000176.1:0-5691 GCA_050692855.1 Actinomycetota bacterium | reverse complement strand
GTGCTCGTCCTCCTCACCGACGGGCCACTGGATCGGCACCGGCCTGCAGCCGAGGCGGTCCTTCATGGAGTCGATGTTCATCTGGAAGTCCGCGCCGACCTTGTCCATCTTGTTGACGAACGCGAGGCGCGGGACGTTGTATCGGTCCGCCTGCCGCCAGACGGTCTCGCTCTGCGGCTCGACGCCGTTGCCGCCGTCGAACACGGCGACCGCGCCGTCGAGGACGCGCATCGACCGCTCGACCTCGATCGTGAAGTCGACGTGGCCGGGCGTGTCGATGATGTTGATCCAGTGGCCCTTCCACTGACAGGTGGTGGCCGCGCTGGTGATCGTGATGCCGCGCTCGCGCTCCTGGGCCATCCAGTCCATCTGGGCCGTGCCCTCGTGGACCTCGCCGATCTTGTACGCCTTGCCGGTGTAGTAGAGGATGCGCTCGGTCGTCGTGGTCTTGCCGGCGTCGATGTGCGCCATGATGCCGATGTTGCGCGTGCGAGCGAGGGGGTATTCGCGGATGTCCAATCCCTTCGCCCCCTTCGGCTTCACGTCTTGTTCGGTCGTCGCCACGTGCATCGTCTCCGCGGGGACCGCCATCAGCGAGCCCCCTTCAGTCGAGAGCCGGCCCCGAGGGACCGGCTCTGCGCGTTCTCCTCGATCACCACCGGTAGTGCGCGAACGCCTTGTTCGCCTCGGCCATCTTGTGCATGTCCTCGCGACGCTTCACCGAGGTGCCGGCGCCGTTAGCGGCATCCATGATCTCGGCGGTGAGCCGCTCGGCCATCGAGTTCTCGCGGCGCGCGCGGCTGTAGTTGACGAGCCAGCGCAGCGCGAGCGTCGTGCCGCGCTGCGGCTTGACCTCGACCGGGACCTGATAGGACGCGCCGCCGACCCGGCGCGACTTCACCTCGAGCATCGGCCGCACGTTCTCGACGGCGCGCTTGAGGGTGATGACGGGGTCGTTGGCCGTCTTCTGACTGATCTGCTCGAGCGCTTCGTACACGGTTCGCTCGGCCACCGTCTTCTTGCCGTCGAGCAGCACCTTGTTGATGAGCTGCGTGACGAGCGGGTTCAGATAGACGGGGTCGGGCGCGACCTCGCGACGTACGGCAGGGCCCTTGCGGGGCATGGCTACTCCCCGCCCTTCTTCGCGCCGTAGCGGGACCGGGCCTGCCGTCGTCCCTTGACCCCCGCGGTGTCGAGCGTGCCCCGCACGATCGTGTACCGCACGCCGGCGAGGTCCTTCACCTTGCCGCCGCGCACGAGCACGATCGAGTGCTCCTGCAGGTTGTGACCCTCACCGGGGATGTAGGCCGTGACCTCGTAGCCGCTCGTGAGCCGGACGCGCGCGACCTTGCGCAGCGCCGAGTTCGGCTTCCTCGGGGTGTAGGTCATGACACGCGTGCAGACGCCACGCCGCTGCGGGGACTCCCTCAGCGCCGGAGCCTTCGTCTTCGCCTTCGGGGACTTGCGCCCCTTGCGAACCAGTTGCTCGATCGTGGGCATAGATCTCTCGTCTGCACTCTGTCGTTGTCACACCGGAGCGAGCCCGGCACCGGAGTCCGACGTGAGCCGAACCCGCGGGCCGTTCGGGAACTCCGCCCGGGGCGCAGCGCGAACGCCGGTCTGCCCTTTCGGGGATCCCCACTCCGGAGAGGAGTCGAACGCGCCGGTGGCCCGCCGAGCCGGGGCGCGACCGATAAAGCTACAGGTCACACGCACGAGCGTCAACGCGGGTGGGGTGCCTGTGGCGGGTCCTTGAGGTGGCCCGCCGCCCTCCCGGCGCACACGTCACGCGCTGTTAGGGTACCCGCCCGATGGGCTCGCTGTCTCGGTCCCTGCCTCATCCCCTGTCCCGCGAGGCGACCGTCGCCGCCCGGGCGGCCGAGCGCGGGGCCCAGGTGGTGAGGGCGGCCGGGCTGGGAGGGGCCGCCGGGCTGCGGGCGAAGGCCCTGCCGGGCGACTACGTCACCTCCGTCGACCTGGATGCCGAACGGGCGATCGGCGAGCTGCTCGCCGTCGAAGGCGGTGGGGTGCCCATGCACGGGGAGGAATCCGGGGGCTCGGGCGTGTCCGACGCCTGGGTCGTCGATCCGCTCGACGGCACGACGAACTTCGCGCACGGCTTCCGCGCGGTCGGCGTCTCGGTGGCCCTCGTGCGCGAGGGGAAGCCGGTCGCGGGCGCGGTCGTCGCGCCGTTCCTGAGCGAGGCGTGGGTGGCCGGGCGCGGCGAGGGCGCCTGGTCGATCGGGCCGGAGGCCGAGGCGCCCGTGCGGCTGCGCGTGTCCGACCGGAGCGTCGAGCGGGCGGTCGTGGCGACCGGGTTCCCGTTCCGGCGCAAGGACCTGCTCTCGACGCGGTACCTGCCGCTGTTCGAGGGGGCGCTCTCGCGGTTCGAGGATCTCCGGCGCCCGGGAGCGGCCGCGTTGGACCTCGCATGGGTGGCGGCCGGCGTCTTCGACGGGTTCTTCGAGCTGGCGCTGGCGCCCTGGGACGTGGCCGCCGGTGGGCTGCTGATCGAGGAAGCGGGTGGGCTGGTCAGCGACTGGGGCGGCGGTGACGGATGGCTCGCGGGCGACATGCTGGCCGGTGGCGCGGCGGTGCACGAGGAGCTCCTGGGGCTCGCCACGCATGCATGAGCGTCGCGGGCGAGCGAGGCGGGGCCCGCGACGGCTGGTCGCGGGCGGGCGAGGCGGGGCCCGGGGGAAGGGGGCCCCGCCACACCCTCGCCGCTCAGGTGTCCAGGCGTGTCACCCGCGTCGACCAGTTCGTGAAGATCGTGCGCCGGTCCCCGCAGTTGGTGTCCGCGAGCCACCGCTCGAATCCGCACCGCTTGGCGATGTACTCGACCCCCATCCACAGGTCGTCGCCGTTGCCGGGCACCATGTAGCCGTAGTCCTGCCACCGCGGGCGGAACCCGCCGAACACCGAGCCCGAGAACCCGTCCGACGGCGAGCGGCCCGGGGCGGCGATGTGCACCACGTCGGGATCCGCGCCGAGCTCGAGCGGGATGTACGCCGCGCTCGGGAAGTACCGAGGTCCGACGAGCGAGACGCCCATGTAGCCCTCGTTGTGCTCGTTCACGGCGAGCGACGGATAGATGACGTTGGCGCCTCGCACGGCGACGTATCCGTCCTGCAGCAGCCGGGCCCTGAGCGTGCCTCCGTCCCACCACGGCCGGAACGCGAAGTACGCGACACCCGCTCGCTGATCGACCGGCTCGAACGACCCGTCGGTGCCGTCGTAGCTCGCGCCCCCACGCCCGGTGAGCGCGGTGGTCAGGGAGCTCCACAGCACCCCGTCGGCCAGGAACGAGCTCGTGACCCTCGTGTCGCTGGAGTCCAGCGGGTAGGGGCCCTCCTGATGCCCGAGATCCTCCTCGAACAGGCAGTCCACACCCAGGTTCATGCAGTGCAGGAGCGGCGTCGCGCCGTCGCGCTGCCGAGCCAGCGGCGGGAACGCATACTCGACCGTGGTCTTCACGGCCTGCTGCAGATGCAGGTCGGGAGTGGCGGAGAGCGACTTCGTGTTCGTGAGCGCCCAGACGACGATGTCGTCGGAGCGGCCGGTCAGGTTACCGGTCTCGGAGCCGTCGCCGGCCGTCGAGCTGACGAAGTACTCCGTGCCGCCGCGGCCCTTCTCCCACGACGCAGGTCGTGACCAGGCCGGACGCACGGTGAACCCGCGCTGGTCGAGCGACGGCACGCTGAGGTTCTCGAACAGGACGGCCTCGGTCGCGCTCCGGCCGGCGAGCGCCGCCTTCGGCAGCGCGTACAACTGCGCCCCCGTGTAGCCGTCGCCGAAGAACGAGTACTCGTTCGTGGTGATGTAGAAGCCGTGCTTGTCCGCGCCGATGTGCGGGTAGTCCCCGATGCACGGACCCTGGTCGCACCCGTGATCGGGCGTGCCGTCGGTGCCGTCGTTCTGGGCGGGGAGCCGATAGAGGTCCCAGCGACCCGTCGGATCACCCGAGCGGCTGACGGCGATGTCGATGCTGTTCTCGCCCGTGAAGTCGCCGGTCACGGGCTCCTGCTGGATCGTGAGCTCCACGTGGAACCAGCGTTCCAGTCGGCGGTCGTAGTAGCAGCTCGGGTCGGTCGTGAACGGACCGAACTCCCCCGTCTCGATGTCGATCGCCGGTGGGAAGCCGAACCACTCGTTGTGCGCGATCCCCACGGGCTCGGTGCTGGGGATGCCGGAGTTCCCCGGCAGCAGGGCGCGCCCCCTCGGCGTGTAGATCTGCACGATGCTGTTGATCGTCTCCACGACGTGGCGGGGGCCCACGCAGAGGCCCTGGTCGGGCGGCTCGAGGAAGAACGCGTTGCCGTTGCTGGACCAGCCCTGATCGAAGGAGTTGGCTCCCTCCCAGGACCGCACCACGCCCGGCCGCTGCTTCGAGACGGCGGCGTCGTCGGGCGCCGACGGCGGATCGGGGATCGGGGGTCCGACGGTCTCGACCTGCCCCCCGGCGCCGATGCGCGGTCGAAGCCGCTCGCGCGCTGCGCTCGGCGACTCACGCCGGGTGCGAGCGGTGGCCGGCGCGAGGCCCGAGAGCTCGCTGAGCGCCGCTGTGGCGCCGAGGTGCTCGAGCGGTACCGACGTGATGCCCTCATAGGGTGACGCCGAGCTTGCCCGCGGTGCCCGCGGTGCTGCCCCTGTCGGGACGGCCGCGAGCATGCCTGCCACGACGGCCGATCCCACGACGAACGCGAGTACGCGACGTCTCGTCACGGTGACTCCCCCTCCCGATGGTCCCTCTGGTGCTGTGCGACCTCTCCGCTGAACCTATCCCTCGATGCACCGGAGGGGAACCCCCCGAACGGGGGACTCGGGAGAGGAGGCTGGCCCCTTCGCTCGCGGCGACTCGGCAAGAGAGGAGGCTGGCCCCTTCGCTCGCGGCGACTCGGCAAGGCTGGCCCCTTCGCTCGCGGCGACTCGGCAAGGCTGGCCCCTTCGCTCGCGGCGACTTGGCAAGGACCTCCGTCTTCGATCGCAGGCACCACTACGGAGGTCCAGGCCAAGTTGTCGCGGGGCCCAGGGGGGGCGTCCAGCGAAGTTGTCGCGGCGGGGCCCAGGGGGGCCGCGCCCAGGGCTCCGGATGTCAGACCCTCCGGGTACAACGACCCAACCATGCCGTGCACGCTCGGCCACGAATGGACCGCCGACCCGGCCCCGAACGCCTGGGATATCATCGAGACGCATCACCTGCTGCACCAGCGCATCCGCGTCACGCTCGATCAGTCGTTCGAAGGCAACTTCGTCTCGTACGCGCAGTTCCGCATGCTGGCCCTCCTTCAGGAGACGCCGAACCTGTACCTGAACGAGATGGCCCGGCGGCTCCGCGTCTCACGGCAGGCGAGCCGAGGCGTGCTCTATCGGCTCGATTGGGCCGGTCTCGTGGAGCGTGTCGAGGGCTACGAGCACGAACAGGCCAAGCCGTACCGCGTCACCGACCTTGGGCGTCACCGTCTCGGCCGCATGACCGACCTCGCGCAGACGCGCCTGGCCCCGATCTACGAGCGCCTCGATGACGACGACCGGCGACGCCTCGTGGAGTTGATGCTCACCACCGATCGAGCCCTGCAGCCGCCTCGTCGCCCGATGTGGTGGCTCGAGTAGCCCAGGCCGGGCGGGGCCAAGGCCCCGAGCGGGGCCAAACCCCAAGCCCGGGCCGGGCGGGGCCAAGGCTCGGCCCGA
>JBOGVO010000175.1:0-9212 GCA_050692855.1 Actinomycetota bacterium | reverse complement strand
GGACAGCGCCATTTCGACGTCCAGATCATGGGAGGCGCCGCGCTCCACCAGGGCAACATCGCCGAGATGAAGACCGGTGAGGGCAAGACGCTCGTCTCGACGCTTCCGGGCTACCTGAACGCCATGTCGGGAGACGGCGTGCACATCGTCACCGTGAACGACTACCTCGCCAAGCGTGACTCGGAGTGGATGGGTGGCATCTACCGATCCCTCGGGATCGACGTCGGCCTGATCCAGGCATCGATGTCGCCGGCGCAGCGCAGGCCGGCCTACGCGGCCGACGTCACCTACGGCACGAACAACGAGTTCGGGTTCGACTACCTGCGCGACAACATGGCCATGCGGCTCGACGAGTGCGTGCAGCGGGGCTACAACTTCGCGATCGTCGACGAGGTCGACTCGATCCTGATCGATGAGGCGCGCACCCCCTTGATCATCAGCGGCATGGTTCGCGACTCCGCGAAGTGGTACGTGACCTTCGCCCGCGTGGCGCCGCGTCTCAGGCGTGACGAGGACTACGAGGTCGAGGAGGCCAAGTACCAGATCGCGATCACCGAGCAAGGCGTGGCGAAGGTCGAGGAGATCCTCGGGGTCGAGAACCTCTACGACCACTCGAACACCACCTTGGTGCACCACCTGCAGAACGCCCTGCGGGCGAAGGAGCTCTACAAGCGAGACGTCGCCTACGTCGTGCAGCACGGCGAGGTGAAGATCGTCGACGAGTTCACGGGGCGCGTGCTCGAGGGCCGGCGCTACTCAGAGGGCCTGCACCAGGCCATCGAGGCCAAGGAAGGCGTGAAGATCAAGGAAGAGAACCAGACGCTCGCCACGGTCACGATCCAGAACTACTTCAAGATGTACGACAAGCTCTCCGGCATGACCGGCACCGCGAAGACCCAGCTCACGGAGTTCGAGGAGACCTACAAGATCTCCGTCGTCGAGATCCCGACGAATCGCCCGAACGTGCGGCAGGACGAGCATGACCTGATCTACAAGGGCGAAGAGGCCAAGTGGAACGCCGTCGCCGAGGACCTGAGGGAACGCAACGAGGTGGGGCAGCCGATCCTGGTCGGCACCGTCTCGATCGAGAAGTCCGAGCTGCTGTCGGATCTCATGAACCGCCGGGGCATCCCCCACAACGTGCTGAACGCGAAGAACCACGAGAAGGAGGCCCTGATCGTAGCCCAGGCGGGCCGCAAGGGCGCCGTGACGGTGGCCACGAACATGGCCGGACGCGGCGTCGACATCCTGCTCGGCGGCAACCCCGAGTACCTCGCTCGTCAGGAGATGGCGGCTCGCGACTGGGACAACGACCGCTTCCTGCTGTTCGAGATGGACGAGCAGGAGCGCGCCGCCTACGAGGCCGAGTACGAGCCCATCCTCGCCAAGTTCAAAGCACAGACCGACGCGGAACACGACGAGGTGGTCGAGCTCGGCGGTCTGTTCGTGCTCGGCACCGAGCGGCACGAGTCACGCCGCATCGACAACCAGCTCCGCGGACGATCCGGCCGCCAGGGCGACCCCGGCGCGTCGCGCTTCTATCTCTCGCTCGAAGACGATCTGATGCGCATGTTCGCGAGCGATCGCGTCGCTTCCATCATGCAGCGGCTGAAGTGGCCCGACGACGAGCCGATCGAGGCGAAGATGGTCTCGAAGGCGGTCGAGAACGCGCAGAAGCAGATCGAGGAGCTGAACTACGAGCGCCGGAAGAACGTCCTGAAGTACGACGAGGTGATGAACGGTCAGCGAGAGGCGATCTACGGGGAGCGTCGCAAGATCCTCGAGGGCCAGGATCTGCGTGAGGAGTCGACCGGGTTCGTCGAGGATCTCGTCGCCGACGTCGTCGAGAACCAGTGCCCGGCCGACGTGTTCCCCGAGGAATGGGACCTCGACTCACTGTTCACCGCGCTCCTCGAGATCTACCCCGTGCACGTGACGAGGGAGCAGGCGGAGCAGGCCGCCGACACCGGCGAGCTCATCGAGTTCTTCGTCGACGATGCCATCGCCCGCTACGAGGAGAAGGAACAGGCCGTCACGCCGGAGTTGATGCGCGAGCTCGAGCGCGTGGTGCTGCTGAACATCACCGACACGAAGTGGCGCGAGCACCTCTACGAGATGGACTACCTGCAGGAAGGCATCCACCTACGGGCGCTGGCGCAACAGGATCCGATCACGGCCTACCGCCGCGAGGCCTACGACATGTTCCAGGCGCTGACCGATTCGATCAGGGCCGATCTCGTCCGCTACATCTACCGCGTGGAGTTCGTGCGGCAGGACGAGGAGCAGGTTCGGCAGCAGGCGCCGCAACCCACTCGGGTCCAGGACAACCGGGCGGCCGTCGAGGAGGGCGGGGGGCAGCGAGCCATGAGCTCCGGCGCCGGCACCGCGAACGCGAACCAGGCTGTCAGCGACAAGGTGCCGCGGAACGCGCCGTGCCCCTGCGGCAGCGGCAAGAAGTACAAGAAATGCCACGGCGCCGCGGTCTGACGACGCCGGGTCGAGCGGCCGGATCATCGGGGCACCGAAGCGCACGGGCGCTGCTACGATGCGCGGCGCGATGAGCGAGCACACCGAGCGTCTGCAGAAGCTCCGCGAGCGCGTCCTGGCCGCCAAGGAGTTCCTTTGACGTTGAGGGAAAGAGGGCACGGGCCGAGGAGCTCGAGCGGCAGGCCGGCGACCCTTCCCTCTGGGACGACCAGCAGCGCGCGCAGCAGGTCACCTCGAACCTCGCCCGGCTGCGCGAGGACATCACCCGCTCAGACGATCTGATCGCCCGCGTCGACGACGCGGCGGCGATCGACGAGCTGCTCGCCGAGGGGTCCGATCCCGAGCTCGCCCAGGAGCTCGCCGGCTCGGTCGGCGGGCTCGAAGCCGACGTCGACAAGCTCGAGCTCGCGGCGCTGTTGTCCGGGCCCTACGACGCGTCGGATGCGATCGCGACGATCAACGCCGGAGCCGGCGGCACCGAGAGTCAGGACTGGGCGGAGATGCTGCTCCGCATGTACTCCCGGTGGGCCGAGCGCGAGGGCTTCGACGCCGAGGTCGACGACATCCAGCACGGCGATGAGGCCGGCATCAAGTCGGCCACCTTCACGGTCCGCGGCACGAACGTGTACGGGCTCCTGTCGGCGGAGCGAGGGGTGCACCGGCTCGTCCGCATCAGCCCGTTCGACTCCCAGAAGCGCCGGCACACGTCGTTCGCCTCGATCGACGTGATCCCGATGCTCGAGGAGGCCGACGAGGAGGACATCGCGATCCCCCCCGACGACCTGCGCATCGACGTCTACCGCTCGAGTGGTCCCGGTGGCCAGTCGGTGAACACGACCGACTCGGCGGTGCGCGTCACGCACATCCCGACCGGGCTCGTGGCCGCGTGTCAGAACGAACGCTCGCAGCTTCAGAACAAGGCGGTCGCGATGCGCATCCTGAAGGCCCGCCTGGCCGAGCTCGAACGCCAGAAGCATGACGAGGAGATGGCCTCGATCCGTGGCGAGCGCAAGGCGGTCGACTTCGGGTCGCAGATCCGTTCGTACGTGCTCGCGCCCTACCAGATGGTCAAGGACCACCGCACGGACACAGAGGTGGGCGACCCGCAACGCGTCCTGGACGGCGACATCGACAGGTTCATCGAAGCGGAGCTCCGTCGTCGCGCGTCGCCGGTCTGAGACCTGTCCCTCTCGTGCGGACGCGAGCGACCACCAGCGACGTCAGCCCGGCGAGCACGAGGACCGTCCAGGCGACCACCCCCGCCCGAGCCCCCCTCGACACGGCATCGTCTCGATACGTCAGTCGCACCTCGTGTTCCCCCGGGTTCACGGGCAGTCCCTGCAGGAATCCGTCGACCGGGACGACGTCGGCTCGGGACCCGTCGACCGTCGCTTCCCACCCGACGTCGAAGCTCGTCCGAACGACCAGGATCGAGGGCGCCGTCGCCTCGACGTCGATCGTCACGGACTCCGGAGAGGTCTCCGAATAGGTCGCCCTCCCGGCCTCGACGCCCTCGATCGGCGCGATGCCGGGATCCGACTCGAGCACGGCGAGGTCTTCGGGATCGAAGGCGGGCCGAAGGAGGGTCCTGAGGGCGCCGGTGACCGATGGAACGGTCCGCCAAGCGGGAACGACCGAGGCCCGCGGCTGCCACCCCCGAACCTCGACGAGGTCATAGCCCCCTGCCCGATCGATCAGATCACCCGGGAGGGGCGAGGCGATGCCGGTGGGCACCACGAGATACCTCACCCCCAGGAGGCGGACGTCTCGCAGCGTGGGCACGTCGATCACCGAGGCGTTGTAGTAGAGGGGCAACAGGGTCCTGACCCTGATGTAGTCCCAGTAGCGACGGAGCTGCACCGGGTTGTAGCCGAGTGGGTCGTGCAGCCCGAACAAGGTGCCTCGCTCCATCGCCAGGGCGGGCCAGTCGGGCTCGAGCTGCATGAACAGGTAGCCCTTCTCGAACGACGATGCGGGGGGCGCCCAGGTCAGGTAGCGCTCCCGCGTGTTCCGCAGCAGCGGCACGAAGGCTGTGGGCTCGACGAAGGCAGACGCGTCGACGCGGGGCAGCGGGAGCGGCTGCGGGATCAGGTTGGGATGCGCGCCGACCTCGAGGCCGAGGCGGATCGTCTCGCCCGGCGCCGTGCGCTGAGACCACACCGCACTCAGCGCGAGCTCGAGCGCGAGCACCCCGACCAAGGCCAGCGATGCCGAGCTTTGTCGGTGGACCTGGGCCCTCCACAGGCACCAGGCCGACGTGACCAGGCCGACGAGCAGCAGCGCGAAGCGGCGAGGGTCGGCGAAGGCGAGCAGAGGCGCGCCGAGCCAGAGGAAGGCGCCCGCGCCGAGCCACCATGCGAGGGCACGCGGGGCGAGCGGCTCGTCCCGAAGGCGCTGCAGACCGACGGCACCCAACACGGGCACGGCGACGATCGCCAGGTACCGCATGCGTCCGGGGTTGTGCAGATACACGTCGCCGAACGGGATGCGCAGGAAAAGCTCGCGCACCCAGGGGGCCGAGACGACGGGATCGAGCATGAGCACCCAGGTCAGGACGAGCGACCCGCCGAAGGCCCACACGAGGGCGCGCCGCCGACGGGCTCGGACGGCGAGCGGCACGCCGAGTAGGACGGCGGCGCCGGCATAGGCCCCGGGCGTGGCCCCGAAGGCGAGCGGCCAGGCCGCCCACACGCCGTTGGATTGGATCGAGCCCGCACCGCCATCGCCGAGCGTACCGATCGCGTCCCCCAGACGGTCGTAGCCGGTGGCGAGGCTCGACGACTCCAGCGCGTCGAGGCGCGGGATGAGGATCGCGAGCGAGAGCAGCGGCAGCGCGATGAGGAACACGGCCGCGCGCGCGGCGGCGGCCGGGGCGTTGATGCGGTGTTCCCGCGCGTCGAACACGGCCCCGGCGGCGAGGTAGGCCGTCAGCAGCGCCGTGCAGACCACGAGCCCGTGGCTCAGGTGCGCGGACGCGACCTGCGACCACGCGAGCGCCCCTGCGCCGATCCACACGGAGCGCCGGGCCCACGTGTCGCTCCGTCGGTACCCGGCCGCCCCGAGGAGCGCCACGGCGGTCCACGCCGTCGACCCGGCGAAGGGCATCGAGATCGCGATCTCCGACGTGGACATGAGCATCGCGATCGAGAGGCCGCCGGCCGTGGCGGCGAGTCGAGACAGCCGCTCGAGGCGCAGGAAGCCGAACAGGCCGAGCCCCGCGATCATCGGGTTGGCGACGATGAACGCCCGCATCGCGACGGCGGGGGAGAGCTGGGAGAACAGGCCCATGGGGAGCAGGTACAGCCATCCGCCCTGCGGGTCGGCCGCGTACCGATACCCCGCCATCTCATAGGGATTCCACAGCGGCACGTGCCCGGCGGCGATCGAGCGCCCGAGGAACGCGAAGCGTGGGAGCCAGAAGGTGAGGATGTCGGGGTGGCCGTCGGACAGCCGGTCCGCGAACGCGAAGCCCCGCAGGGCGAACAGCACCCCGGCCACGATGAGCGCCGGTCCCGCGAGCGCGGCCACGATCCGCCTGGTTCGGTTCGGCGCAGGCTCCTCCGTCGATGCCGTGGGCCCCGACGAGGCCACCTGCGTCGCGCCCATGGCGACCAAGCTTACGGACAACGCTCCCGGCCGCCCGGAGGACGTCTGGTAGGGTGGTCCGGTTCTCCCCTCCCCACACCCCCTGAGGCCCGGATGATCAGTCTTCAGCGTGTCACGAAGACCTACAAGAACGGCGTCACCGCCCTCGCCGACGTCACGGTCGAAGTCGAGAAAGGCGAGTTCGTCTTCATCGTCGGGCCGTCCGGATCGGGCAAGTCGACGATGATCAGGTTGCTCCTCAAGGAGGAGGAGACGACCCAGGGCGACATCTATGTCGGCGGCAAGAACCTCAAGAAGATGTCTTCGTGGGACGTGCCCAAGCTCCGCCGCAACGTGGGCACCGTGTTCCAGGACTACAAGCTTCTCACCGACAAGACGGTCTTCGAGAACGTTGCGTTCGGGCTCGAAGTGATCGGCAAGCCCCGGCACGTGATCGACCAGCGGGTGCCAGAGATCCTGGAGTACGTAGGCTTGGGCGACAAGCTGAACAACTACCCCGACGAGCTCTCGGGCGGTGAGCAGCAGCGTGTCTCGATCGCACGCGCCTGTGTCAACCGCCCGCTGGTGCTGCTCGCCGACGAGCCGACCGGCAACCTCGACCCCAACACGAGCGTCGACATCATGCGGCTGCTCGACAAGGTGAACCGGATCGGCACGACCGTGGTGATGGCCACCCACGACCAGGCGATCGTCGACGCGATGCGGAAGCGCGTGATCGAGCTCGACAAGGGCTCCGTGGTGCGCGACCAGTCGCGGGGCGTCTACAGCTGATGCGGGTCTTGCGGCTGGAGTACTACTTCCGCGAGACGGCCGCGGGTCTCCGGCGCAACGGCATCGTTGCCTTCGCCGCGATGTCGACGGCGTTCATCGCGCTGTTCCTGTTCGGGCTCGCGCTCTTGATCGCCCGACAGTTCAACCTCGTGATCGAGGCGTGGACCGGCAACGTGCAGGTGGCCGTCTACCTGAACGACCCCGCCCGGCCCGACACGGTGACGCGCATCCAGTCGAGCCTCGAGCAGCTCCCGGCGGTGGGGTCGATCGAGTATTGGGACAAGGCCGCGACCTGCGATCACTTCGACGCCCTGTTCGAGGGCCAGGAGGTGTTCCAGGAGGGGGTCGACTGCGAGAAGGCGATCCCGACCTCGCTGCGCATCAACCTGGCCGATCCGTCGCAGTTCGACCAGATCACGGCCGCGCTCGGTTGCCAGACCGACGGCTCGACCCAGGACATCCAGTGCACGGAACCGGGAGTGCGCGACGTCTCCGACTACCGTGAGCTGCTCGACCGGCTCACCACGATCACGCGCGTGCTCTCGATCGGTGTGCTCTCGATAGCCGTGATCATGCTCGCGTCCGCGATCGCCCTCGTCGCGAACACGTTGCGCATGGGCATGTTCGCCAGACGCAAGGAGATCGGCATCATGCGGCTCGTCGGCGCGACCAACTGGCGCATCAGGGTCCCCTTCCTCATCGAGGGACTCGTCGAGGCCGTCATCGGGGCGATCGCGGCGATCGCGGCGCTGTTCGTGATCAAGGTCTTCTTCATCGATCAGCTCCGTGGGGAGTTGCAGTTCTTCCCACTGATCCGCAACTCCGACGTGCTCGCGGTGGCTCCGTGGATCATGATCGCGGCCGTGGTCATCGCCGTGATCGCCGGCACGATCGGCATGCGGCGGTTCCTCGACGTCTGAGCGGGCGACGCGATGGCCGCGAAGGACCGCGACGCCGACCAGAAGACCGTCGCCTCGAACCGCAAGGCCCGTCACGACTACCAGATCCTCGAGGCGATCGAGTGCGGCATCGTGCTCACCGGCGACGAGGTGAAGTCGCTGCGCGGCGGGCGCGCGTCCATCGCCGAGGCGTACGCGCGCGTGCGCGACGGGGAGGTCTGGCTCGAGGGGATGCACGTGCCGCCGTACGAGCAGGGTGACACGCGCCGGCACCTGCCCACGCGCCCACGGAAGCTGCTGCTGCATCGTCGCCAGATCGAGAAGCTGGTTGCCCAGCAGCAGGAACAGCGCTTGGCGTTCGTGCCGCTCCGCGTGTACTTCACCCACGGCATGGCGAAGGTCGAGATCGGCGTGGGGCGCGGCAAGCGGGAGCACGAGAAGCGTCAGTCGATCGCCAAGCGCGAGCAGGAACGCGAGATCGCCCAGGAGCTGGGCCGCCGGCGCTAGCAGGGACCATCGATACAGTGGCCGGGTCCGAGGCACGCTTGCCGGGGGTCGCCCGCTGATGCCGACATCACGTTCCGTCGTTAACACCTACTACGTCCTCGAAGGGGGGACGACCCTCGCCGCATCGCTGATCTGGGGGATCAACACGATCTTCCTACTCGATGCGGGGCTCTCGAACTTCGAGGCGTTCGCCGCGAACGCGTTCTTCACGGCCGGCATGGTGATCTTCGAGGTCCCAACCGGCGTCGTGGCCGACGGGTGGGGAAGGCGTCTGTCGTTCCTGCTCGGCACGCTCACGCTCTCGGTGACGACCGGGCTTTACGTGCTGCTGTGGCAGGTCGATGCCCCGTTCTGGGCGTGGGCGGTCGTATCGACGCTGCTCGGACTGGGGTTCACGTTCTTCTCCGGGGCCGTCGAGGCCTGGCTGGTCGATGCCCTCGAGGCGACCGGGTATGGCGGCACGCTGGAAGCGGTCTTCGGGCGCGGTCAGGTGATCGGCGGCGTCGCGATGCTGTTCGGCTCGGTGGGGGGCGGCGTCCTCGCCCAGGTCACGAGCCTCGGGGTGCCCTTCGTCGCTCGGGCGGTCGTGCTGGTGCTCGTGTTCGTGGTCGCGCTGGCGACGATGCACGACGTGGGCTTCACGCCAGACCGCTCTGGGGGCCCGCTGCACGCGATCAGGTCCATCACGGCGGACTCGATCGAATACGGGTGGCGGGTTCCCCCGGTGCGGTTCCTCATGCTGGCCGCGCCGTTCACCGGTGGTGTCGGGTTCTACGTGTTCTACGCGCTGCAGCCCTACCTGCTGGAGCTCTACGGCAACGAGGCCGCATACGGCATCGCGGGGCTGACCGCCGCGATCGTGGCCGGCGCCCAGATGCTCGGGGGTTTGCTCACGGCAAGGATCCGCGGCCTCTTCAGACTGCGCACCTCGGCGCTGCTCGT
>JBOGVO010000174.1:0-4465 GCA_050692855.1 Actinomycetota bacterium | reverse complement strand
AGCAGGAAGTTCGAGATGCGCTCCTCGCCGCTCGTGCGGATCAGCAGGTCGGGCTCGGGCATGTCGGGGTGGTACAAGCGCTTGGCGATCTCGCGCTCGCTCACCTTCTCGGGCCTCAGGCGACCCTCGCACGCGTCGCGGGCGAGCTCCTTGACCGCGTCGACGATCTCGGCTCGCCCGCCGTAGTTGAACGCGATCGTGAGCGTCATGCCCGTGTTGTCGCGCGTGAGCTCCTCGGAGTAACGCATCTCTTGCAGCACGCTGCGCGGAACCCGCCAGTCGCGCCGGCCGCTCCACCGGATGCGGACGTTCATCTCGTTGAGCTCGTCGCGACGAGCACGGAGCAACTCGCGGTTGAAGTTCATGAGGTAGAGGACCTCCGAGGCCGGACGCTTCCAGTTCTCGGTGCTGAACGCGTACACGGTGAGCCAGCGCACGCCGACCTCGTTCGCGCCCTTGACGGTGTCCCACAGAGCGTCCTCGCCGGCGCCGTGACCCTCGGTGCGGGTCAGGCCCCGCTGCTCGGCCCACCGGCCGTTGCCGTCCATCACGATCGCGACGTGCTCGGGCACGCGCGCCCGGTCGATATCGGGCAGGAAGCTCACGTCGCCGTCCTCACCAACATCGGCACCGACTTCATCCGCCGCTCGAGGTGGTACTCCGCGAACCCGTAGAGGAGGCTTCGGGTCTCCTTGCGAACCCGTGTGTCGGGACCGAGCGTGGTCCCCGCGTCGTTCAGGTCGGCGAGCGCGAGCGTCGAGAGGTGCTCGAGCGCCGCTCGTGAACACGGCCCGGCGCCCTGCTCGGCACATCGAGCGCAGACGGCGCCGCCGAGCCCGGCATCCCAGAGCTGCGGGTCGCGGTCGCCGCAGACGGCGCACGCCGTGAGCGACGGGTGGAACCCCGAGAGCGACAACATCTTCAGCATGAACGACTCCGCGACGGCGGCGGGATCGACGGGTGCGGCATCGAGCGCACGGCAGCCCGCCAGCAACAGCAAGGTGAGGCGAACGTTCCGTTCATGTTCTTCGGCAACCCGGTCGACGGCCTCGAGCATCGTCTCGCCGGCCGCGAACCGGGCGAGGTCCTCGCGGATCGTCATGTGCGGCGCGATGATCTCCGCCTGGGTCACGGTGTCGAGCGAACCGCGACCCCGATACAGCATCAGGTCGACGTGGGTGAACGGCTCGAGCCTCGCCCCGAAGCGACTCTTCGTCTTGCGGATGCCCTTGGCGACGGCCCGGACCTTCCCGGAGCCCTGGGTCATCAGGGTCACGATCTTGTCGGCCTCGCCGAGCTTGTACGAGCGCAGGACGATGCCCTGCTCCTTGTAGGGCGGCATCCGCGAATCGTAGCGCCCGGGCTATCGCGAACCCCCCAGCGGAAGTGTGCTGATTCCGTTGCGGCCATCCCTGCGGAGGTCGGATGCAGGCACCCTCGACCAGGGACGATGTCCGTGTTCCGATGCGCGGGGTGAACCATTCCCGGCGCTCGACACGACAGAGGGGTGATGACGGTCCGCGCAGACGGGGACGACGCGCTCCTGCAGGGTGTGGCCCAGGGAGACCGTGCTGCGCTCGAGGCGCTCTACCGACGGCACTCGCCATGGCTCGTGGTGCGCCTGTCGCGTCGGTGCGCGGACCCCGGCCTCGTGGAGGAAGTCGTGCAGGACACGTTCGTAGCGGTGTGGCGGGGCGCCGGTCGCTACCGCGGAAGCGGCGAGGTACCCGCGTGGATCTGGGGCATCGGCATCCGCCGGCTGATCGACCGGCTGCGGAGGTCGCCTGTGATCGTGTCGCACTCGGCTGCAGACGAGGCCATGGTCTCGGCCGAAGACCAGGTGCTCCTCGGCGTGGAGCACGGCGACCTCGGTGTGGCGCTCGGCCGCCTCTCCCCCGAACTGCGTTCGGTCGTGCAGGCCACGGTGCTCGACGGCCTCACGACGAAGGAGGCGGCGACCCTGCTCGGCATCCCCCAGGGAACCGTCAAGACTCGCGCAGCACGGGCGCGGCGCGAGCTACGAGAGGCATTGACATGACCACGACCTGGCACGCGGATCCGGAGACTCTCTCGACGTACGCGGTCGGAGATCTCGACGACGTTCGGGCGTCGTCGCTGGAGGCCCACCTGTTGACGTGCGGCCGCTGTCGAGATGGGCTCGCGTCCTCGGTACCCGTCGCACCCCTGGATCGCGTATGGGCGGAGGTCGTCGATGTGATCGACGCACCGAACCGGGGTGTGGTGGAACGCCTCCTGCTCACGATGCGTGTGCCCGATCACCTCGCTCGGCTCCTGGCGGCGACCCCGTCGCTGCGGATGTCGTGGCTGGTCGCCGAGGCCGTCGCCCTCGGCTTCGCGGTGGTCGCCGCCAACGCCGCGACCGGCCCGAGTGCGGACCTCGCACTCTTCCTGTTCCTCATGGTGTCCGCCCTGCTGCCAGTCGCCGGCGTGGCCGTCGCGTTCGGGCCGGGGATCGACCCCACCTACGAGATCGGGGCAGCCGCGCCGATGCGCGCCGACCGGCTGCTGTTGATACGGGCAGCCGCCGTGCTCGCGACGTCGGCGTCGATCACGGGCTGTGCGGCCCTCGCGTTGCCAGGGCTCGACTTGATCGCTGCGGCCTGGCTGCTGCCGTCGCTCGGCCTGACCCTCGCCACCCTTGCACTCGGCACCTGGCTGCGTCCGCTCGTCGCCGCGGCATCGGTCGCCCTCGGATGGGCCGCGTTCGCGGCCGCGGCCGCGGTCAACACGCACGACCGGCTCGCCGCGTTCCATCCGGCTGCCCAAGTGGCGTGCCTCGTCGCCATCGCCACCTCTGCCGCCGTGCTGGCCCAGCGCCATACCGTCTACGAAGAAGGGATCGTGTCATGAGCGCACCGACGGTCGAGGTCGATGGCATCCGCAAGCGGTTCGGGCGCACCACGGCCTTGCGCGGCGTGACGTTCGACGCGTCGGCAGGCATCACCGGGTTGCTCGGCCCCAACGGCGCCGGCAAGACCACGCTCCTGCGGATGATGGCCACCGTGCTCGCACCCGACGACGGGAGCCTGCGACTGCTCGCGTGGGACCCGCAGGTCGCCGACGAGCGGCTCGCGATCCGGCGCCGTCTCGGGTACATGCCGCAGGAACCGGGCTTCCACCGGTCGTTCACGGCGTTCGAGTTCGTGGACTACGTCGCGATCTTGAAGGAGATGACCGACCGACGGGCTCGCCACGACGATGTGCGTCGCGTGTTGGCTCTCGTCGGCCTCGAGGGGATCGCCGACCGGAAGATCAAGGCGCTCTCGGGCGGGATGCGACGGCGCGTCGCCCTCGCGCAATCGCTCCTCGGCGATCCCGACCTGCTCGTGCTCGACGAGCCCACCGCCGGCCTCGACCCCGAGCAGCGGCTGCGGTTCCGGGAGCTCGTCTCCGACCGAACGGCCGATCGGACCGTGATCCTCTCGACCCACCAGACCGAGGACGTCGCGGCGCTCTGTCACCGGGTGGTGGTGATGCTCGACGGCCAGGTGCTCTTCGAGGGCACGCCGCGCGAGCTCACGCACGTGGCCGAGGGCCGGGTCTGGCTCGCGGGCGAACGCGCGGCCGGGGCCCGTCTCTCGTGGCGCACGACCGATGGCGCCCACCGCAACATCGGCGAGGCGCCGAGCGACGCCGACTTGGTGGCGCCGACCCTCGAGGACGGCTACCTGCTGCTGGTGGGCGATCGCGCGTTCGCGGAGGAAGCAGCCTGATGGCGGCGTCGCTGCGAGCCACGATCGACGAGGCACGATCCTCGGTCGTGCCGTCGTCGACCACGATGCCACGGCGAAGCGTCGTGCTCGCGCTCGCCCGCATCGAGGCGCGGCAGATGCTGCGTCATCCTGCCTTCCTACTCACGGTCGCCTTCGGCCTGCTCCTCTTCCGTGGGGCGATGGGGTTCGGCTCACCGGGCGGCCCTTCGGTGAACGTCGCCTGGCTCTTCGGGGGTCTGGCGATCGGCTCGCTGATCGGCAGCGTGCTCACTGCCAACGTGGCCGCGCTCAGGGCCAGACGTGACCACCTGCTCGAGTTGTTCGGATCACTCCCGTCGCCGCCCGAGGCGCGGACGGCGGGCGTGCTGGTCGGGCTCGTGGTCGGCCTCGGGTCCCTGTCGGTCGTCATCGGCGGCTTCGCGTGGCTCGCGCTCGAGATGATCGACGACACCGCGCGCGAGACCGACCTGTTCCTCGCGGCACAGTATCCGCTCGCGATCGTGGCGCTGGGTGCCCTCGGCGTGGCAGTGGGCCGCTGGATCCCCAGTGTGCTCGGCGGACCGCTCGTGATCGTCGCACATGTGTTCACCGGACTGATCTGGGTCGTGCCGTGGATCGCACCGACGAGTTCGGGCATCTCGGTCTCCTGGCACCTGACCTACCTCGCCGCTGTGATCGTCGGCTTCGCGGCCTCGGCCTTCGCGCGCGATCGGCGTACGGTCGCGCGCCTC
>JBOGVO010000173.1:0-5543 GCA_050692855.1 Actinomycetota bacterium | reverse complement strand
GTGCTCGTCGATGATCTCGAGGTCCGGGTGATCACCGAGGACGGTGAGCTGCTCCGATCGTTCACCCTCGACCCGATGAGGGACTACCAAGCGCGCTCGCTCGATGAGGCCTGACGTGGAACGATGTACCGAGACACGTGTGAACGATGTCTCGCGACATGACATCGTGGGCCCGGCAGGATTCGAACCTGCGACACGAGGGTTAAAAGCCCCCTGCTCTGACCGGGCTGAGCTACGGGCCCTTGCGTGAATCCTACGGGCGTCCGCGACGCGACGCGGTCACGGATCGCCCGGTCACCGGCATGTCCTCACGTGGCCTTCTGGCCGCGTGGATGAAGGAGGAGCCGATGACTCGGAAGACGTGGACGATCGCCCTCGTGGTGGTCGCGCTGCTCATGCTCGCGATCGGAGCGCGGGCGATGGCACAGGACGGAGACACCCAAGGCAGCCGCCGCACGATCACGGTGACCTCGACGGCCACGGTCGGCAGCGAGCCCGACCAGGCGACGCTGCGACTCGGCGTCGGGACGCAGGCCGAGGACAGCGCCGACGCCCTGGCGAACAACGGCTCGGTCACCGACCGCGTGCTCGCCGCCTTGCAGGACGCAGGCGTCGCCGAGGCCGACGTGCAGACGACGCAGCTCGACGTGCATCGGCGCACGGTCGACCGCCGAACGCCGCAGGAGCGAACGGTGTTCGTGGCCGATTCCACCCTGGCGGTCACGGTGCGCGACCTCGACGCCGTCGGCGGTGTGATCGAGGCCGCCGTGGGCGCCGGCGCGACGAGCGTGCGCGACGTGCGGTTCGAGATCTCCGATCCGTCGCGCGCCCGCACCCAGGCCCTCGAGCAGGCGGTCGACGGGGCTCGCGCCAAGGCCGACGCCATGTCCGCCGCCGCCGGCACGACGGTCACCGGGGTCGAGCGGATCGTGGAAGAGGGCGCCGTCCGTCCGGTGTTCGAGCAGTACCGGGCAGCGGCGTTCAGCGCGGCCGACGCCTCGGTCTCGGTCGTGCCGCCCGACGAGCTCGACACGAGCGTCACGATCACCATCACCTGGGCGATCGGCTGAGCGCCCGGGACGCGGTCAGCCTGTGTAGCGGTTCGTGATGGGCATGCGCCGGTCTCGTCCGAACGCCTTGGGGGTGATCTTCACGCCGGGGGCGGCCTGCCGCCGCTTGTACTCGTTTCGGTCGATCATGCGGACCACGCGCACGGCGAGCGCGCGTTCGATGCCGTCCGCGACCATGTCGTCGATGCCGAGGTCGTTCTCGACGTAGGCCTCGATCACCGGGTCGAGCACGTCGTAGGGCGGCAGCGAGTCCGTGTCCTTTTGATCGGGGCGGAGCTCGGCGCTCGGCGGCTTCGTGATGGTGCGCTCGGGGGTCGGCGGCTTCTCGCCGGCTGCGCTCGCTTGAGTGTTCCGCCACGTCGCCAGCTCGTACACGAGGGTCTTCGGCACGTCCTTGATCGGCGCGAAACCGCCGGCCATGTCGCCGTAGAGGGTCGAGTATCCGACCGCGTACTCGCTCTTGTTCCCGGTGGCGAGCACGATCGAACCGAACTTGTTCGACATCGCCATCAAGAGGTTCCCACGGACGCGCGCCTGCAGGTTCTCCTCGGTCACGTCCTCGCCGCGCCCGGCGAAGAGCTCGGCGAGCGAGTAGCGGTAGGCGTCGAACACGTTCGTGATCTCGACGGTGTCCAGACGGATCCCGAGCGCCTGGGCGCAGTCGACGGCGTCCTCGATGCTCTCCGGCGAGCTGAACGGCGAGGGCATCGCCAGAGCGCGCACGGCGTCGGCACCGAGCGCGTCGGCTCCGAGCGTCGCCACGACCGCGGAGTCGATGCCCCCCGACAGGCCGAGGACGACCTCGTCGAACCTGTTCTTCCGCACGTAGTCGCCGAGGCCCAGCACGAGCGCGCGCCAGACCTCCTCGGCGTCATCGCTCGGCCAGGTCGGGCGCGGGTCTGCGAACGACGTGTCGCCGTGCACCGTGACGATCAACAGGTCTTCGGCGAAGACGTTCGCGCGTTGGCGGACGGTGCCGTCGGGGGCAACCATCATCGACCCGCCGTCGAAGACCAGCTCGTCCTGGCCTCCGACCGCGTTGACGTAGGCGATCCAGGCTCCGGTCTGCCGCGCGCGGGCGCGGAGCACCTCCTCCCGGTCGCCGGTCTTGCCCCGGTTGTAGGGCGAGCCGTTGATGTTCACGATCAAGGGCATGCCGGCGTACCCGGCGAACGGCTGTGCGTCGTGCCAGGCGTCCTCGCAGACCGACAGGCCGATCTGCATGTCGCCGACCTCGACGCGCGCGCCTTCGGTGCCGGGCACGAAGTAGCGGCGCTCGTCGAACACGCCGAAGTTGGGGAGCTGGATCTTGTGGTAGCGGGTCTCGACGGTTCCGTTGCGCAGGAGCGCGGCGGCGTTGTGGATGCCGGCGTCGGTGCGATCGACGAAGCCCACGATCACGGGGCACGTCGTGGCGGTCCGCCGGGCGAGGGCATCGAGCGTCTCGAGGTTCTCCCGCACGAACTCGGGCCGCAGCACGAGATCCTCCGGTGGATACCCGGTGACCGCGAGCTCGGGGAAGGCCACGACGTCGGCGTCGGCCTGCATGGCCCGGTCGGCCATCTCGCCCATGCGAGCCACGTTGCCGGTGAAGTCGCCGACGGTGAGGTTCACCTGTCCGAGCGCGATGCGAGGCATGCGAGAAGCCTACGCGAGCCCGGGTCGGGTCATCGGTTCGAGGAGCTCACCCGCTACTCGGTGCCGCCGATGTCGACGTTGTACGCCTCCCAGACCAGGTCGGCGCCCTTCTGCCGGTGGCGGATGACGGTGCCGATGAGCCGCTGCAGGTCGTCGCGGGCCTTGTCGAGCGGCCACTCCGGCTCACCGATCGTCGAGGTCTCGAGGCGCTCGAGCATCTGCCCGATCCGCTCGCCGATCTCGGGGTGCTCGTCCTTCAGGCGGCGCATCGTGCCGTCGAGCCGGGGCGCGCGCGTGATGATCTCCTCGTAGAGCCCGCCCGGTTTCTCCGTCACGAACACGTGCTGGTCGAACGCGTCGCGGACACCCGTCATCTCCTTGGTGACGAGCGCGGTCCACTCCGGGATGCGCCCGGCCGCCGGCGACGAGATCGCTACCTCCAGGTGCACGAGCGTGTCGTGCAGCGTGGCCCGCCGGGCCCGCGCCTCGGACAGCGCCGGGGTCAGCTCGTTCGTCTCATCCGGAGTCATGTCGCCACGCTAGATGAGCGATGCGCGACAGGGCAAATGCCCGGATGGCAGGGTCCCTCCTCGCGCTCCGGCCAGTCCGGCCAGGGTCGTGTCACCTGAACCTGACCCCGTGTTCGGCTCGTACCCTTGGGAAGATCCGAGTGAGGGGAGCGTGCAGTGAGGGTGCGACGGATCGGAGTGGTGCTGGTGCTGGTGGCCTTCCTGGCGATCGCGGCCGCGGCGCCGGCGTCGGCGGTGACGATCAAGGCGCGTGGCCAGCGGTGGCGGCCGCCCTCGGTGAACATCGATCGGGGCGACAGGGTGCGTTGGCGCTACATCTCAGGCGTCCATCACACCGTGACCGCCTACGGTGGGGGTTGGTCGTTCAACAAGCAGCTGCATCCGGGAACGTCGGTGTCCCGGAGGTTCAGGCAGCGAGGGATCTTCAAGTTCCGATGCACGATCCACAGCACCCTCGGCGGAGGTGGCTGCTCGGGCATGTGCGGCCGGGTCCGCGTCTGACGGACCGGCCCCGCATCGAGGCTCCCTAGAGGATGGGCAGGTAGCGTTCGAGCTCGAACGGGCTCACGTAGGCCTTGAACCCGTCCCACTCCTCGCGCTTGTTCCTGATGAGGAACTCGTGCACGTGGCCGCCGAGGGTCTCGCGAAGGATCTCGCTCTGCTCGGCTAGGTGGATCGCCTCGACCAGGTCCTCGGGGAGCGAGCGGATGCCGGCTGCGTCGCGCTCGTCGTCGCTCATCTCGTAGATGTTGTTGCTCGCCTCGGGCGGCAGCTCGTACTCGCCCTCGATGCCGGCGAGGCCCGCCGCGAGCATCGCCGCGAACGCGAGGTAGGGGTTGCAGGCGGGGTCGGGGGAGCGGTATTCGATCCGTGTGGCCTCTTCCTTGCCCGGCTTGTACTGCGGCACTCGCACGAGGGCGCTCCGGTTGCGGCGAGCCCAACAGACGTAGACGGGCGCCTCGTAGCCGGGCACCAGCCGCTTGTACGAGTTCACCCACTGGTTCGTCAGCAGGGTGATCTCCGGACCGTGGCGCAGCAGCCCCGCGATGTAGCGCTTCGCGGTCTTCGACAGGTGGTACTCGTCGGCGGCGTCGAAGAAAGCGTTGCGATCGCCCTCGAACAGCGACTGGTGGGTGTGCATGCCCGAGCCGTTCACGCCGGCGACCGGCTTCGGCATGAACGTCGCGTAGATGCCGAACTCCTGCGCGACCTCCTTCACCGTGAGCCGGTAGGCCATGACGTTGTCGGCCATCGTCAGCGCGTCGGCGTAGCGAAGATCGATCTCGTGCTGGCTCGGCGCGACCTCGTGGTGCACGTACTCGACCGGGATGCCCATCGCCTCGAGGTATTGCACCGTGCGCTTGTGGTAGTCGGTGGCGACGTCGAGCGGCGTCTCGTCGAAGTAGCCGCCCTGATCGAGGAACGACGGGTCGTCGACCGAGCGGAAGTAGAAGTACTCGAGCTCGGGACCGACGTAGAACGTGAAGCCGAGGTCGGCCGCGCGCTGCAGCTGCCGCTTGAGCACGCCTCGCGGGTCGCCGTCGAACGGCGTGCCGTCGGGCGTCCACACGTCGCAGAACATGCGCGCGACGGGGTCCTCCATCTTCCAGGGGATGATCTGGAACGTCGCCGGATCGGGGAACGCGATCATGTCGGATTCCTGGATGCGGCTGAACCCCTCGATCGAGGACCCGTCGAAGCCCATGCCCTCGGCGAACGCACCCTCGAGCTCCTGCGAGGTGATCGTGAACGACTTCAGGAACCCCAGCACGTCGGTGAACCAGAGCCGCACGAACCGGATGCCGCGCTCCTCGATCGTGCGCAGCACGTACTCGGCTTCGGCGGTCAGCGTGGCCATGACCCCAGCGTAGGACCGGTCCGGCGCACAACGGTTACGGGACCGTTAACTCGACGCGGCCCTCGGGGAGGCCTGGGATATGGTGCGAGCGATGACCGACGAGCGCATCGGATCGCGTCGGGGTCGCCGTACGAGCCCGAGATCGGGTTCTGCGCGCGCTCGTGGCCGGGCGGCACGTGTACGTGTTGAGCACCGCGCCGATCCCGGCCGACGGCGGACCGGTCCCCGGCGACGCGTACGAGCAGGCACGCCGGTGCATCGAGATCGTCCTCGCGGCCCTGCGCGAGGTGGGCGCCGGGCCGGAGCACGTCGTGCGAACACGGACGTACCTGGTCGACGCGGACGACTGGCGTGCGGTGGGCCGGGCGCACGGCGAGGTCTTCGGCGACGTGCGGCCGGCGAGCACGATGGTGGTCGTCTCGGGTTCCTCGATCCCGCGTGGAAGGT
>JBOGVO010000172.1:0-13841 GCA_050692855.1 Actinomycetota bacterium | reverse complement strand
GCGTGTTGCGGACCGCTCGTCACCGAACCTTGACCCCGAGCCGTCGACGACCTAGTCCCTAGTCCTCGGGCTCGAAGAAGTGGTTCTGCACGTAGTTCGCCGTCCTCCTTCCCAGGATGGCGCCTTGCTCGTCGGCGGTCCGGAAGTGGATGCCGGAGTAGACGCGAGCGTCGATGACCTCGTCCCGGGCCTGGGAGAAGCGGCTGAATGTGCGCGTCGTCCCTGAGACCAGGCTGTTCGTGCTGAACGTCATCCGGTTCGTCTCGAAGAACGTCTGCAGCGTGCGCACGATCGAGCCACTGAAGCATCCGTGGCCGGATGGATGGTCGGGGAACGGCGGGGTCGCGATCAGCGGCTCCCACCCGGGAACCGGATCGGTCGCGGGGTTGCCGTCGTCGTCGGCCTCACGGATCGCCGTGATCGGGCGCCAGAAGTTCCAGTACTCCTTGTCGTCCCAGCAGCCGATCACCGCATCCGCGCCGGTCAAGAAGACCATCGCGTAGAGCCGGGCGTTCTCCACGATCGTCAGGTCCTGGGTATCCGAGATCTGCCGGAAGATGCGGCTCCACATCGCCGCTCCGTGGTCGGCCCAGAACTTCGCGATCTCGGTTTGCTCGGCCGAGCGCGTCGAGCCAGTCAGCGACCCGACCGACTCCACCTCGTGGAACTCGGTGGCGTACTGGTCGCTCGTGAGCTCGTTCGGGCCTTCGGTCCGGAACTGCGACGCGCGCCGGATCAGGAACGGATCCACGTCGCGGATCCACCCAGCCGGGTCGTTCGCGAAGAGCGGCAGCGTCGGCCGCCACTCCCCCGGCTCGTCCCCCACCGGGAACCCGGGAGCGCCGAATCGCCCGTCCTCCGTCCGCTCCTCGATCATCGCCTTCGCGGCAGCCTTGCCGACGGCGACGCCGCCGTTCTCCGCCGCCCCGTCCGGGATGTCCGCAAGCGTGTCGACGAGGAACCCGTCGAGCGCGGCCTTCTGTGCCGGCAGCAGGTGCACGAGCACGTGGTGGGCCGCGGTCGCCGCCGCGGCGTCCATCGAGTACGTCCGCTTCGCCGGTGGATCGACCAGGTATTCCTCGTAGCCGCCGTCGATCGCGTTGACGGCGTCGTAGACGGCCCCATGCACCATCGCGAGGTGCAGTCCCGCCACGCCCGGTGATTGCAGCCCGGTGACGACCAAGGCATTCACCGCGTGCTCGTTCCATTCGACGACCGCGTCGGTGTTGGGGACCGCCGCGGCGGGCAGGGACGCGGGCAGACTGAACCCGACGCTCGATGTCGCGACCACAAGCACGATGCCGGCCCGACGAGTTCGAGCGCGGAAATCGATGCATCCCTTCATCTCACCCCTCCTTCTCCTGTTTCGATCCGATCGGTGATGTGTGAGCCCATCACTTCACCTCCTCTCCCGGGACCTGGAACCACCCAGGCAGGCAACTGATGAACGCTGGAAGCCGAATCGTCGCGTGCGTCGCTTTCGACCCAGCCAAAGCCGGCGCAAGAACCGCTCAAGGCCGGTGGCGGCTCAGGAGCCGATGCGAGTGATCCCGATCACGATCATCGCGACGACGACTCCGAGCGTGACCGTGACGACCAGCCATGTCGCCCACCGCCGCAGCCACTCTCCGAAGTCGCGCATCGCCGCCCGGTCCTACGGGATCAGGTGGAGCGTCGTGCGGATCTTCCGTTGGACCCGTTCCAGCGTGGCCTGCCCGCGCGCGTTGACGTAGGCGCCGGTCCCGCCGGTGATCGCGAACGTGCAGACCTCGTCACCGAAGTAACACCCACCGCTCTGCACGAATCCGGTCAGGGTGACCGACCCGCGGTAGGTGTGCGGCCCGTCCTTCAAGGTGTCGATCACGGTGGCGACCGAGCCGGTTCCCTGGACGGTGACGACATGGCCGCGGGACATGCCCACGAGATTCCCGTCGACGTCACGCAATGGGACCCGCGCCTGGATCACCTGGCCGAACCCAGTACCTTTCGTCGACGGCTTGAGCCTGAAGTACCCACACCGTGCGTCCTTTCCGCAGATGCTGTGGGTCAGCACGATCTCCTCGGGCTGGGTGATCCCGCCCCTGCCCCCGTACGAGACGCTGACCAACGTCCCCACCAGCAGCACCGCCGACGCGAGCCCACCGATCAACAGCTTCCTACCCATGTCTCCTCCTTCCTCGGATCGGCCCTCACCAGACCCTCCGGTAGCGGACGTCGACCCGATGAAGGGTGCTCGAGAAGGCCTCGAACAGGCTCCCGTAGTTGCCGACCCGTACCTGCACGATGAGGTGACGGCGATCCGCTCCGTTCCTGGTGGAATCGATGTCGACCGAACCGCAGCAGCCCCCCGATCCGCGGCGCACCCCGACACCGAGGTGGTACGCGTCGCGCGGGAGGCGGAACCGGTAG
The DNA here is from genome assembly GCA_050692855.1 of Actinomycetota bacterium. GTDB lineage: Bacteria > Actinomycetota > UBA4738 > UBA4738 > HRBIN12 > JAOUEA01. Next base: position 11,432 of record JBOGVO010000172.1, on the reverse strand, counting down.
CGGATGCGGGTGTACTCATCGAGGTCGCATCTGACGACGGCATCCTCGTCTCGGGTCGTGACCCGGCACAACCCGCGCTCCTTGTCGAAGCGGGCGCCCAGCTCGGACGTCCGCACCGCCTCGGCAGGGATCGCCGCGAGGAAGAGCCACGCGGCCACAAGCGAGACGGCAGAGAACCTCCTCATCATGGTCATGTCCTCCTCGTTCCTCAGTCGCTATCAACGGGAACTCTGGAGGGGACCGGTCGGAGGCGGAGCGGGACAGGGTCAACGTCCGCTCAAGCGAGCTGACACCGAGCCAAGGCCGCGAGGTGTGTGACTATACCGTCCGGACGGTATAGTGCGGCCATGACCTCGACCGGATCCGCTACGAGCGACACGCGGGCGAACCTGCTCGACGCGGCGTTCCGGCTCGCGCATCGGCACGGCGTCGCGGCGGTGACCTTGGAGGCGGTCGCATCGGAGGCCGGCGTCAGCAAGGGTGGCCTCCTGTACCACTTCCCGTCGAAGGACTCCCTCGTTTTCGGCATGGTGGAACTCCTGCAGGAGGAGTTCGAGGTCGCCGCGCAACATGCCGCCTCCCGCGATCCGCGCCCACGGGGTCGCGCGGCGCGCGCGTACCTGTCGGCGTGCGTCGATGCCGACCCGGGACGGTCGAAGCGATGGCTCGCGCTGATCGGTGCACTCGTGCGGGAGCCTGCTCTGCTTCAGCCGTGGCGCGATCTCATCGCCCCCGCCTCGGCCGCGGACCGTGCGGAGGGAAGCGATGTCGTCGCCGCGTCGATCGTGCGGCTGGCGGCCGACGGGCTCTGGCTCGCAGACGTGCTGGGGACCCAACCCTTCGCGCCGCGGATGCGACGAAAGGTGATCGAGCGGCTTCGGGCGCTCACTTCCGAGGAGACACGATGAACGCCTGGCTCATGCTCTCGATCGCCATCGTCAGCGAGGTCGCCGCCACCGCATCGCTCCGCGCGTCGCAAGGGTTCAGTCGCCTCGCGCCCTCGATCGTGGTGGTCATCGGGTACGGCGTGTCGTTCTTCTTGCTCTCGCAGGTGCTGAAGACGATGCCGGTCGGCATGGTCTACGCGATCTGGAGCGCGGTCGGCATCGCGGTCCTCGCGATCCTGGGCAAGATGGTCTGGGGTGACCCGCTTCCCCCACTCGCGATCGCCGGCCTCGTGCTGATCATCGGCGGGATCGTGGTGTTGCGCGTCGCGGTCGGGACGGTCGAGTAGCTCCCTCCGGTGTCACGCGCACGACCGCCTGGTTCTCATCCCCGCTGGATCACATCACGTGTGCGATTCAGGCTGTTCGATGATGAGCGTGTGGCCGTCGACCCAGCTCGGGTGCAGACCCCTTCCCACGATCGACATATCGCCCGTCGCCACGTTCACGATCCGGACCTTCGAGCTTCCCGGCACGAAGGAGCCAACGCCGTCGGCGAACGCGATCCGCCTGCCGTCGGGTGACCAGTCCGGCTGCTCGAAGGTCCACGACCAGAACTCGCCGCCCCCGCCGCACTCCCCCTCATGGTCCGATGCGAGCAGCCCGCGGCGATCGCTCCCGTCCGCGTCGGCCAGCAGGAGGCGCTGTGGATCGATCCAGACGTGCCCGTCCCCGGGCAGCGCGACGCACAGGAACGCGATCGTGCGGCCGTCGGGCGAGTGCGTGCCGAGGGCCGCCTTCGTCATGAGCTCGTGCGGGCGTCCCCTATCGGCCGGCACGCTCCACAGTGCGAGCCATTTCCAGTCAGACGTTGCCGGCGCGACCGTGAAAACGATCGTCCGCCCGTCGGCACTGAAGTTCGGTTCCCACACGAGCCCGAGGTCCCGTGTCAGCGGGGTCACGACTCGGGTCGACACGTCGACGATGTAGACCCGACCGGATGCGGTGAAGACGATGCGCGAACCGTCGGGCGACCAGTGCGGGTCCTTCACGACGGCATCCGTCTGCGTCAACTGCCGAACGCCGGTGCCGTCGATGTTCGCCACATAGATCTGCGCTCCCCCGCCGACGAAGGCGAGCTTCGCGCCGTCGTCCGAGACCCGCAGATCGGTCGGGCCGAGGGACGTGATGCTCCGTGGGATCGCCGTGCGCTCGCCCGTGCGCAGGTCGAGGAATCGAGGATGCGATCTCGGGGACACGACGGGTTCCATGGTCGGGGTGGGCAACGACGGACTCCTCGGATCGTCGGCACCACCGCGCTTGGTCACGGCGAACGCGATCGTTCCCGCCAGCAGCACCACCACGAGGCCCCCGACCACTACCTTCGTCAAGACGCTCACGACCTGCCCCTTCCGCGCTTCCACGTTCTGTCGTGCTCACCTTGGGTCAAGCGGATCGGAAGGCGGGCGGAACGGAATCGATCCGCGCTCAAGGGCGGTCTCACCTCTTGTGCGGTTCTTGACATCGCCGTGGCAGCGTCCTGCATTGCTCATGGACACACGCCATGTGTACGGTCGGCGGGTGCAGTTCCGCGTCCTGGGACCTCTCGAGGTCGACGCGGGGGACGGCCCGATCCCCCTCGGTGGGCCGAAGCAGCGAGCCGTGCTCGCCAACCTGCTCGTTCGCGCCAACCAACTGGTGCCGGCCGACACGCTGATCGGCGAGATCTGGGGCGAAGAGCCACCCGAGCGGGCGCGGCACACCCTGCAGACGTACGTGTCGAACCTTCGACGGGCCCTCGGCGACGAGCGGCTGCAGGGCCGCTCCCCCGGCTACATCCTGCTGGTCGACCCGTTCGACCTCGACGCGGCGCGGTTCGATTCGCTCGTGCGCGATGCGAAGGAAGCGCTCCTCGTCGCCCCGACCGTCGCGGTCGCCACGCTCGACGACGCGCTCGCGCTGTGGCGTGGGCCGGCGCTCGCCGACCTGGCCGATCGGTCGTCCCTGCTCGCGGAGGCCGCCCGGCTCGACGACCTCAGGCTCGAGGCGCAGGAGAGCCGCATCGAGGGCCTGCTCGCCAGCGGCGCGCAGGCCGGGGCGATCGGCGAGCTCGAGTCGCTGCTCGCCACCAACCCGCTCCGGGAGGGCCTCTGGGGACAGCTGATGACCGCCCTCTACCGGGAGGGACGGCAGGCCGAGGCCCTGGGCGCCTATCAGCGGGCGCGAGAGATCTTGGCGGACGAGCTCGGAATCGACCCCTCACCCGAGCTCACGAGGCTCCACGAGCGTGTCCTCAAGCAGGACCCGGGGCTCGACCTGCGTGGGGAACCCCTCCGGGGATACCGGCTGCTCGAGAGGATCGAGGACGGCCCAACCGGAACGGTGTTCCGTGCGATCCAACCGCACGTCGGGCGCGACGTGGCCGTCAAGGTGATCCACGAGCACATCGCGAGCGACCCATCGTTAGTCGCTCGGTTCGAGGCCGAGGCCCAGGCCGTGGCGGCCCTCGAACACCCGCACATCGTGCCGATCCACGACTACTGGCGCGAGCCGGGGCGCGCCTACATCGTCAGCCGCTATCTGCGAGGAGGAAGCCTGCGGGGGGTCGAGGAGCGCGATGGGTCGCTCCCCCGGGATCGCGCCGTCCGCGCCGTGGAACAGATCGCCTCGGCGCTCGCATTCGCCCACCGCCACGGCATCGCGCATGGGAACCTCGGGACCTCCAACGTGCTGTTCGATGCCGAGGGGAACGCCTATCTCGCGGACTTCCGCATCGGGATCGGACCGGTGCCGGAGCCTCCGGACGACGTGCGCGCCCTCGCCGGGTTCGCGTCGGATCTCCTCCCACCCGACGCGTCGGGTCCCCTGCAGGAGCTCGTCGATCGGGTCGACGCCGGGCCGGACGTGCCCCCCGCGGCGACGTTCGTCGAGGCCGCCCGTTCCTCCCTGGAACCTGACACGTCGGCGGCCCTCGAACCGCGAGACGTGCGCAACCCCTACAAGGGGCTTCGAGCCTTCACCTCGGCCGACGCGCGCGACTTCTTCGGGCGGGGCGAGCTCACCGAACGCCTGGTGGCCAGGCTGAACGAGTCGGGGTCCGCGGGCAGGTTCCTCGCCGTCGTCGGCCCGAGCGGAAGCGGCAAGTCGTCGGTGGTGCGCGCAGGGCTGATCCCGGCGATCCGGGGAGGGGCGCTCGGCGAAGCCGGGGCGTGCTCCATCGCCGAGATGTTCCCCGGCCCCCACCCGGTCGACGAGATGGCCGCGGCCCTGCTACGCATCGCGGTGCGACCGACGCCGCGCCTGCACGACCTGGTCGACTCGGGGACCCGCGGCCTGCTCGACGCCGTGGAGCTCGTCGCGCCTGAGGGCTCGGAGGTCGTGCTCGTGATCGATCAGTTCGAAGAGCTGTTCACGCTCACCACGACGAACGAGCACGAACGGGAGCTCTTCCTCGAATCCCTGCGCGTGGCGACCGCGGACCCCCGCAGCAGGGTCCGGGTGATCGTGACCCTCCGCGCCGACTTCTACGACCGGCCGCTCGTCTACCCGCGGTTCGGGGAACTGCTCGCCTCGCGCACCGAGGCGGTCCCCCCGATGACCCCCGATGAGCTCGAGCAAGCGATCCGGGCGCCCGCCGAGCAGGAGGGCGTCCGGCCGGAGCCGGGTCTGGTCGCGGAGATGGTCGCCGACGTCGCTCATCAGCCGGGCGCGCTGCCGCTGCTGCAGTACGCGCTCACCGAGCTGTTCGAGCGGCGTGACCGCGATCGACTCATCGTCGACGCCTACCGCGAGATCGGCGGCGTCGCGGGGGCCTTGTCGGCACGAGCCGAGCGCAGCTACGAGGCGACCGACGCCGATGGGCGACGAGCGATCAGGCAGGTGTTCCTGCGGCTGGTCACGCTGGGGGAAGGCAGGCAGGACACCCGGCGGCGGGTGGCGAGGGGGGAGCTGGACGACCTCGACTTGGACCCGGCCCAGGTCGACGCCGTGCTCGAGACGTTCGGGCATCACCGGCTCCTGACGTTCGACCGGGAGCCATCCACCCGCGAGCCGACGGTCGAGATCGCTCACGAGGCGCTCATCGGTGCGTGGAGCCGTATGCGCGGTTGGATCGACGCCGCCCGCGACGACCTGCGGCAGGAACGGCGGCTCTCCCGGGCAGGCGCCGAGTGGCGGGGCGCCGACGAAGATCCGAGCTTCCTGCTGCGCGGTGCGCGGCTCGAGCAGTCCGAGACGTGGGCCGAGGGTACCGACCTCGCGATCGGCCGGCACGAGCGCGCCTACCTGAAGGCGAGCGTCGACGAGCGCGACCGGGAGCGCGCGGCGGAGCGGGAGCGAAAGGACCACGAGCGGCACGTCGAGCGCCGAGCGCGGACGAGGCTCCGCGCGCTCGTGGCCGTGTTCGCGGTCGCGGCGCTGATCGCGGGCGCCCTCACGATCATCGCGACCGCTCAGGGCGAGAGGGCAGGGCGCGAGGCGAGTGTCGCGAAGGCACGGGAGCTCGCCGCGGCCTCGGTGGCGAACCTCGATTCGGACCCGGAGCGGAGCATCTTGCTGGCGATCGAGGCGGTCGATCGGACGCGCTCGGTCGACGGAACCGTGCTTCCGGAGGCAGAGGACGCGCTCCACCAGGCGGTGACCGCATCTCGCATCGTGAGGTCCTTCCCTGGATCGGGCGGGTCTGTCGACTGGGGCGCGAGTAGCGACTTCGTGACCTCGAGGGGGCTCTTCCAACGTGGGGAGGACAACGAGAGCGTCTCCATCAGGGACATCTTCACCGGGGACAGCGTCCTCACCCTTTCGGGACACGGTGCCTTCATCAACGACGCGGCCTTCAGCCCCGATGGCTCGCGGCTGGCAACCGCCGGTGATGACGGGACCCTGAAGGTGTGGGACGCGTCCAGTGGCGACCTCGTCGCGGCTCGTTCGGGCGGGGCGAATGCCTGGGCACCTTCATTCAACGAGGACGGGTCGGTGGTGGCGACCCTCTTCTCACCTGCCGGATCCGCGCTTGGCACTGTCGGTGTGCTGGACCTCGATAACGGCCGGATACGGACGTACGGAAGCCTCCCTGACTTCCCGAACGATGTGTCGCTCAGTCCCGACGGAACGAAGGTCGCGGTGGCGAGCGGCGGGATCCCCGGCGTCATCGCGGTGATCGACCTCGAAAGTCGGAAAGTCCTCGAGTTGAGGGGGAAGGGCGATTGGGGATTCACGTCCGTCTCGTGGAGTCCGGACGGTCGATATCTCGCCGCCGGAGGCTGGGACCCCACGGTCTCGGTCTGGGTCGCAGCGACCGGCGACCTGCGGTACACGCTAGTCGGGCACACCCAGAGCGCCATGTGGGTGGATTGGAGCCCGGACTCCTCGCGCCTGGTGACGGGCAGCGACGACACCACCGCAAAGGTATGGGCGATCCGGGAGGACGGCTACCACGAACTCACGACACTTGCCACCCAAGAAGGGGAGATCTCCGGCGTGACATTCTCGCCCGACGGGGAACAGGTGATGACAGGAACCGAAGAATCCGCCGCAAGGATCTGGGATGTCCACCCTACGGGCGACGCGGAGTGGACGAACGTGCCCATCACGGTGGGCGACGTCGAGTTCGTGCACGATAACCGCCTCATGACGAGTGGGCGCGACGGCTCCCCGATCGTCGTGGACCTCGGAACCGGCCGGCAGCGATCGATCGCGTCGTTCAACCGGCCGGAACGTAGACCGGTCGAGATGGACATCTTTCACCCGACCGACATCAGTCCAGATGGAACGGCCATGGCGATCCGCTACGCAGATGGATCGGTCGTCGTTCGCGACATCCCTTCGGGGGAGGTGCTCTTCGACGTCGCTACACCTGTCCGTGCCGCCGGCTGGAGCCCGGATGGCCAGTACCTCGCAGCCGCGACACGCGACCGTGGTTCGATCTCGATCTTCGACCGCTCGGGCAGCGAAGCCGACGTTCTGCGGCAGGAGTTCGGGAACATACGCGCTGTCCAGTTCAGTCCCGACGGCCGCATGATCGCCACCCTCGCTCGCTCCGGGTCGGACTACCGCGTGACGATGCTGGATCGGGAGCGAGGCCTGGCCGTCAGGACGATGTCTGTCACGGGTCCGGGCACGGGGTGGGAGCTCATCGCGTTCGATCCCGGCGGAACACGGGTCGCCACGGGCGGCCACGAGATCTGGGACGCGCGGAGCGGTGCGCTCATCACGAGGTTCCCCGATCCTCCGGTGGAGGTCTTCGGCATGGCCTTCAGCTCCGACGGCTCACGGCTGGCCGTCGCGAGCACCACGAAGGTTCATCTCTTCGACACGGAGACGGGGCAGGAGGCGTTCGCCCTGACGAGTCACCGGGCGATCATCGTCAGTCTGGCGTTCAGTCCGGACGGCTCGATGCTCGCCTCTCGGGACGACCGCGGCCTGGTGCGCGTCTGGGCAGTCGACATCGACGACCTGCTCGCGATCGCGCGTCGAGAGGTCACACGGGAGCTCACCACCGACGAGTGTCGACAGTTCCTGCACCTCGACCGGTGTCCGGCGACGTGAGCCGGCCGACGAGCGAGCGGTCGATCGGATCGACGAGGTAGGCGGCCAACAGCGCCCCGAGCACCTCGGCCGGATCCAGGAAGCCCCGCACCGGGTAGCCGGTGTCGATCGCGGTCCGGAGGTGCTCCTCGCAGGTCGGCACCAGGCGCCGGCGCCCGACGCGGGCGACCCGGTCCACGGTGCCCGCCCCCGCCCCGCGGTGCCAGAAGCAGAACGGGCAGATCAGTCCGAGCCGCTGCGGGTACGCGAGCTCGGCACGGAACCCCCGCTCGTGCTCCATGACCCGTCCCCACAGGTCCACGGTGCCGATCACGGCGGGGTCGCGAGCCGCCCGCAGCAGGTGAGGCGACTTCACGGCATACAGCCCGCATGAGCACTGTTCGTCCGGCGCTCGGTGGAACCTGAGGCGAGGACACCTCGCTCGCATCGGCTCGCGTGGCGCCCACGAACGCCGGTCGCCACCGATCGGCCCAAGGACTGGCGTCCGTGTCCGGGGGTCCTCGGACAGCGCCCACGTGCGCCAGACGTGGATGGCCTCGGGCACCACGGCCTGGCCTCGCATGCCCGTCTGGGTGGTCACAGCAGCGGCCATGGCCACCTCAGCGCGCTGCGCGGACCGGCTCGTCACGCGGCTCGGTCCGCTCCTGCAGCGGCGCCTCGACGGGCGGGAACACGTCGGGGATCGGCTCGCTCACAGGCTGAGCGAGCAGGACCCGGATCCAGGGCCCGATATCCATCGCATCCTCCTTCCTCCGCGGTCCTCCGGATGAGACCGACGGCGTGAGGATGCGACCCGTCGCTTTCGGTGAGCTTGCAGATCGCTCAAAGAACGCGCAAAGCCTCGATGCGTCACCCCGTCACGAGAGCGTTCAGTTGCAGGCCACCGGGCCGCCGCTGTCGAGCACGTCTCCGTCGACGCCCACGAACTCCCACGAGTAGCTGCCGTCGGCGAGCGACAGCCGCAGCACCCCGTAGGAATCCGCGACCCCCGCCTCGAGGTTGGGCTCAGGCGTCGTCGCCAGGGCGTAGAGGCGGGCGCCCCCCGTGCCCACGACGAACTCCCTTATGCCGTCGGCGACCGCGGTCCCGTCGGGGGCCTGCTTCGCGAAGCGCTGGTAGTTGTGCTCGTGGCCGTTCACGACGATGTCGGCGCCGGCCGCGTAGAGGTCCTCCCACAGAGGCAGCACGCTCTCGGACCCCGAGTGCACGCCGCCCGAGTTGAACAGCGGCGCGTGCCAGAACGCGATGATGCAGTTCTCGGTCGTGGCGGCGAGGTCCTGCTCCAGGAAGTCGTTCTGGAGCGAGCCTTCGGAACACGACGGGCCGACGCTGCACACGCTGGACGTGTTCAGCGCGACGGCGTGCCAGGTTCCGAGATCGAAGCTGTAGTAGCCGTCGGTGCCGGTCGAACGTGACTTCGACGCCCAGTAGTCGAAATACCCCGGTGCGTCGGCGACGTGGTACTCGTGGTTGCCGGGCACCGGGTACGTCACGTCCGCGTACTGACCCCATGAGAGGTCGTAGCCCTGTTGGAACTGTTCCAGGGTTCCGTCGGGATACTGCAAGTCTCCGGGCACGAGCACCGCATCCATGCCCTCGAGCAGATCGGCTGTGGCCCGATGCTGGCAGAACTGCGGATCGGAGCCGGCGAACTTCGCGCCCGTCGGATCGCAGACGATGTCACCCGCCGCCGCGACCTCGACGGCATCTCCCGGGGGCGGTGGAGACGGCGGCGATGGATCGGGCGGTGAGAGCGTATCTGTCTCCACGACCAGCTGCGGGGGGTTGGCCGCGGCCTCCCGACTCAGGAAGACGTCGGGGGCGGGCGCGTCGCACCCCTCGGCGTGACGGAGCACGAAGCTCACGGCGCCCGAGCCGGTGACGGCGGAGGTCACATCGAAGCTCTGGTATCCCTCGGCCGTCCAGGTCGCGGTGGCGAGGACCGGCCCGGTCGTGCCGGGCTGGTTGCGCCACCTGATCGTCCTCTCCCTCCACGAGTTGCTCGCCGCCTGCATGACCTCCGCTCCGAAGGCGCAGCTGCCGTCGGATATCGCGTAGACCCGCAGGGTCGCACCGACGATCGCCTCCCCCGCCGGTGGCGTGGGGACGGAGAATCGGAGATACGAGACGATGCGGTCGTTGAGGATCCGAAGGGTGCCCCGGCTCCCCTTCTTCGGGCCGTGGCCGGTCGCGACGTCGGCATCGGCATCGGCCCGCGCTGCGACGGTCGTCGCTATCGCCGACGTCGAGACCTGCAGGCCCGCCATCGCCAGCAGCCCAGCGAGCAGGAGCGATCCAGCGCGCTTCCCGGCTAGCCTGCGGCGCGTCACCCTGAGCCGGGCCGCCCGCGTCGCCCTCACCCCCTGATCCATCCGGCCATCACACCGCCCCTGGAGAAGGGTTTCACGGTACGAGGCGACGTGATCGCGACACTCATGCGACCGTCGTAGGAATCCTACGCTGACTGCAACCGACCGGGCCGGCGCGCGTTCGCGACAGGTAACGTCTGCGCGTGCGCATCTTCTCGGGCATCCAGCCGACCGGGGCGAAGCACCTCGGCAACTACAGCGGAGGCTTCCGTCAGTACGCCGCGACCCAGGAGCTGGGCGAGGCCTTCTTCTGCATCGTCGACCTGCACTCGATCACCGTCGAGCACGACCCCGCCGACCTGCACGCTCGCACCCTCGATCTCGCGGCGATGCTGTTCGCGACGGGCATCGACCCGGAGCGCTCCGTCGTGTTCGTGCAGAGCCACGTCGCCGCGCACGCGCAGGCAGCGTGGCTGCTCTCCGCCGTGACGAGCGTGGGCGAGCTCCGCCGCATGACCCAGTTCAAGGACAAGGCGGAGCAGCAGTCGTTCGCCTCGGCCGCCCTGTTCACATACCCGGTGCTGATGGCCGCCGACATCCTGCTGTACGAGACCGACCGGGTGCCGATCGGCGACGACCAGCGCCAGCACCTGGAGCTGGCGCGTGACATCGCCGTGCGGTTCAACTCCCGCTTCGGCGACATGTTCCGGCTTCCGGAGGCGATCTTCCCGGAGGTCGGCGGCCGGATCATGGACCTGCAGGAGCCAGCCCGAAAGATGTCGACCACCGGCGGCACCGAGCTCGGCACCGTGGGCATCCTCGACCCGCCCGACCTGATCGCCAGGAAGCTCTCCCGCGCGGTGACCGACTCCGGGACCGACGTGCGCTACGACCCGAAGGACAAGCCCGGCGTCTCGAACCTGCTCGAGATCCTGCACGTGGCGACCGGCGAGTCGATCGAGGCGATCAAGGCTCGGTACCACGGGCTGGGCTATGGGGCGCTCAAGCAGGAAGCCGCCGACGTGGTGATCGCGACGCTCGAACCCGTGCGGCGGCGGTACGAGGAGCTCCGCACCGACGAGAGCGAGCTCCTGAGGCAGCTGGCGATCGGCGCCGACCGAGCACGCGCGACCTCGGCGCCCGTGCTCGAGCGGACGTTCGAGCGCATGGGGTTCGTGCTGCCGTAGCGGGACCACCCGGCCCCCGGCCGGTCTCGCCATGGATTTGACGGGCGGCGCGCGCAGGCGTATGCCGTAGGAAGCCGCGAAGGAAGGAGGTGGCAATGGCAACCGACTTCACGATCACGGTGGAGGACCGTCCCGGGGGGATCGCAGCGATCGGTGAGGCGCTCGGGAATGCCGGCGTCAACATCGAGGGCGTCTCCGGCCTCGGATTCGAAGGGCGCGGCATCATCCACGTCTGCGTGATGGATGCCGCCAAGGCCCGTCAGGCCCTGGATGCGGCCGGCCTCAAGGTCGAAGGCGAGGCCGACGCGATCCTCACCCAGCCGGTGCCGGGCTCCGGTCAGCCCGGAACGCTCGGCGTCATGACTCGCCGGGTCGCCGACGCGGGCATCAACGTCCGCGCGTTGTACCTGGCCACGGGCGACCGCGGCGTCGTCGTGACCGACGACAACGAGCGGGCTAAGTCGCTGATGTCCGGCTGACCGGCCGGCAACTCCACGTCGCGGGGC
>JBOGVO010000171.1:0-9748 GCA_050692855.1 Actinomycetota bacterium | reverse complement strand
CCTCACGGGCGTCGGCGTGCAGGACGTCGCGGCCGCGAACGCGGTCCTGTCCGCGGTGGGCGATCGCGGCGACACGATCGAGCTGTGAGGGCCGCGTCGGCCGGTCGTTCAGTCGGATCCGGCGAGGCGCTCGAGCACCTCGTCGTGCAGCACGTGATTCGTCGAAAGCATGCTGCCGCCGTGGCGCGTGGGCGACCCGTCGAGCTGGGTGACCCGGCCGCCCGCCTCCTCGACCACGACCTGGAGTGCGGCGTAGTCCCAGATGTTCAGCTCCGGCTCGAGCATCGCCTCGGCCGCCCCGCGCGCCACGAGCACGTGCCCCCAGAAGTCCCCGAACCCCCTCGTGCGGGCGGCGGTCGACAGCACGCCGGCCGCCCCCGAGCCGCCCGCCCGCCCGAGCCATGCCGACTCCGCGTGCAGGACATGGGCGTCGCTCAGGTCGTCGACGGCGCTCACCCGGATCGGCCGGCCGTTCATGCGGGCGCCTCCGGCGCGCACGGCCTCGTATCGCTCGCCGATCGCGGGCGCGCCCACGAGACCCATCACCAGCTCGCCGTCGACCTGCAGGGCGATCAAGGTCGCCCAGATCGGGATGCCCCTCGCGAAGTTCGCGGTCGCGTCGATCGGGTCGACGATCCACACGCGGCCCGTGGCGCGGTCGGCGCCGCCTTCCTCCTCGCCGAGCACGTGGTCCTCGGGAAACGCCGCGGCGACCTGTTCCCGAACCATGGCTTCGATCGAGGTGTCGGCCTGGGTCACGACCGTGCGGTCGGCCTTGTGGCGCACCTCGAGCGCGTCGCCGAGGAACAGCCCCATGCCGATGTCGGCGGCGCGATCGGTCAGGCCGTTCGCGAACGCGAGCTCGTGCTCGAACACTGACGGCAGCCTATCCGGCGGCGGACGGCCCCCGACCGAGACCTTCGGCCGACGTGCCGACGAAACGATCTCGGGTAGCCTTGACCCAACCATGCAGACCACCGTCGAGAACACCGAGAAGCACACCGTCAAGCTCACGGTCGAGATCCCTCCCGACGAGTACTCGAAGGAGCTCGACGCCACCTATCGGAGCATCGCCGACCAGGTCAAGGTCCCGGGCTTCCGCAAGGGGAAGGTGCCCAAGCGCATCATCGATGCCCAGATCGGGCGCGACGTCGTGCGCGACGAGTTCCTGGAGCACGCGGTGCCGCAGTACTACCGCCTGGCCGTCTCCGAGGAGGACCTCGCGCCGATCGCCGATCCCGAGATCGATCTCGACGCGTTCGCCGACGACGCCCCGCTCGTGTTCACGGCGGTCGTGGAGGTGCGCCCCCGTCTCGAGCTCACCGAGGACGATTACTCCGGGCTGGCGGTCACGAGGCCCTCGATCGAGGTCTCCGAGCAGGACATCGACGAGTGGATCGATCGGCTGCGCGAGCGTTTCGCCGAGCTCGAACCCGCGGCCCGGCCGGTGATCGAGGGCGACTTCGCGACGATCGACGTCAAGGCGGTCGCCGGCGGCGAGGAGGTCGACGGGCTCACGCGCACCGACTACCTGTACTTCGTCGGCTCGGGGGAGTTCGGGTCCACGCTCGACGCCGAGCTGCTCGGCGCGAAGGCGGGCGAGATCCTGAAGGTCACCGAGGAGATGGGGCCGGGTGCGGGTGAGGCGCTCCAGGGCAAGCCGGCCGAGCTGACCGTGCTGGTCAAGGACGTGAAGGCGCGCAGACTGCCCGAGGCCGACGACGACTTCGCGAAGACCGCGTCGGAGTTCGACACCCTCGACGAGCTGCGCGAGGACCTGCGCACCCGACTCGGCGAGATGAAGGAGCGCGAGGCCACGGCCGTCGTGCGCGACCGCGTGCTCGACGCCATGGTCGACTCGATCGAGGTCGAGATCCCCGAGACGCTGATCGTCGATGAGACCGAGCATCGGGTCGCGCACGCGAAGGAGCGCGCGGAGCGGGCCGGTCTCACGATCGAGGACCTGCTCGAGGCCCAGGGCTGGGACGAGGAACGGCTGCGCGAGGATTCCCGCGACCACGCGATCAGGGCGATCAAGGCGGACCTGGCTCTCGAAGGCGTCGCCCGGGCCGAGAAGATCGAGGTCACGGCCGACGAGCTGGGCGCCGAGATCACTTCCCTCGCAGGGACATATGAGCGGGACTCGAAGGAGCTCGCGACGCAGCTCGAGCGAAGCGGTCAGATCGTGACGCTGGCCGGGGATATCATCAGAGGCAAGGCGCTCGATCTGCTCGTCGAGCGCGCCGAGGTCGAACCCGAGGTCGAACCCGAGCGCTCCGGGGCCGGAACCGAGGTCGAACCCGAGAGCGACACCGACACCGAGAGCGACACCGACACCGAGACGGAAGCCGAGGAGACCCGATGACCGACATGCGATCGAACATCACCGCCAACGACTACCTCGTGCCAGTGGTCGTCGAGCAGACGAGCCGCGGCGAGCGGTCGTTCGACATCTACTCGCGGCTGCTGAAGGAGCGCATCGTCTTCCTCGGCACGCCGATCGACGACAACGTCGGCAACCTGATCATGGCGCAGCTGCTGCACCTGGAGTCGGAGGATCCCGACAAGGACATCCACCTGTACATCAACTCGCCCGGTGGGGTCATCACGTCGCTGTTCGCGATCTACGACACGATGCAGTACATCAAGCCCGACGTCTCCACGATCTGCATGGGTCAAGCCGCGAGCGCCGCGGCGATGCTGCTGTTGGCGGGCGCGCCGGGCAAGCGCTTCGCACTGCCGCACTCGCGCGTGCTGCTGCACCAGCCGCACGGCGGCGCCGAGGGGCAGGCCGTCGACATCGAGATCCAGGCCAAGGAGATCATCCGGTCCCGAGAGTTGCTCGACCGCCTGATCTCCCAACACACCGGCCAGACCCTCGAGAAGGTGACGAAGGACACCGACCGCGACTTCATCCTCACGGCCGACGAGGCCAAGGCCTACGGCGTGATCGATGAGATCATCACCACGCGCGGGATCATCCCCGAGCTTGCTTCCGCAGGGGTCGCGGGGGCGTGATAATCCGCTGACACATGCCGCTGACACATGATGGTCGGGCTCCGTGCCCGGTCGTTCGGCCCGTCGGAGAGGGAAAGAGAGGCAGATGGCGAAGTTCGGGGATTCCGACCTGCTGAAGTGTTCCTTCTGCGGGAAGAGTCAGAAGCAGGTGAAGAAGCTGATCGCCGGCCCCGGCGTGTACATCTGCGACGAGTGCATCGACCTCTGCAACGAGATCATCGAGGAGGAGCTCTCCGAGACCACCGAGCTGAAGCTCGACGAGCTGCCCAAGCCGCAGGAGATCTTCGGTTTCCTCGACGAGTACGTGGTCGATCAGGAGCGCGCCAAGAAAGTGCTCTCGGTCGCGGTCTACAACCACTACAAGCGCATCCAGGTCGGCGCGAAAGAGGGCGACGTCGAGCTGCAGAAATCGAACATCATGATCCTGGGGCCCACGGGATGCGGCAAGACCTACCTCGCGCAGACGCTCGCCCGCATGCTCAACGTGCCGTTCGCGATCGCCGACGCCACCGCCCTCACCGAGGCCGGCTACGTCGGCGAGGACGTCGAGAACATCCTGCTGAAGCTGATCCAGGCGGCCGACTACGACGTGAAGAAGGCCGAGACCGGCATCATCTACATCGACGAGATCGACAAGATCGCCCGCAAGAGCGAGAACCCGTCGATCACGCGCGACGTCTCCGGCGAGGGCGTGCAGCAGGCGCTGTTGAAGATCCTCGAGGGCACGCAGGCGTCCGTGCCGCCGCAGGGCGGACGCAAGCACCCCCACCAGGAGTTCATCCAGATCGACACCACGAACGTGCTGTTCATCTGCGGCGGCGCGTTCGCGGGGCTCGACAAGATCATAGAGAGCCGCATCGGCCGCAAGGGCGTCGGCTTCGGCGCCGAGGTCGTCTCCCGCGACGAGAAGGACATCGGCGAGCTCTTCGCCCAGGTGCTGCCAGAGGACCTGTTGAAGTTCGGCCTCATCCCCGAGTTCGTCGGCCGCCTTCCCGTCATCACGAGCGTCGACAACCTCGATGAGGACGCCCTGGTCGACATCCTCACGAAGCCGAAGAATGCGCTCGTGCGTCAGTACCAGCGCTTCTTCGAGTTCGACGGCGTCGAGCTCGAGTTCAAGGACGACGCCCTTCGCGCGATCAGCGAGCAGGCGATCATGCGCGGCACCGGCGCGCGCGGCCTGCGCGCGATCATGGAAGAGGTGCTGCTCAACGTCATGTACGAGCTGCCCTCACGCGAGGATGTCACGAAGTGCCTCGTGGACAAGGACGTCGTGCTCACGGGCGTGAATCCGACCCTGGTGCCCCACAAGCCGTCCAAGAAGCGCAGCGAACGCCAGGAGAAGACCGCCTAGGATCTCGAGGACGCCTCCGGTTCCGATTGCGTTCCTGTGGATCACGAGCACGGCGAGGATGCTGGAACTCACCCGTTCGGCGTTCCATGATTCGCGGTGCACAACGTTCTGATGGAAGCAGGGGGGAGATCGATGGACGCAGAGATCCGGCGCGAAGCGACCGGTTTCGCCAAGAACTGGTGGTTGTTCCTGATCACAGGGCTCGCGTGGTTGCTGGTCGCCGTGCTGGTCCTTCGCTTCAACATCACCTCGATCGCGACCGTCGGCGTCCTGCTCGGGGTCATGTTCCTGGGAGCTGCGATCAACGAGTTCATGGCGTCGGCCACCGTCTCGGGCGGGTGGAAGTTCGTGCACATCGCCCTCGGCGTGTTGTTCGTGCTCGGCGCGCTGTGGGGGTTCATCGAACCGGTCGACACGTTCTTCGCGCTGGCGTCGGTCCTGGGCTTCCTGCTGGTGTTGATGGGCACGATGCACGTGGTCGGGGCGGTGCTCTCCCGGGAGATGAACCCGCTCTGGTGGCTCGGCCTCACGGTCGGCATCCTGGAGATCCTGTTGGCGATCTGGGTGTCGCAGCAGTTCTACCCGGCTCGCGCCGAGCTGATCCTGTTGTGGGTCGGGTTCATGGCGATCTTCCGCGGCATCGAGGAGATCGTGATGGCCTTCGAGCTGCATCACGCGAAGAAGCAGCTCGGGTCCACGGTCTGAACGTTCGGTCGAGGCGCTCGCTCGTCGCCCTCGTGGTGACGCTGGTCGTGGGTGCTTCGGCCTGCGCGGAGAACGGGTCGTCGGGCGATGGCGACCCGACATCGATCGTCGGCACGACGTGGATCCTCGGCGCCGCATCGGCCGAAGCGCTGGTCGACGAGGTCATGCCGGGCGATGCTCGGGCCACGATCCGCTTCGGGCACGACGGCGCGGTCGGCGGTTCGACCGCGTGCAACACGTTCGGTGGCGACTACACGGCCGGCGACGACGGGGCGCTCTCGATCGAGCCCGGCGCGATGACGCAGATCGCATGCGAGGAGCCGCTGATGCGGCTGGAGGCCGCGTACACCGCCGCCCTGGCCGAGGTCGCCTCGTTCGAGGTCATCGACGAAGGGGCGGGTCTCGTGCTTTCGGGCGGCGAGACCACCTTGACCTACACGGCTGAGCGTCCGGTCGCGCTCGAGGGCACCGCGTGGCGGGTCGACGGCATCGCGATCGGCGGCGATGCGGTGTCCTCGACGATCGCGGGGGCCGAGGCCGAGCTCACGTTCGACGCCGCGGGCGTCACGGGCACCACCGGGTGCAACCGGCTGACGGGCTCCTCCGTGATCGATGGCGGCGCCCGGGAGGGCTCGATCTCGTTCTCCGATATCGGCACGACCACGAAGCTCTGCGAGCCCGACGTGATGGAACAGGAGGCGCAGATCCTCGCCGCACTCGAGGCTGCGGAGCGCTATTCGATCGAAGGCTCGACGATGTCGCTGACCGACGCCGACGGCTCGTTCCTACTCTCGCTCGTCGCCTGAGCGCTGGTTTCCCGGTCCGTCGGTCAAGGCCCGTGCCCGCCGGAGTTCCTCGACCGATCCGAGGTTCTCGAACAGCGCTGCCGCGGCCTGGAGCCGGCGCCGGCTCTCATCGTCGAGGCGCCCGAGCCCCAGCACCTCCGCGATCGCGAGATCCGTTCGCGCGACCTCCCAGGCCGCGCCGTGCTCGAGGAATCCGGCGCGCGCCCGCTCCAGGTCCCTGACGCCGTCCTCGATCGCTCCGTCGTGGCACGCGGTGAGACCCGCCAGGCGATCGGCGTGCAGGCGCGAACCCACGAGGTCGCCATCGTCGGCCGCCGCTCGGACCTCGCGCACGATCTCGTCGGCGCGTTCCCACGCGTGCGCCGCCGGCACCCATTCGCACATCGCCTCGAAATGGGTGGCGCCGGCCAAGCGCCACCCGGATGGGCGGTCTTGGAAGCGGTGCCATGCTTCATCGAGCGAACCCCGTGCCACGAGCAGGCGGCTCACGTACGGCCAGACCCGCAGAGACATGCTGCGGCCGGCGTCGCCTTCGATGCGCCGGAGGAGGTCGAGCAGGCGGTCGCCTTCCGCGCGTTCTGCCCGCAGCGTGTGGATGAGGGCAGCGGTCGCGAAGGCGTTGCACGCGTAGTACGGCGGGTCGTCGCGCCGGTCTTCGAGCATGGTCAGCGTCTCGTCGAACGACCGGATGGCGCCGTCCCAGTCGCCGACCCTGAATCGACCTTCGGTCAGCCACGCCAGCACGTGGAGCCTGGAGTTGATGGCGACGCCGACGGCCGCCTCACCGTCGGATGCGTATCGGACGAGGTCTGACCATCTGCCGGACTCGCCGCTGCACCAGGCCATCATCGCGTACACGTCCCCGACCTCGACCGGATCGCTCAGCTGCGGGATGAGCGGGAGCCGCCGGGCCTCGATCTCGAGCGCCCGGCCGTACCGGCCTCGCCGCATCGACGGCGCCACTGCCTTATCGAGCGCGGCCGAGGTCAGGTCCGCATCGCCGAGCCGGTCGGCCACCTCGGATGCCTCCAGCCCATCGGCCTCGATCCGGTCGAGCTCCTCGTCGGAGAACTCGAACGAGGGGAACGCGAACGGCCACGATGCCTGGTCGCCGAGGAGCTGCACGCGTTCCCGGCTGTCGCCCGGCGGCAGATGCGCCAGCCCGATCTCGAGGTATCTCCGCACTTCCGGCTCGGACGGAGCCACGCGCATCGAGCCCAGCCAGCGCGTCGCGATGTCGACCCCCTTCGCGCACAGATCCGCGATGCGCACCGGGTCGGGTGAGTCGCCGTCGAGCTCTGCCTCGGCGGCCGTCGTGAATCCGCGCCACGCCTCGTCCCCCTCCAAGTCGTTGAAGAACGCATCGGCGCTCTGCTCGTAGGCCAGCGAACGTTCGTGAGGGCTCGCGGCCAGATCGATGGCCTGCGCGGCGAGGCGCTCTGCGGTTCGGACGGCGAACCGGCGACCGGCATCTTGTGCGGCCTGCAATGTGCGGTGGAACGCCTTCCGGCGGAGCGACTCCACGTCGGCCGCCCCCGCACCCGTCGCCGATCGATGTGCCGAGAACCAGTGATAGGCAAGCAGCTCGGCGAACTCCGGCGCACGACCGCCGAGCGTGTCTTCGAGCCACGTCGCGACCGCAGCGTGCGCTGCCGAACGGTCTCGCACGGGGAGCGTCTCGTAGGCGACATCGCGCGTGAGCACGTGCTTGAACGTGAACTCCGACTCGCTTCCGAGAGACGACGCCAGTCGCGCCCGCACGAGGTCGCGCTCCTCGAGCACCGCGAGCGCGTCGGACAGCGAGGCGGAATGGCCGTCGAGCAGCCGGCTCACGGCACTCGGCCAGAAGACGCGGCCCACGACCGCGGCGGCCTGGAGCACCCTGCGATGCGGAGGTTCGAGGAGATCGATCCGTGCGGCGAGCACGCCTTGCACCGTGTCCGGGATCGCGACCTGCGCGACCTCGTCGGTCGCCCGCCATCGTCCGTCCTCGAACCGCACGGATCCGTTGTCGACCAGCTGACGGACGATCTCCTCGAGGAAGAACGGGTTCCCCTCGGCCTTGGCCAAGATGCGGTGGTGCACGGAGTCGGGGAGTGCTTCGACGTCGAGCAGCGATCGGACCAACTGGTCGGCATCGTGCTCGCCCAGCGGATCGAGCGCGATCGCGGAGTAGTTGCGCTTGCCGCCACCCCACTCGGGGCGGCTGCCGGTGAGCTCGGGGCGGGAGGGGCAGACGAAGGAGACCCCACCCTCCACACGGTCCGCGAGCTCCTCGAGCAGGTCGAGCATGGCCGGGTCGGCCCAGTGGATGTCCTCGACGACGACGATCAGCGGACGTTCGACCGCGAGCGTCGAGAAGAACACCCGCCACGCCGCGTGTATCTGCATGCGGACCTGTTTCGGCTCGACGCCGGACAGGGGCACGTCCGGATCCTCGAGCCCGGTCGTGAACGCGAGCGCGGCCGTGGCCCGCGCCGGTTCCGCGGCGCCGGCGAGCAGCGATCGCCCGACCTCGCGGATCTTCCCCAGGGCCATGGTGGGGGGGTCGGTGTCGGCGATGCCCGCGACGCCTCGCAGGATCTCCGAGAGCGGCCAGTAGGTGATGCCGTCGCCGTAGGGGAGGCAGCGGCCGCGCAGCACCCGTGGGTCCTCGTCCTGCGTCTTGGCCCAGCGCACGAACTCCCGCGTCAGTCGGCTCTTCCCGACGCCCGGGTCGCCGTAGATCGTCACGACGTGCGGGCGACGCTCGACGGCGGAGCGTCGGAACATCGTCTGCAGCAGGACCAGCTCGACGTCCCGGCCGACCATCGATGCGCTCAGGCCGACGTCGGCCGCCTCACCGGAGCCACCGAGCACGGGCGAGGCGGTGACCGGCTCGGACCTGCCCTTGAGGGTGAGATCTCGGCGTTCGCCGAACCGGAACCCGCGAACGGCTCGACGGGTGCGCTCGGCGGCGAGGATCTCATCGGGTTCGGCCGCCGACTGCAGCCGGGCGGCCGTGTTCACCACGTCGCCAGTGACCATCGGCTCGCCGGGAGCGGCCCCTCCCGTGGCGAGCACCTGCCCGGTGTTCACGCCGATCCGCATCCGCAGGGAGAGGTCGTGCGACGTCGCGAGCTCGGCGTTGACGGCGGCGAGCCGGTGCCGCATCCGGAGCGAGGAGCGCAGGGCCCGAGCCGGATCGTCCTCGTGCGCCACCGGCACGCCGAAGGCGGCCATCACCGCATCGCCGATGAACTTCTCGACGGTGCCGCCTTCGGCCTCGATCTCCTCGCGCATCGCGCCGAAGTACGTCGCCAACACCTCGCGGAGCTGCTCCGGGTCGAGACGCTCACCGATCGTGGTGGAGCCGGCGACGTCGGCGAAGAGCACGCTCACGACCCGGCGTTCATCGAGGGTTTCGGCGGCGTCCTCACGATGGACCGCCGTGCCGCACGCGGGGCAGAACCCCGCACCGTCGGGGAGCTGCGCGCCGCAGGCGGCGCACGCCGGGCGGAGGGAGACGCCACAGGTGGAGCAGAACCGGGCGTCGGCGTCGTTCGCCGCGCCGCACGCTGGACAGGAGAGCATCGGCGCGAGTCTAAGGGCCGTTCCGTAGACTGCGCCCCATGAGCGTGCCCGAGAAGCCGTCGCTCGACGGCCTGGAAGCGAAGTGGGACGAATGGTGGGAGGCCGCCGGCACCTACCGGTTCGACCGATCGAAGACGCGGGAGCAGATCTTCGCGATCGACACGCCGCCGCCGACGGCCAGCGGTTCGCTGCACATCGGTCACGTGATGTCGTACACGCACACCGACCTGGTGGCCCGCTTCAAGCGCATGCGCGGCCTCGAGGTGTTCTACCCCATGGGGTGGGACGACAA
>JBOGVO010000170.1:0-11445 GCA_050692855.1 Actinomycetota bacterium | reverse complement strand
TCTCCAGGTTCTTCCCGCCCGCAGCGTCCAGTGCTGTGGCGACCGCTTCCCCGATATCGCCGCTGAGGAACGTGACCTCCGGATCCGGCGGGTCCGGCGGCTCGTGGGTTAGGACGAAGAAAGGTCCGGAAGAGGGGTAGTCGACGCCGCCTGGCTCGTCGGCCGCCATCCTCTTGCCCACCTCGTGGGTCCGCCGGCCGATGAGCATGGCGCCCGTAGCCGCCGCGATCTCCTGGACATCGTCCGGTGCCACGAAGTCGGCGAGAGGTCGACCACCGCCCCAGTCCATCGTGTGGCCGGGACCGGCGATGAAGCCATCAAGCGACATCGACCTGTTCACGACCACCTTTCCAGTGCTCGTATCGCTCATCCTGTTCCTCCAGAAGCTTGGATGTTCGGGTGAGATCTGCCTCCCCGGGCGGCTGAACTGTGCCTCATCCTCGACTTCGGAAGCTGGGGGGGTCGAGGTCGATGCGATTGCCTTCCGCCGCATTCACGTCTACGAGGGCAGGCGTACTGCCACTTGAGGAAGGCCGAGGCGAACAGGGAGAACAGGTCCGCTAGCTCTTGGGGAGTGGTCGACGGTGACGAGTGGGTTGACATCACATCCTGTTCACTAGTGCATGGTGTGAAGGTCACAGTTGAACCAAACGCGGCATCCACGATACAGGAGCAGCGGCTATGACGACGCAGCACAACCACACGCCAGCGGTTGCGGTCGTGACGGGCGCCACAGGCATGCTCGGCTCGGCAACCGCCGCGGCCCTGGCTGCCCGTGGGGCCAGCACCGTGCTCGTGGTCCGGAACGAGGCCAAGGGCCGAGAGTTACTCGACTTCGTCGTTCCGCGAGCCGAGGTCCGGCTCCGTCTGCTTCGTCACCATCTCGAACACCTCTCTCGTCTCACGCATGGCGGGTCTCCCGGGTACGGAGGCCGGGACGGCCCGCGGGCGAACGAGCGCCCGTGCGTCACGTGGGGCGCCAGGCCGCAACGTCTGCCGGAACCTCGCCGAACTCGAGTCGCAGCACCTCGCGCATCACGGCACCTCCGAAGGGCTAGAAGTGCCCACGCGGGGGTGGAACTCGATCGACTCGATGGTCGGTGCGGCCTCTTCGATGAACTCCTCGCCTCCGACCGACCGACCGACCGTCCGTCCGACGGCGATGCACGCCTGAAGGTCGCGCTGTACGGTGCGCCGATGGGAACGTTCGAGGCACTCCCCGTCGCACTTCGCGAGACGGTCGATGCGGACCTCCGCTGGTTGTTCGAGTTCCAGGCCGACCCGGAAGCGAGCGCGATGGCGGCGTTCCCTTCGCGTGATCTGCCCGCGTTCCTCGAACACCAGGCGAAGATCAAGGCCGACCCATCGGCGATCACGCGAACGATCGTCGCCGGCGGGGAAGTCGTCGGCTCGATCGGAAGCTGGACGATCGAAGGAGAGCGCGACGTCGGATTCTGGATCGGTCGCCCTCACTGGGGAAACGGGTACGCGACCGCGGCCCTGCGAGCCTACCTCGACGTTGACCCTCACAGGCCTATGCACGCCCATGTGGCGGACCACAACGTCGGGTCCCGGCGCGTGCTCGAGAAGTGCGGCTTCGTGCTCGACCACTCGACGCAGGAAGAAGACGTGCTGGAACACGTACTCGTGCTGACCGATCGACGCGGCAGGTGAGGTCGCTCGGCGTATGAGCGGATCGTGGCGGACCCACCGGTCGGAGGCTTTCATCGGTGGCGGGGCACGGCGGGATGCCATGGGCCCGAAACGGCGAAGCCGAACTCACGGACGTTGGATCCGTCCGCATCGGCGATCGCGAGGCCGTCTTCAGCCGTGAACGCGATCTGGGATCCGTCGGGCGACCAGTACGGCGAGCTTCCACCGGTTATCACCTTTGAAGTCTGAGCCGTCGGGGGCGAAGGTGTAGATCGCATCTGCGCCGTCCTGGATCGCGATGCGGTCGCCCGTCGGCGACCACTGCAGGCTACCCAGGCCCTTGATCGGCTCGTTCGTCAGGATCTCGTGCGCGTTACTGCCGTCCGTGTCCATCACCCACACGTGGTTCTCGAGCTCCCCGGTGTCGGCGTACGCGATCTGCTTTCCGTCGGGCGAGAAGGTCGGATCCGCCACGATCCCCTCGGCTCTCGGGAGGGGAGACGAACCGGCTGACCGCCTTCGACGTCGACGACCCACAGGCATTCGGGTTCTCACCAGAGGGCGACGGAATCCTCTTCTCGAAGGACCGACAGGGCGGCCGTTCGCTATGGAGCATCGGCGTCGACGGCTCCGGCGCGCGCCTCGTCGTCGCCGGGACGGCCCAGGGGGACTGGCTGTCGCGCTGATCGCGCGGCGTGCTCCCGCGGTCGGCTCAGCCAGCGACGGCGGGCGCGAGCGGGAAGATCCGGTGCGCCGAGGTGCCTTGAGTTCGACAACGCGCGTGGCTCTCGGCGTGGCCGAAGAGAGTCCGACCTGGTGTGGGAGGTCCTCCTCCTCAGCCTGTGGGAGGTCCTTCAGAAGTGCCGGAAACCGAGTGGTCAGGGAGTCCTGAGAACAGTGGAAGCGGTGGAGCGCGTCTGGTTCTCGCCGTGGCGACCTGATCGTTGAGATGATGGGATCGTGGAGACGGTGTACGAGGCCGCGGGGGGAGCTGAGGGGCTGCTGCGCCTGGCCACCGCATGGCATGCCAGGGTCATGGCGGACGTAGTGGTGAGCCACGCGTTCAGTCACGGTTTCCATCCACGGCACACCGAGCGGCTCGCAGCGTATTGGGGAGAAGCGCTGGGAGGCCCGATGGGGTTCTCGGCGGAGTACGGCGACGAAACCTCGGTGGTGAGGATGCACAGCGGCAACGGCCATCACGAGGAAATGGACCGCCGAGCGATCGCCTGTTTCGATCAGGCGCTGGACGACGTCGGCCTCGCCGATGACGTCCATCTTCGGCAGGTGCTCCACGACTACTTCGCATGGGCGACCACGTCCACGATGGCCCGCTATCACCGTTCAGCGGACGATGTGCCGGACGGTCTTCGCATCCCGCGGTGGTCGTGGAGCGGGCTCGTCACCGCTCAGTAGTGGATGGAGTCACGGCCTTCGTGGAAGCCCGAAGGGCCCTCCTGACATCGTGAGCCGCCCGCCGAGCTCGGTGATGATCCGGTCCCGTGCGGACGATGCCGTCTCGATCTCTATGAAGAGCGTGTCGGCCACGGCCCCGTACAGCCTCTCGCCGGCGAAGTAGCGGCGGCCCCGGCGTTCCCCCTCCGACGCCAGCAGTCCAGCTGCGGCCGCGGTGGTGAGATCCTTCGTTGCGGTCGCGGGGCTCACGTCTGTGAGTGAGCGGTAGTAGCCGGCGGTCACGTCACGCCCGAAGAACGCGTCCCACAGCGCGTTCGCGAGCCGGCGATGCATCCCCACGTCCTCCGCGGCCTCTTCGACCGCCATCCACACCTGCTGCTCGGTGTTGATCCCCAGATCGAGCGCCCGCACATGTCGTACCTGAGCGTCGAGATGCCCGTGCACGAATGGCGTGACGTCCGCGTCGTGATCGTATGCCGATCCGAGGCACGCGAAGAGCCCGTAGTAGTCGTGCAGGTGGCGCCCCCACCACTCCTCGAGCGATGTGAACTCGCGCCGCCTGAATCCACCTCTGTACATCGCGAGCGAGGCAAGGATCCGGGCGGATCGTCCATTCCCGTCCGTGAAGGGGTGGATGGCCGCGATGACGACGTGGATCCAAGCGGCGGCAACTGCACCGTGGAAGCCGGGTTGCCGCATCCGGGTGACGGCCTCCTCAACCAAGACGTCAACCTGTTCGCCGGGGGCTGGGAGGAAGACCTCTTCGCCGGTGGGGCGGCTGGTCACCCACACTTGCCTATCCGTGCGAAGGCGGCCGGCACCCTGCGCGTAGCGACCGGCGAGGACTCGATCCTGCAGCCCGACGATCAGACCGCGATCCCACGAGAACGCCGGCTCGTCAGCTTGGCGGAGAACGAAGTTCATGGCGTCTCGATATCCCTCGACGAGTTCTCGGTCCTGCGGTTCCACCTCGGGCGGTTGATCTCCTGCCAAGATCCTGCGGACCTCGTTAACGGTGACGTTGACGCCCTCCATGCGGGTTGACGCGGCCACGGCCTCTGCCTCGAGGTCGCGGCGGAGCCGCCCCTCCCAGGTGCGGGGGAGCACTCGGATGTCGAGGAGGTCCTTCCAGGCGTCGAGCTCTGCGACGAGACCTCGGATCTCGTCCGTCTCGATGAAGGGGAACATCATGAGTGAATCATATCACTCAAACGCTAGCGATTAAGCCTTGGAAACCCTTGCGCATCACGAGACCGGTCGGCTGGTTGAAGACAGGCGAAGATGGTGGGCGCTCAAACGCCGCCGGCGCCCGCCAGCGTCGCCGCGCCGAACACCAGCAGGCCTGCACCCACGACCGTAGCCGCCCGCTGACGGTGGCGCCCGGTCGTCTCGTAGACCATCACCACCGTGAGAGCGGCCATCCACCACTGCCGACGCTCTCCGACGAGGTCATCGAGGCGTTCGTCGGGCGCGTCGAGACCATCACGTCACCCTTCTCGCAGATCGCGGGATGGGTCGTCGGCGGAGCGGTGAGCCGAGCCGACGTCCACGCGAGCTCCGTCGGCGAACGGGAGAGCGGAAGGTCGGCTTCGAGATCAACGTCACCGGGGCTTGGCCGCCTCGCGATCCGACGGGCGATGCCCACGTCACCTGGGTCCGCGAGGGATGGGAGCTCCTGCGACCGCACGCCTCCGGCGTGTATGCGAACTTCCTGTCCGACGAGGGCGAGCCAGGCGTCGAGGCGGCTTACGGCGGCCGGCTCGAGCGGCTCCGCGCGCTGAAAGACCGATACGACCCGTCGAACCTCTTTCGCCAGAACGCTAACATCCGGCCGAGCGGCGACGGCACGCATGGCTGAGGACCGCCCGTCGGTTGGTGTGGGCCGGATCCGGACGCGGGCGACCTGCGTAAGCGAACCCCACACCGCTCCGCAGTTCCTGCATCGTTCCCCTGCGCCACCGGCCGATCAGGACGAAGGAGGCCTCTGACCGAGGGCACGCCAACTCCAACGGATGCACCTCAGACTCCGGAGTCACCGAACGAGGCTTACTCGCATTCGTGGAGCGGCGGATTTGGCAATTGGATGAGGCCGGCGACTTCGCTCGCGGTGACTTGGCAAGGGAGGAGGCTGGCCCTTCGCTCGCGGCGACTTGGCAAGGACCTCCGTCTTCGATCGCAGGCACCACTACGGAGGTCCAGGCCAAGTTGTCGCGGCGGGGCCCAGGGGGCCGCGTCCAGCCACGAGGTCGCGAACGGCGCCGGTGTGCCAGAACTCTTTGAATTGTGGGAACGTTGTCATATCCTTGGTGGCCGGAACTCGAGCCCGAACGCGAGGAGGAACCGCCATGCGATCGCTCGCAGTCAACAGGGAGTCGGCACGCCCGCACCCGCGACCCGAGTGGTTCAGCGGGCAGGTCTGGATCCAGGCGCTCGCCGAGACGGACCGAGCGACGGACCTCGAGATCTTCGCGGTGTTCTTCGATGCGGGCGCGAGGACGATGCCGCACACGCACTCGACCGAACAGCTCCTCTCCTTCGTGGAGGGTGAGGGCGTCGTCGATGTGGAAGGGGAGCGGCGGCGCTACGGGTCGGGCGGCATGGCGGTGATCCCGGCGAACACGTGGCACTGGCACGGCGCGACGCCCACGGCGCCGATGACGCACCTGTCGATCCGACCTGGGGGGCCGACCGTCTGGGCGCCCGAGGTCCCGATGCGCGAGTGGGACACGTACATGCTCGGCATCGTCGACGACACATGACCGGCTCGCTCCCGACAGAGATCGCGATCGCGATCGATCCGGCCGACCGGATCGGAACCTCGCGTCCGGTGGCGTGGGCCGTCGGACGCCTGCGCGACGCGGTCGCGCGGCATCGCACGGCGACGACGATCGTCGACGGGCTCGATCCGGCGGATCGCACGTCACCCGCGATCGTCGTCGCAGGAGGTGAGGGTTCGCGCGTCGCCGAGCGGATCGCACGCGATGAGGGGACGGTGCCGCGTGGCGAGGAGGCGTTCGTCCTCACCCGCGACGAGGGCGACGACGTCATCCTCACCTGGGGCGGCGGTGTCCGCGGCCTCGTCTACGCCGTCCTCGAGCTGGCCGATCGCGTCGAACACGCTCCGGAGCTATCGGCCGCGTTCAAGGGGTCGCCGTTCGTGGGGCGACCTGCGAACGACGTCCGCAGCGTGACGCGCCTGTTCTGCAGCGAGGTCGAGGACAAGGCGTGGTTCCATGACGAGCGCTTCTGGGACGGCTACCTGTCGATGCTGGCGAGTCACCGCTTCAACCGCTTCAGCCTCACGCTCGGCCTCGGCTACAACTATCATCGCGGCGTCACGGACGCGTACCTGTACGTCGCCTATCCCTTCCTGCTCGCGGTTCCCGGCCACGATGTCCGCGTGCCCCAGCTGCCCGACGAGGAACGTGAGCGGAACCTCACGATGCTCCGTTTCGTCTCCGACCTCTGCGCCGAGCGGGGGCTCGACTTCCAGCTCGGGTTGTGGACACACGCGTACGAGTGGATCGACAGCCCGGATGCGCATCACACGATCGAGGGGCTGACACCGGAGCGCCACGCCGACTATTGCAGGGACGCCGTCGAGGCGTTGCTCGAGGCGTGCCCGGCGATCGGCGGCCTGACCTTCCGGATCCACGGGGAGAGTGGCGTGCCGGAGCGGAGCTGGGCGTTCTGGCGCACGGTGTTCTCCGGAGTCGCGGCGTGCGGTCGGCGCGTCGGGATCGACCTCCACGCGAAGGGACTCGACCGTCGCACGTTGCAGGATGCGCTCGATACCGGGCTGCCGGTCACGGTCTCGCCGAAGTTCTGGGCCGAGCACATGGGGTTGCCCTACCACCAAGCCGCGATCCGCGAGCACGAGCGTCCCGTACGGGAGGACCCGAGTCATCGGAGCGAGTGGCACCGCTACATGGCGGTCAGCGAAGGGAGCCGTCCGTTCACGCGTTACGGCTATGCCGACTTCCTGCGCGAGGATCGCGCGTACGACGTGGTCTTCCGGCTGTGGGCCGGCACGCAACGACTGCTCCTCTGGGGCGATCCCGAGATCGCTGCCGGGTACGGCCGCGCCGCCGCGCTCGCGGGGAGTCAGGGGCTCGAATGGTGCGAACCCCTCACCTTCAAGGGACGAGAGGGGACCGGCTCGCCGGGCTCGCGCACCGGGTACGCGGATCCGTCGCTCGAACCTTCCTCGGACTGGGAGAAGTTCCGATACACATACCGCATCTTCGGTCGCCTGCTCTACGATCCGGAGACCCCCTCCGAACAGTGGCGCCGCTCGCTCGCCGGCTCGTTCGGCCCGGCGGCACCTGCAGCCGAGGCGGCGCTCGCAGGCGTCAGCAGGATCCTCCCCCTCGTGACGGTGGCGCATCATCCCTCGGCGTCGAACAACTACTACTGGCCCGAGATCTACACCGACATGCCGATCGTGTGGTCGGAGAAGGGAACGCGACCACATCCGTACCTGGACACGCCTGCGCCTCGCCGATTCGGCACCGTCGATCCGCTCGATCCGGAGGTCTTCTCCTCGGTGTTCGACCACGTCCGCCATCTGCTCGCGGGGGAGCCGGACGGACGGGTCTCGCCGCTCGAGGTCGCCGACGAGTTGGACCGGCTCTCCGAGGAGGCGAGCCGGCGGATCGACTGGGTCGAGATCACCGTCGCCCGTGCGGACGCCGAGGTCCGGCGGTGGATCGTCGACGTGCGGATACTCTCGGCCCTCGGACGTTTCTTCGCGGGGAAGCTCCGTTCCGCTGTCGTGTACGAGCTCCACCGCGCGACCGATGATCTCGAGGCGCTCCGCCTGGCGGTCACCCACCTGTCTGCCGCCCGCGCGGCGTGGCTGGATGTGGTGGAGCGGGCGACCGACGTGTACGTACGCGACCTCACGTTCGGACCCGAGCCGCGTCTGCGCGGGCACTGGATCGATCGGCTGCCCGCGATCGATGCCGATCTGCAGGACATGTGTGACCGCTTGGCGGCGGGCGCCCCGCCGGCGACCCGAGGTTCCGGCGCCGCTCCGCTCCCCGCGGCGACGGCTCACTCGCCCGCGGTTGCGGTCGACCACTCGCCCGAAGGCGTGTTCCGCCCGGGCGAGCCGCTCGTGCTCCGCGCCGGCATCCGCGACCGTGATGCGGATCGCGTCGCCGCGGTCCACGTGCGGTACCGACCGATGAACCAGGCGCTGTCCTTCGCCGTTCGGGAGATGCGACGGACCGCGGGCGGCTTCGAGGTCGAGCTCGCGGGGGATGAGCTCGTCGGCACGTATCCGCTCGCCTACGCGTTCGAGATCCGAGACCAGGCCGGGAACGCGTGGCGACATCCGGGGCTCGGTGCGACCCTCTCCGCTCAGCCGTATCACGTGATCCGACCGGAGGCATCATGACCCAGGACCCGATGGAACCGAACGAAGAGCTCGTGGTCGCGCGTCGCCTGTCTGTCGATGCTCGTCCGTCATGGTCCGATGTGACGTCCGCGGGGACGTTCCGCGTGGAGCCCGACGGGCAGTTCGACCGTCACTTCCACGACTGCGACGAGTACTGGCTCGTGTTCTCCGGGCGCGCGCGCGTGCTCGTCGGCTCGCGCACCCACGACGTCGGACCCGGCGACATCGTCTGCACCCCCACCGGGACGGTGCATGACGTGGTGGGCGTGTTCGAGACCCTCGAGGCCTTCTGGTTCGAAGGCCGAACGCCCGAGGGTGGCCGGATCGGGCACCTGCACGAGACGCCCGAGGACGCGGCAGGCCACGTCGTTCCTCGCCTCACCGAGGAGGGACCGACGTGACCCCGGATCGGCTCCGCCGGCGCATCGTCGTGCTCGGGCCGACGGCCGAGGGCGATCCCCTGGACGCGGATGCCGACGCCCGACACGGGGGGCCCCGCTACCGCGAGCTGGCCGACACGCTCCTGTCTCCGCATGCCGACGTCATGCACCTGGCATGGGCGCGGGACGAACCGCTCGAGGAGCGCGAGGCGCGCCTCGACGAAGCTCTCGCCGACGCCGTCGCGGTGGTCACGATGCCCTGGCTGTTGCTGCTCGTGGACCCGCCGACCTTCGACGGGGTCCGCCTGGCGCAGGCGCCGAACCTGAAGGTGATCGCGGGAACGCACGACTTCCGGTTCGGATGGATCGACCTCGAGGCGGCGGCGGATCGCGGCCTCGCGCTCGTCGACACGTCGAGAACGATGACGCCGACCGTGGCCGAGTTCGGAGTGGGGCTGACGTTCGCGCTCCTGCGGGACATCCCGGACGCGATCGACATGGTTCGCCGCGGCAGGTGGGCCCGGGGGATGGACGTGACCGATCACGTGTTCCGCGACCTCGCGGACTGCCACGTGGGGCTCGCCGGCTACGGCAGCATCAACCGCCACTACCGTCGGTTCATCCGACCGTACGGATGCGAGGTCAACGTCTTCGACCCGCTGGTCGACGAGGCAGCGCTCACCGCCGACGACGTCGCCCCAACGGCCTCCCTCGCGGAGCTCGCCGATCGGAGCGATATCTTCGTGGTCGCGATCCCCCCCACCCCGTCGACCCTGGGGATCGTCGATCGCGAAGTGATCGACAGGCTCGCCGCGGGATCGCTGTTCGTGCTGCTGAGCCGGATGGCTGTCGTCGAGCAGGAGGCGCTCTGGGAACGGACGCGCGCCGGCGAGCTGCGTGTGGGCGTCGACGTCTTCGACCCGGAGCCACCGCCGGCTGATGCCTGGTTCCGCACCGCCGCGAACGTGCTCCCGACGCCGCACATCGCGGGCAACGTTCGGTTCGCCCACGAACGATGCTTCAGCGAAGCCTGCCTCGACGCGGTGCGCGTACTGAAGGGAGAGGAGCCGCTACACCCCGTCGCCCCCCGTGATCGGCGGTTCTACGAGGGATCGATCGACTGGGTTTACGGCTAGACCTGGGAACGTTACCATGCGCCCGTCGCCCCGTGGCTTCGGGGCAGGAAGGGGTGAGGCGCCCGTATCCGTACAGGATCCCATCGGTTGCTCGGCGGGGTCGGCCCGCCGTCGGTTCTTGAGGAGCGTGGACGGGATGAAGAAGCTTCGATGGATCATATCCGTGTTCGCGGCGATGGCGCTCGTGTCCGCCGCCTGCACGAGCGATGGGGGGACCACCGACACCGACGGTGGGGGCACCGGAACGGCGGAGCAGGTCACCCTCGACTTCTGGACCTTCGGGGAGGGCGGGATCGGCTCGTTCCTCGCGACGCTCGAGCAGGGCTTCGAGACCGAGTACCCGAACATCGATCTCAACATCACGTCCTATCCCGAAGAGAACTACGGGGTGAAGCTCGACACCGCGATCGCCGCGGGCAAGGCGCCGGATCTGACGGTGTTCCCCGACGCGGAACAGGTCAGGGAAGAGTTGATCCTGCCACTCGACGACATGGCGGAGCAGCACGACCTCGATCTCTCGAACTACGTGCCGGCGATCGTCGAAGGCGGGCTCGAGGACGGGCTCGGTTGCGGGTGGGAGGGCCACCTGTATTGCCTAGGCTCGTACGCGGGCTCCACGCAGATGCTCTACAACAAGGACATGTTCGACGCCGCGGGGATCGAGTATCCGGCAGCGTGGCCCCCGATGACGCCAGACCAGTTCGTCGACATCGCGTGCCAGCTGACCGATAAGGAGAACGGGGTCTGGGGCGGGGCGGCCTCCGACCCGCTGGCGTACCTCCCGTTCGACATGTTGTTCAGCCCGGACGGACGCACTGCCACCGGCTACACCAACAGCCCGGAGGTGGTTCACCAGTTCGAGGTCCTTGCCAGCGGCTACGAGAGGGGCTGCATCCCGAGCTCGAACATCCTGGATCCATGGGAGCAGGGCAGGGACTTCTTCGCGAAGGGCCAGCTCGCCATGGTCATCACCGACTTCCAGGACCTCGACAAGGTCGAGAAAGCGGGGATCAACTACGGCTCGACCGCGCCACCGACGCCCGAGGGTGTGGAGCCGTACTTCTTCGTGTGGAGCGACAACATCGCCGTCTTTGCCGACTCCGAGCACCCAGACGAGGCGAAGGACTTCATCGCCTACGTCGCCACAGAGGGGCAGCGGATCCGCTACGAGGAAGATGGCGAGATGCCGCTCGATCTGGCGGTCGCCGAAGAGGTGAATTGGGCGAAGGGGATCCCCGGTCGTGAGGACGGGCTCGAGGTCCTGAGCCACGCTCGCCCCCTGGTCTTCGTCCCGAACCGCTGGGACGTGGTCGGTCCGTACTACGACGCCTGGGGCTTCGTCGTCGATGGTTCGAAGAGCGCCCAGGAGGCCCTGGACGAGGCGACGCCGGCCATCCAGGAGAACGTCGACAAGGCCTGGGAGGACTGGGAGGACCTGGGCTAGTCGTCGACGCGAGCG
>JBOGVO010000169.1:0-9032 GCA_050692855.1 Actinomycetota bacterium | reverse complement strand
CGCGTCAGCTACCGCGTGCGGTGGCCCGATGGCCACGAGAGCCTGATCTCGCCACCCGCCGGAAGCGTGCGGGTCACCCCCCGGAGCGGGTAGGCAGCTAGGCGCGACCGTCCGCGCTCTTCGTCGCGGCGCCTCCCCATCCGACATCGAGTCCGGCCGTGGCCGGCCCGGGTCGCGGTGGCGCGTGCGACCATGGGCCCGATGAGCACCGAGATCGATGCGAGCGCGAGCGAGGCGCAGCCCCGATACACCGGCTTCCGCGTGATCGCCTGGATCATGGCCGTGAGCGCGATCGCGTTCGGCATCGTCACGGCCGGCACCGGCATCGTCGTCGAGGACATGAAGATCCACGCGTTCCACAACGTCGTGGTCGCCTCGCTGCTGCTGGCGATCTCGGCGCCGGCGGCGCTGCACGCGGCGCGACACGCCGATCATCCGCTGCCCGGACTGGCACAGCTCGCCGCGATCGGTGTCGCGGGGGTGGCGACGATGGCGCTCGGCCTCACGCTCGACCCGTTCACGCTGCCGTTCATCGTGCTCGGGGGAGTGTTGTGGGGGCTGTGGCTGCGCCGGCCCCAGCGGGACCCGTTCCCGCGGGATCGTCCGAGCGTCGTGCTCCTCGTGCTCCTGCTCGTCGGCGCGGTGCCGCTGACGATGTGGGCCCTGGACAACGCGGAGCTGCAACGCATCGACGACGTGAGCGAGCACGCGGAGCTCCTCCACTGGGTGGAGACGTCGTTCTTCGCCGTGGCCGTGCTGCTGCTCGGCCTGCTCGCCGCGGTGCGCCCGGCCTCGTTCCGAATGTCGGCATGGAGCGCCGGCATCGCGCTCGCGATCGTCGGCGGCGCCTCGCTCGCCCTGCGCGACTACGCCTCCGCGCTGGGACCTCCCTGGGCCGCGATCGCCCTGGTGGGAGGCGTCGCGTTCCTGGTCGCGGCCGAGTGGGAGGCCCGGCGTCGAGCGACCTGACACCCGGCAACCGGGCTCATTCGTCGGGTGTGTCGAGCTCCCGCGGGATCACGAACCGGGTGAGCTCACCTTGCTGCTCGGCGAGCCCGTGCCAGCCGCCGGGATGGAACTCGATCTCGGCCAGCCCGCCGGTCGGGAACTTCTGCGTGAGCCGGTCGAGCCGCTCTCCCGGGGAAGCGAGCCGCGCGGCGAGCTCCTGGATCGCGGGGTTGTGTCCGATCAGCATCACCGCCGCGACGTCGTCCGGGACACGCCTCAACCGATCGAGCAGCCCCGTGGCGCCCGACGCGTAGACCGAAGGCTCGATCCGGACCACGAGCTCAGGTCCGAGCGCCGGGAACACCCGCGCGAGCGTCTGACGGGTGCGGAGCGCCGAGGAGCACAGCACGAGCCCGGGGCGGATCCCCTCGGCGTCGAGGTAGCCGCACATCCGGTCGGCGGCTCGCTCGCCCCGCGGCGACAGCGGTCGATCCCGGTCCTCGAGCGCCGGGTCGTCCCAGCTCGACTTCGCATGCCGGAGGAGCCACAGGCGCATCGGCCCCGAGCCTAAACTCTCGGGACGATCCAGGCGAAGGGGGCCAGACGGTGGCGATCAACGAGAACCCCGGCATCCTGCTGTACCCGAGGCTACGCAGGTCGCCGTATTTCTACGCGTCGCGCGAGCACGGCGTGCAGCGCTACAGCGTGTACAACCACACGTACCATCCACGGCACTACGGCGATCCGGTGGCGGAGTACTGGCACCTGCTGAACGCGGTCACGATGTGGGACGTGGGCGTCGAGCGTCAGATCGAGATCTCGGGACCGGACGCGTTCGACTTCACGAACATGATGGTCCCGCGGGACATGACCAAGTGCGCCGTCCGTCAGGCGAAGTACGTGTTCGTGACCGCCCCGGACGGGGGGATCATCAACGATCCCGTCCTGCTGCGGCTGGAAGAGAACCGGTTCTGGCTCTCGCTCGCCGACAGCGATGTCGGCCTCTGGGCGCAGGGCCTGGCCGTGAACTCCGGCATGGACGTGACGATCCAGGAAGTCGATGTGGCGCCCGTGCAGATCCAGGGACCCAGGTCCAAGGAGGTGATGGTCGACCTCTTCGGGCCGGAGATCCTCGAGGTGCCCTACTACTCCATGTCGGAGGACCTCGAGCTCGACGGCATGCGCGTGTGCGTCTCGCGCACGGGCTACACGAGCGAGCTGGGCTACGAGATCTACCTCTCCGACGCGACGGCGAACGGCCGCAAGCTCTGGAAGACCGTGCTGGAGGCGGGTGCGCCGCACGACCTCCGCGTGATCGGGCCGTGCCACATCCGCCGGATCGAGGGCGGCATCCTCGCGTTCGGCTGCGACATCTGGTACGACACGAACCCCTTCGAGGTCGACATGGGCTACACGTGGATGGTGGACCTGGATCAGGAGGCGGACTTCGTCGGGAAGCAGGCGCTGCAGCGCATCAAGTCGGAGGGACCGGAGCGCAAGCTGGTGGGCGTCGAGATCGACGGCCCGAGCCTCGGCTCGTTCATCGACAACGAGATGATCGACACGTTCCCCGTCCTCGACGGCGATCGGCGGATCGGCAGCGTCACGTCGGCATGCCACTCGCCGAGGCTCGAGAAGAACATCGGATTCGCGATGCTTCCGATCGAACACGCCGAGATGGGCAACCGCTTCGAGGTGGAGACGCCCCACGGTCGTCAGGGCGCCGTCACGGTGCCGAAGCCGTTCATCGATCCGACGAAGGACATCCCCAAGCAGTGAGGCCCAAGCAGTGAGGCACCGCCGCCCTACGCCGAGGCGCCCGGTGCGGCCCGCCAGCCGGTGATCTCGGCGACCTCGACCGCGACGGTGGGTCCGACGGGAGGCGACCTGACGTACTGCGGGTACTTGGTCGTGAGCGCGGCGAGCGCACGGGCCGACTCGCTCGCATCCTGCACCGTCCGGCTCGTGCCGGCGGCGCGCACCCACCAGAGCCGCTCCCACGCCTCGTCGTAGCCGTCGACCACGAGCTCGACATGGGGGTTGACGGCGATGTTCCGGAGTCGCTGGAGGGCGGTCGAGCGCTTCGGCTTGCGATCGACCGCCCAGTACAGCCTGAGCTCTTCGCCGTCGTCGATGAGCGCGAACACGACGGGCGTGACGTGCGGTCGTCCGTCCGGGCGAACGGTCGCGAGCCGCGCGACCCGCGCGGTCCGGAGCCTCGAGATCGCCTCAGCCCGCTCCACGTTGGGCCTCGATCTGCGGTCGCCGGTCGGACGAGGGATACGGGGAAGATAGAAGTGATCCCAGGCAACCTCACATCCGGTTGGGGTTCCTACTCGGTACCTCGGCTTTGGGGTTTCCCAGGTACCCCGCAAGCACAGGCAGTTGCGCTTCCCACCCATACCCACAGGTACCCCGAGTCGCCTTACGGCTCTAGCCCGCTCGGTTCCCTGTCCGATCTGTTCGGCCGCCTGGGACCGCGCCGAACATACCTGGGCGCTCGCGACCGGTCAAACCCTCGCTACCTGCGCATATACCCTCTGACCTGCGGGTTCTCGACCCCTAGAAAGAGTGACAACAACGGAGGACCCTGGAGCGGAAGTCGCGCTCAGTCCGGAGCCGGCCGCAGACGGTAGACGCCCCCGGCGAGCGAGAGCACGTAGAGCTCGCCGGCCCCGTCCTCGCCGAACGAGCTCACGGCCTGCACGGTGCGACCGAGGTCGATGCGTTGGACGTGGCCGTCACGCAGGCGCAACGCTTCGAGTCGGCCGTGGCACAGGTCGGAGTAGACGTACGCACCCACGAGCGGCGGCAACGCCCCGCCCCGGTAGACGAAGCCGCCGATCACGCCGCAGCCTCCGGAGGACGCATGGTCGTACTCGAAGACCGGATCGATCGCTCCCTCGGGGGCGTCGGCCGAGCCGTACGGATGCGCGCCCTCGAGCGCGTTCCACCCGTAGTTCTCCCCACCTTCCGACGCCGCTGGCTGGAGGTCGACCTCCTCCCACCGGAACTGCCCGACGTCGCCGATCCACAGATCGCCGGTCGCACGATCGAAGGAGTAGCGCCACGGGTTCCGCAGCCCGGACGCCCAGATCTCTGCCCTGGCGCCGACGCGGTGCACGAACGGGTTGTCCGGCGGCACCCCGTACGGCCGGCCTCCGGCCGGGCGAGGGTCGATCCGCAGGATCTTGCCGAGCAGACTCGTGAGCGACTGGGCGTTCCCACGCGGATCGCCCGCGCTCCCCCCGTCGCCGAGCCCGATGTAGAGGAAGCCGTCGGGCCCGAACGCGAGGTGCCCGCCGTTGTGGTTCGTGAACGGCTGGTGGACGCTCAGCACGGCCCGCAGCGTCGACCGGTCGACCGCGCCACCTCGAATCGCGGCCTCGACGACCTTGGTGTCCCCCCGCCGGTCGGTGTAGTTCACGTACAGGAAGCGCCCGTCCGGGGAGAAGACGACGCCGAGCAGCCCTTGCTCCGCCCCGAGGCTGACGTGCTTCGAAAGGTCGAGCACGGGCGCCGCATCGACCCGGCCGTCGCGGATCGCGACGACGCGCCCCGACTTCTCGGCGAGGTAGAGCGCGGGGTCGCCGCGTCGGGCCGCGAGCGCGACGGGCTCGTCGAGCATCGCGACCAACTCGAGGCGCACCCGCACAGAAGCGGAGTCCACGCCGGGCGACGTGGTGGTCGGCGACGGCGAGCACGCGGCGGCCACCACGAGGGCGAGGACCGCCGGCCCCCGCCTCAGGACGCCGCGCCCCCGACACCGGACGGCAAGACAGCGCCGCGCCGGCGACGCCATCCCAGCGCGACACCCGCGGCGAGGATCGCTGCCACCACGATCGCGACCACCGCCCACGGCTCGAGTCCCTGCTCGGCCTCGGCGAGCGCCGTCGTGGGCGCCTGCACCTCGTTCACGGCGGCCGTCGTCGCGACGTCGGGCTCGCGCACGGGCACGATCGCCCTGGCGTCGGTCCCCGTCGCCGTCATCGGCGCACCTGGCCCCCCGACCACGACGGCTCCGATCATGCCGACGTGGTACGTGCAGACGAACGGGTACACGCCCGCTCGCCGGAACTCGTACGACACGTCGTCGCCCGTGCGAAGCTGACGGTAGGAGCCCCAGGATGCGTTCGCACCGAGCACGGTGTGCGACACCCCGTCGCGGTTCACGAACGTGACCTGGTCGCCGGGCTGCGCCCGCAGGATCGTCGGGCCGAAGCAGAAGTTCCGGATGCGAACCGCCGTGCCCCGGCTCTCGGTCACAGGCGCTCCGCAGCCCCCGCCCCCGCTCGCGCCCGCGGGAGCGGCCGGCAGGGCGGCCGCGGCAACCACCGCGCTCGCGATCATCGTGAGGATCAACTTCCTGCGTCGCCCGCGCATCCGCCATCGCCTCCCGGGTCGCCTCTCGAGCAACGAACGCGCTCAGGCGCCCCGAGGTTCCATGCGACCTGGGCCGGATCTCAGAGCGGGCGGTCGTCGTTCGGGTCGCCGCCGAACTCAACGATGCGCGCGAGCTCCTGCAGGATCGTCCTGGCGGCATGCAGCATGCCACCGGCCGCGCCCTCGACGCCCGCCGCTTCCTCCATGGCCTGCAGGCGCTGGATCACGATGTCCAGCTCCGTCAGCGTCTCGTCCGCCATGCCGACCACCCTGACATATGCCACGGCGACGGGTCCATGGTCCGATCAGCGAGCACCGCCCTGGATCTCTTGCGACGCGCGACTACAGCGTCGGGAGCACGCGCTCGAGGAACTCCTCGAGACGGCCCTGACCCTCGCTCGGCCAGTCGATCACCAGGTAGCCGATGCCGCCGGCCGCCATCCACTCATGGGTGGCCTTGACCTCGTCCCACGGCTCGGAGATCGACAGGCTCGATGCCCGCAGGATCGACGCGGGGTCGCGCCCGGCTTCCTCGGCCGACCGGTCGATGATCTCGGTGATCTCGGCGAGCTCCGCGGCATCGGTTGCCCACCCGTGCCACGCGTCGGCGTACCGGCCTGCGATCGGCAGCGTTCGGCGACGGCCCTCCCCTCCGACCCAGATCGGCGGATGCGGCTGCTGCACGGGCTTCGGGTTGTACGTGGCGCGCTCGAGCCGGTAGTGGCGACCCTCGAACGTCACGTCATCCTCGGTGAACAGCAGCCGCAGGACCCGGACCCCTTCCTCGAGCCGATCCATCCGTTCCGCGGTCGACGGGAACGGGATGCCGAGCTCGCGATGCTCCGGCTCGTTCCACGCGGCACCGACGGCGCACTCGACGCGTCCGCCGGACAGGTGATCGACCGTGACGACCTCGGCGGCGAGCACGGAGGGATGCCGGTGCGTCATGCCGGTGACGAGCGTGCCGAGCCGCACGCGGGACGTCTCGCGGGCGAGGCCGGCGAGCAGCGTCCACGCCTCGAGCGACGGCCCCTTCGGGTCCGCGTAGAGCGCCTTGAAGTGGTCGAAGACCCAGACGCCGTCCAGACCAGCGTCCTCCGCGACCTTGGCGCGCGCGACGAACGCGTCCCACGTGAGCTGATGCTGCGAGATGTCGAGGCCGAACCGCACCCGGTGAGGCTACCGCGACCCCTCGCCTCGTACCCTTGACGAGATGAGGGGCGCGTCGTCGTGACGAGCGGTTCCGCGCCGACGCGCGCGAACGGCCCGCTCCTGCTTTCCGATATCAGCGGCTACACATCGTTCCTGCAGTCCGTGGCCGCCGCGCATCGCGACGATGCGTTCGCGGGCGGAGCCGTCCCCGACGCCTACGCCATGATGTCCGACCTCCTCGACGGGATCGTGGGACAGGTGGTGCCCCCGTTCACGCTCGCGAAGCTCGAGGGCGATGCGGTGTTCGCCTATGCCACC
Source organism: Actinomycetota bacterium (assembly GCA_050692855.1). GTDB lineage: Bacteria > Actinomycetota > UBA4738 > UBA4738 > HRBIN12 > JAOUEA01. Next base: position 2,231 of record JBOGVO010000169.1, on the reverse strand, counting down.
GACCCGGATGCGGTCCCGCGCGGGGGATCGATGCTCGGCTGCCTTCGGGACTGCTATGCCGACTTCCGTCGCCGTCTGGACTCGGCGCACCGGATCTGGACCTGCCGCTGCGACGCGTGCTCGAGGGTGGATATCCTCGACCTCAAGTTCGTCCTGCGCGAGGGATCCTTCGTGATCCAGTCGATCGCGGGAGGCCAGGAGCTCGTGGGTCCGGAGGTCGTGATGGCCCACCGCCTGCTGAAGACGGGAGCGGCCGAGCTCGTCGGGCACGGTGCCTACGCGTTGATCACCGAGGATGCGGTCACGCGGTTCGACGTGCCGACCGACGGCAGCGTCGGCGCTCGTCGAGACCTACGAGCACTACCAGCCGGTCCACGCGCAGGTGTACCCGCTTCGCAGCGCCGGTTGACGACCCTTCGAGGTATGCAGGAAGGGTGCAGCGGCTCGCATCGTGCGCTGACCGCCCTAGGGACCCGTGTGGGTCGGCTTCCGCGATGCTCTCGTTGCACACACAGAGCATCGATCGTCACGGTTGTAGACGCTGAGGCGTGTCTCGCATCCCTCGCTTGCGCAGGTCCGGCTGGCTGGCATCGGCCCCCGGCGTCGTGGACCCGGACGCATTCCCTGCTTGCGCAGACGCTGGCACGGCGGACACCAGCGACTCTTCCCGAAATGCCCGCACGGACGGATGTCGTGGCACATCGGGCACTCGCGGTACCCGTGGCAGGGGCACTCCGGGAACTCGGCCATGCCACCAGAGTACGTTGGTCGCGAAGGTCGCCACCTTCTCCCGCCATCTGGCTACGTCTGGGGATCCACCACGGGTGACGCGCCACACTCAGCTTCCCTGCTTCGGACTTCCGTATCCGCCGCCGCCGCTCGTTTCCACACGGATGATCGAGCCGGGCGCGACCTCGATCGTCGCCTTCTGACCGACGTCCATCGCCTTCCCGCTCGCGTCCAGGACCGTGATGCGGGACGGCGCCCCGTCCGCGCCACCGAACACGCCGGTCGGGCGAAACCGCGGATCTGTTTGCTCGGCGTAGAACGTCACGACCTCGGACCGATCGAGCACCAGGTACTCGCGTCGCAGACCTCGCCCTCCGTCGTGCTCGCCCGCGCCTTGGGACCCTTCGATCAACTCGGTCCGCAGGATCCGAACGGAGTAGTTGCCTTCGGCGACCTCGACCGGCATGAGCCCGACGTTCGCCATGTAGGTATCGACGCCGTCGAGTCCGCGACCCGTCGCGTGTGCACCGGTCCCCCCTCCGATCACGTCGGACAGCACTGACCGGTGGCCGGTGCGGGGCGAGTTGCTACTGAGGTTCATGCCGACAAAGGTGACGGTGCTGCTCGCCACCGCGCGCTCCGGCCACAACTCGGAGAAGGCCCTCACCAGCACATCTGCGAGGCGCTGACAGGTGTTGTGCCGGACCGACACGGCTGCCGGAGACCGGGGGTTCAACAGGTTGCCCAACGGGCACACGATGTCGAGCGGTCGCATGATCCCGTCGTTCGTCGTCATCGACGGATCGGTCATCGCGCGGAGGGCGTACACCACGCCCGCCCGGGTGCTCGCCCACGGCACGTTGAACGCGCCGTCAACCTGTGACGCCGACCCCGAGAGGTCGACCGTCAGACGGTCGCTTCGCTTCACGAGATGAGCATGGATCCTGGTCGGCGGCCCCCCTCGGCCGTCGTCGTCGAGGAATCCCTCCGCCTCCGCATCCCCGTCGGGCAGACTTCGAAGGGTTTTTCGCGTCGCCCGCTCGATCGCATCGAGGGCCTGACCGAACGCGACGGTCACTGTTCGTTCCCCGTAGCGTTCCACCAGCTCGAGCAGCCTGCGCTCCCCCAGCAGACACGCAGCCCGCTGGGCTCGCAGATCGGAGATGGTCGACGCCGGGTCTCGAACGCTCTCTGTCAGCACGTCGAACAGATCCGGGTTCTCCTCGCCCTGCTCGTACAACCGGACCGGCGGCAACACGACGCCCTCGGCATAGATCTCGCGCAGGTCCGGCCCCTCGGTGCCTGGGTTCACGCCCCCGACGTCAAGGTGATGCGCGGTCGCCCCCGTCCAGCCGAAGAGTCGATCGTCGAGGAATACAGGCTTCAGGATGTTGATGTCCGGGGTGTGCATCGCACCCATGTACGGATGGTTCGCGATGAAGACGTCTCCGGGCTGGATGCGATCGCTCCATCGGTCGAGCACCGATCGCACGACCAGGGAC
>JBOGVO010000168.1:0-4185 GCA_050692855.1 Actinomycetota bacterium | reverse complement strand
CTACAACCACATGCTGATCCCGACGCTCTACGACGACGACGTCAAGGAGTACTGGCACCTCGTCGAGAAGGTCACGCTTTGGGACGTGGCGGTCGAGCGGCAGGTCGAGATCACCGGACCCGACGCGGCTCGCTTCACCCAGCTGCTCACGCCGCGCGATCTCTCGCAGACCCGACCCGAGCAGTGCAAGTACGTGCTGCTCTGCGGGCCCGACGGCGGCATCGTCAACGACCCGATCCTGCTGAAGCTCGCCGAGGACCACTTCTGGCTCTCGCTCGCCGACTCGGATGCGCTGCTCTACGCGCTCGGTGTGCAGGCGTTCGCCGGCCTCGACGTCGAGATCCGCGAGCCCGACGTCTCGCCGCTGCAGATCCAGGGACCGCTGTCGAAGCCGCTGGTCCGCAAGCTCTTCGGCGAGGAGGTGGCCGACCAGCGCTACTACTGGCACAAGCAGACCGAGCTGAACGGTATCCCGGTCGTCGTGTCGCGCACGGGCTGGAGCGCGGAGCTCGGCTACGAGGTGTACCTGCGCGATTCCTCGCGCGCCCTCGACCTGTGGGACGCGATCACCGCGGCGGGCGAGGAGTTCGAGCTGCGAGCGATCGCCCCCAGCGACCAGCGCCGCATGGAAGCCGGCATCTTCAACTACGGCAACGACATGGACATCACGAACAACCCGTTCGAGATCACGGGCCTCGAGCGGCTCGTCGAGCTCGACAACGACAACGAGTTCGTGTCGAGGAAGGCTCTTGAGAAGATCAAGGCCGAAGGCGTGCAGCAGAAGCTCGTCGGCGTGAAGATCGACGGGGAACCGCTCGGCATGTGGCTCGAGGACTTCTGGCCCGTCGTCGACGGCTCCGAGCGGATCGGGCGGCTCGTGAGCGCCTCGTACTCTCCGCGGCTCGAGTGCAACATGGGCTTCGCGTGGGTGCCGACCGGCACGGCGGCCGAGGGCACGCGCATCGAGATCACCTCGCCCGACGGCCCGATGACGGCCACCGTGACACCGCTGCCCTTCCTCGACCCGAAGAAGGAGATCCCCGCGAAAAGCTGAGCCGTACGCTCGTTCCTGTGCGGTACGAGCATCTCGAGGTCTGGTGCGGCGACCCTTCCTTCGGGGCGTGGCTCGACGAGCTTCCGTCGATCGTCGAGGCGTGTGCCGAGCGATGGTCGCTGACGCTCGGCGAGCCGTGGACGAACAGCGTGGCGTCGCTCACCATGCTGGCCGTCCGCGACGGGGCACCCGTCGTCCTGACGATCGGCGTACCCGACCGCGACAGCGAGTTCGAGGGTGAGGCTCTGCGGCGGCTCGCTGGCGAGGGGGCCGTGCTCCTGCTCGGCGAGGAACCCGAGGATCGCGCCCTGCTCCTCGAGCGGTGTGATCCGGGAACGCCGCTCTTCCAGGAGCAGCCCGAGGCCGCGCTCGACACGCTGATCGGTCTGTTGCCGCGGTGGTGGATCCCGGCAGGTGAACCCTTCCGCCCTCTGGCCGACGAAGCAGCCGACCTGATCGTCGAGATGCGAGAGCACTGGTCGCGCACAGGTCGAACCGTCGAGGCGCGGCTGATCGACGCCGCGACCGAAGCGTTCGAAGAGCTCTCGGCGACGCAGGGCGATCAGGTGCTCGTGAACCAGGACCTGCACGCCGGAAACGTGCTCGCGGCCGAGCGCGAGCCGTGGCTCGTGATCGACCCGACGCCCTTGTCCGGCGAGCGCGAGTTCGGGGTCGCCTCGATCGTGCGAGGTCGGGAACTCGGCCACAGCCGCGCGTCCGTGATCGCCCGACTCGATCGGCTGAGCGGCGAGCTCGGCCTCGACCGAGAGCGGGCTCGCCTCTGGGCGTTCGCGCACACGGTCGCCTGGGGATTCGGCGAGGAACCGCTCACCGGTCACATCGAGGCGGCCACATGGCTGCTCGACGCGGCATGATGGAGTCGTGGAACCCCTCACCGGACACCTGCTGATCTCGAACTCGAACCTGCTCGATCCGAACTTCCGGCGCACGGTCCTGTTGATCGGCCATCACGACGACGACGGGGCGGTCGGGGTCGTGTTGAACCAGCCGCTCGGCATCACCGTGCGCGAGGCGGTACCGCCGCTCGGGGACCTCGTCGACCACGAGGAACAGCTCTTCGACGGCGGGCCGGTCGAGCCGGCATCGGTCGTGGTGCTGGCAGACTTCCTCGATCCGGCAAGGGCCGAGGTGCTCGCGTTGGAATCGATCGGCTTCTTGCCGCCGGTGTCGGGCGACGACATCGGCGAGGCGATCCGTCGAGCCCGCGTCTACGCGGGCTATGCGGGGTGGGGTCCCGGTCAGCTCGAGAACGAGCTCGAGGAGGACAGCTGGGTCACGGCGCCCGCGTTGCCCGGCGACGTGTTCCACGAGGAGCCGGGCCGTCTGTGGGAGGACGTGCTCCGCCGGCTCGGTCGCGGATACGACATGCTGCGGCTGATGCCCCGCGATCCTTCCATGAACTAGAGGCGGCGGGTCCCATCGGGCGTCGGGCATCGTCCACGGGCGCAGAGTGCGCGACAGGTAAGGAGGGTCGATGACGTCGGAGACGTTCACGTTCTACATCCAACCCTGGTACCGGAAGTCGCCGTACTTCGAGGCGACCAAGCGACACGGGGCCAAGAGCTGGGGCTTGTACAACCACATGTTGCTGCCGACGCTGTACGACGATCCCGTGACCGAGTACGAGGCGCTGCTGCACGACGTCACGCTCTGGGACGTCAGCGTCGAGCGCTGCATCGAGATCCGGGGGCGGGACGCGTTCGAGCTGACGAACCTCATCACGTGCCGCGACCTCACCAAGGTCGATGTCATGCAGGCCCGGTACGTGCCGCTCACGACGCCATGGGGCGGCATCGTCAACGACCCGGTGCTCCTGCGACTGGCCGAGGATAGATTCTGGCTCGCCCTGGCCGACTCGGACGCCTTGCTCTTCGTGGCCGGGGTCGCGGCCGGCCGAGGGTTCGACGTCGAGATCGAGGAGACCGACGTCGCGCCGATGCAGGTGCAAGGCCCGCGATCGAAGGACGTGATCCGCGATCTCTTCGGCGACACGGTGGCAGACCTTCGGTACTACTGGTGCGCCGAGGCCGAGGTGGCCGGGATCCCCGTCGTCGTCTCCCGGACCGGCTGGACGGGCGAGATCGGCTTCGAGGTCTACGGCCAGGACCCCACGCGTGGCGACGAGCTCTTCGAGGCCGTGTTCGCCGCGGGCGAGCCCTACGGCATCCGCGTGATCGCCCCGAGCGAGGCCCGGCGCATCGAGGCCGGGATCTTCAACTACGGTTCAGACATGCGGGTCTCCGACACGCCGTTGCACGTCACCGGGCTCGAGAAGTACGTCGAGTTCGGGCAGCCACACGACTTCCTCGGTCGTGACTCGCTCATCGTGCTCGCCGAGCGCGGCGTTGACCGTAAGCTCGTCGGCATCGACATCGGCGGAGCCCCGATGACCGACGAGGGAGCGCTGAACGACTTCTGGCCCGTGCACGAGCCCGGTGGCGAGCGGATCGGCCGGCTCACCGCGGGGGCCTGGTCGCCGCGTCTGGAGCGCAACGTGGGGTACGCCTGGGTGCCGGCCTCGTACATGCCCGAAGGGACCGCGCTCCGGGTCGCGTCCCCGACTGGCACGCGCGCCGCGACGGTCGCCCCGCTTCCCTTCGTCGACGCCGAGAAACGCCTCCCCGTCGCATGAGCGACTCGGTCTCGTTCGACCGCGCCGCCGAGTACTACGACGAGACGCGTGGCCTGTCCGAGGAGGGGGTGCGCAGGACGACCGCGGTACTCGCGCGGTCGTTCTCCAACGCCGCCCGCGTGCTCGAGGTCGGGGTGGGCACGGGCCAGGTGGCGCTGCCCCTGCACGATGCAGGCCTCGACCTCGCCGGCATCGACCTGGCGCAACCGATGCTCGATACGTTGCTCGAGAAGGCCGGCGGCCGCTCGCCGTTCCCCTTGGTGTGCGGCGACGCGACGCGGATGCCGTTCCGCGACGGAGCGTTCGACGGAGCGTTCCTACGGTGGGTTTTGCACCTGATCCCGGATTGGCGGGCCGCGGTGCATGAGATCGCCCGGGTGATGGCTCCAGGCGCCATGTTCGCCGCCGCGCTCGGCTCGTACGGGGGCCGGCGCTCCGAGATCCAAGCCAGGTTCGCGGAGGTGACCGGTGTGGTCAT
>JBOGVO010000167.1:0-13566 GCA_050692855.1 Actinomycetota bacterium | reverse complement strand
GTTCAAGGACGCGCGCCGCCACCCGTCGTGCATCATCTTCATCGACGAGCTCGACGCGGTCGGCCGCAGCCGCGGCGGCAATTCGTTGAGCCACGAGGAGCGCGAGCAGACCCTCAATCAACTCCTGGTCGAAATGGACGGCTTCGAGACGCATCGCGGCATCGTCGTCATTGCGGCGACGAACCGTCAGGACATTCTCGATCCCGCGCTGCTGCGGCCGGGGCGCTTCGATCGCCAGGTCGTGATCGATCGCCCCGACCTCGAAGGTCGCAAGGCGATCCTCCGGGTGCACGCTCGGGGCAAGCCGTTCGACGAGACCGTCGACCTGACCGTCCTCGCCCGTCGCACGCCGGGGTTCACGGGCGCCGACCTCGCGAACGCGATCAACGAGGCTGCGCTGCTCGCGGCCCGTCGCAACAAGAAGGCGATCTCCATGAAGGAGGTCGAGGAGGCCGTCGACCGCGTCATGGCCGGACCCGAGCGCAAGAGCCGCATCATGGACGAAGGGGAGCGCCGGCTCATCGCCTACCACGAGGGTGGACACGCCATGGTCGCCCACGTGTTGCCCAACACCGACGAGGTGCACAAGATCACAGTGATCCCTCGCGGGCGCGCCCTGGGCTACACGCTCACCCTCCCCGAGCAGGACCGCTTCCTGATGACGAGAGAGCAGCTCCGCGACGAGCTCGCGATGCTCATGGGCGGCCGGGTCGCCGAGGAGATCGTGGCGGGCGACGTGACCACGGGGGCGGGCAACGACATCGAGCGCGCCACGAAGATCGCGCGCCAGATGGTGACCGAGTACGGCATGAGCGACTCGATCGGGCCGCGGACGCTCGGCCAGAAGCAGGGCGAGGTGTTCCTCGGCCGTGACTGGGGTTCCACGCCCGACTACTCCGATGCGGTTGCGTTCGAGATCGACCTCGAGGTGCGGGAGCTGATCGACGAGGCCCACGACGTGGCGCTCGACATCCTCACGGAGAACCGAGCGAAGCTCGACGCGCTCGCCGCGCGGCTCATCGAGATCGAGACGCTGGAGCGCGACGACGTCGAGCGGTTCTTCGCCGATGTGGAGCGCCGGGAGCCTCGGGCGCAGGAGGAGCGGTCGGCCGGACTCGCCGTCACGCGACAATCCAAGCGCGAGCACGACGAGCGCGCCTCCACGCCGGGAACCCTGCGCCCCAAGCTCGGAGGCCCCGGCCTCTCGCCGGCGTAGCCGGCCGTACCCGACCATGAGCGACCGCTGGGCGACCTTCGACTGCTACGGCACGCTCGTGGATTGGCCGACCGGCGTCCGCGAGACGATGCAACGGTTGTGGCCCCGAGCCGACGGCCGGGCGTTGCTCGAGGCCTACATGCGCCTCGAGCCTCGGGCCCAGGAGGGGCGGGGCACCCCCTACCGCGAGGTGATGGCAGAGACGATGTCCGGTGTGGCCGATGAGCTGGGTCTCGCGGTGCCCGTGGGTGAGAGCGATGCCTTGGCGGCGTCGCTGCCCACCTGGCTCGTGTTCCACGAGGTCCCGGTGGCGCTGACCGAGCTCCGTGCCCGCGGTTGGAGGCTCGCGATCCTCTCCAACACCGATCCCGATCTGCTGGAGGCGTCGATCGATTCGATCGGTATCGAGATCGACGAGCGCGTCGTCGCGTCCGACATCGGCTCGTACAAGCCGGCCGTCGGTCACTGGGAGACCTTCTTCCGGCGCACGGGAGCCGAGCGCACGCGACACGTGCACGTCGCGGCATCGTTGTTCCACGACATCGAGCCGTGCGCGAAGCTCGGGCTGCCGGCGGTGTGGATCGATCGGCTCGGCGAGACGAGCATGGTGCCGCGATCGGCGACGCTGCCCGACCTCTCGGACCTGCCGGATACCCTCGACCGCCTCGTGCCCGCCTGAGCGCTTCCCGCGTCGACGCGGCACTGTCTAGACTCCCGCCATGGACGCCGTGGCTCGCGCCGTCGCGTCGGGTGACGATCTCTATGCCTTGCTCGGGGTCGATCCCGACGCGTCCGGCGACGACATCCGTCACGCGTACCGGGCGCTCGCTCGGCGGCACCATCCTGACGTGAGCCCGGATATCGAGCGCCCCGACGGCTTCCGGCGTGTGGCGGCTGCCTACGAGATCCTGGGGGATGAGCAGGAACGGGCCGCGTACGACAGGATCGTGCGGTTCGAACGCCTCGCCGTCGAGCAACGTGCGCGGCCGGGGCCGGTGGCATCCCACGTGGCGCCCCGGCCGACGGGCGCGGTGAGCTCGAGGGGCCGGGCCGCCTCACCCAATCCGGCGGACCATGCGCCCAGGCTGGCACGCCCCGAACCCGTGCGAGCCCGGACGCCGCTCGATGAGTGGCGCCTCGTCTCGGTCCTCGGGCGCATCGTCGCGACGGTCCTCGCGCTCGTCGTGATCGCGCTCGTCGCGCTCATCGTCGTCTCGGCGGACGCGCAGGAACGGCAGTCGCCTCCGCCGACGATCTGGTGCCGGACGCCCGACGGCTGGTACGACTGCTGGCAGGCCACCTCTCCGGACGGCCCCTGAGCTCCCCTGGCGGGCGCCGACAGCGAGGCGCGCCCATCGGGGACGGGTAGCATGAGCGACCCATGACGGGCTTCGACGAGGGAAAGATCCAGCAGGGGGTCCGGCTGATCCTGGAAGGGATCGGCGAGGATCCCGAGCGCGGCGGCCTGAAGGACACGCCCTCGCGCGTGGCCCGCATGTTCCGCGAGATCGCCGGGGGCGTCGGCGAGGATCCGACCGGCATCGTCACGGTCGTCGAGGGCGCCGACTTCGACGAGATGATCATGGTGCGCGACATCCCGCTGTACTCGATCTGCGAACACCACCTCATCCCGTTCAACGGTCGCGCTCACGTGGCGTACGTGCCGAACAAGGCCGGGCAGATCACGGGTCTGTCGAAGATCGCCCGGGTAGTCGACGTGCTCGCGAAGAAGCCTCAGGTGCAGGAACGCCTCACGACCGAGATCGCCGACACGATCGAGCGGGCGCTCGAGCCCCGAGGCGTCTTCGTCGTGATCGAGGCCGAGCACTTGTGCATGACGATGCGAGGCATCAAGAAGCCCGGCGCGGTCACGGTCACGTCCGCGGTGCGCGGGTTGTTCCGCACCGATGCCCGCACGCGGCAGGAGGCCATGAACCACATCGGCATGCGCTGAGCGGTGAACCGAGGGGTTCAGCACTCCGACCCTTGCGGGTCCGTCCGTCGGAGGTACTCGCGCGCCTGATCGGGTGAGCGCCGTTCGAGGATGAGGGCGATCGGGATCGACAGCAGCCACGAGAGCAGGGCGACCGTGGGGCTCCACATCGCGATCGGGACCGAGATCAGGAACACGACGACCGGGATGACCGATTGCGCCATGCCGTAGCGGTAGGCGGCCTCGGACAACGGTCGGTCGAGGTGCCCGTCTCGGTGGGCATGCCGGAAGATGATCGACTCCATGCCGCTGATCGCGGCCAACGTGAGGGCGAAGAGCACCACGCTGATCGGATTGCGCTCGAACTTGCCGACGAGCTCGGTCGGGAACGGCAGGAACGCGACGAATGCCAGGTAGATGAGGTTCAGCCCGATGAGCCGCCGGTCAACCGTCTTCAGCGACGCGAAGAACGTGTGGTGCGCCATCCAGTACCGGCCGAGCAGCAGGAACGCCAGGAAGAAGCTGAAGAGCTGGGGGCCGAGGTCGGCGAGCGGCTCCAGGAGGGACCGAGGATCCTCGACCTCCCCGGTGAGCTCGGGGGTCTCGATCGACACGATCAGGAGCGTCATCGCGATCGCGAACACGGCATCGCTGAAGTACGCCACGCGGTCGAACGCCGCTCCTCGCCCTCGCTCGAACGCCCAGTGGCTGCGAGGTCGTTCTTCGCCGGTCTCGCCTGCCGGTCGGTCGCCCATCGCCCGCATGCTCCCACGTCGACGCGGTGCGCCCCAGCGCGCCACTACGATGGCGCGCGTGACCGATGCAGTCTGGCGATGCCGTGACCACGCGTTCCCGCTCGGGGAACGCACGCTCGTGATGGGCATCGTGAACGTCACGCCCGACTCGTTCAGCGACGGGGGCTTGTTCACGGATCCCGACGGCGCGATCGCACACGGCGTGCAGCTGGCCGCCGACGGCGCCGACATCCTCGACGTCGGCGGCGAGTCGACGCGGCCCGGTTCCGACCCGGTGCCCCTCGAGGAGGAGCTCGAGCGGGTCGTGCCGGTGGTCGCGGGGCTCGCCGAGGCGGCGCCCTCAGGGGTCGCGCTCAGCGTCGACACGCGCCGCCCCGAGGTGGCCCGGGCCGCGATCGATGCGGGCGCCTCGATCGTGAACGACGTGACCGCGGCCGCCGACCCGACGATGTTCGCCGCCGTGCGTGAGACCGGCGCCGGGCTCGTCATGATGCACATGCTCGGTGAGCCCAAGACGATGCAGGACGATCCCCGCTACGACGACGTGGTGACCGAGGTCCGTGACTTCCTCGCGGCCCGCATCGGGGCGGCAGTGGCGGCGGGGGTCGGGCGCGACCATCTGTGCGTGGATCCGGGGCTCGGATTCGGCAAGAACCTCGATCACAACCTGGCCCTGCTCCACGACATCGCGACGTTCGCCCAGATCCGGGTGCCCGTGCTGGTGGGCGCCTCGAGGAAGCGGTTCATCGGCCAGCTCACGGGGGTCGACGAACCGGCGGAGCGAGTCGAAGGGACGGCCGGGGCGGTCGCGTGGTGCGCCGCGCAGCGGGTCGATGTGGTGCGCGTGCACGACGTGCTCCAGATGGTCCGGGTCGTGCGGGTGGTCGACGCGATCGCCCGAGGATCCACGGCATGACCGACGTCTCCCCGCTCCCCACGCGCGTGTTCGAGGCATCGATGGGCCAGGTCGCGTTCCACGACGAGGGCGACGGACCACCCGTGGTGCTGGTGCACGGGTTCCCGGCTTCGTCATGGCAGTGGCGGGACTTCCTGCCGTTGTTGGCGACGCGGTTCCGGGTGGTGGCGCCCGACCTTCCAGGAGCCGGCGGCTCGAGACCGGCCGGGGCGGGGTCCTTCGACCTCGCGGCCCGTTCCGGCGCGGTCCGTGAGCTGCTCATGCACCTCGGCGTGCACGCGGCCGCCGTTGTGGCTCACGGCTCCGGCGGAGTCGTCGCCCGCTCCCTGCTGCTGGACGACACCGCCCCGAACGTCGATGCCCTGGTGCTGGTGGGAGCGGACATGATCGGCGGGGGCTCGGCGGCCGGGGTCTCACAGGTCCGGGCCGCGCTGGACGCGACGCCCGACAGCGACGGCAGAGCCTCCGTGGCCAGGGGGGTCGTGCGCGAGGTGTTCGAGCGAGGGGCGCTCGTGCACGACCGGCTGCCCCGCCGGGTGCTCGACGGATACGCCGATCCATACGCGGACGGCGACGGTCCCGAATGGCTCGCGCGGGTCGCCGAGGGGCTCGCCGCGGACCCCGCGGCGAACGACGAGGAGCTCGATGCGCTGGCTCGCGTCGACGTCCCGGTACTCATCCTCTGGGGCGAAGACGATCCGCTGGCTCCGGTGGGGGTGGGCGAGCGGCTGAACGAGGCGATGCCATCCTCGACGCTGGGGCTGCTGCCGGGGTGCGGCCATTTCCTCATCGAGGAGGCCGCCGACACCATCGCCCCGATGATCTCGGAGTACCTCCGGGCCCGGTACGCGCACGCGCCGCACGGGCACGCGGATCCGTCCGCGGGCGTGGTCATGCTCCAACTCGAGCGCCGACCCCCGTGGGTCGACCTCGAGGAGTACGAGACCGACGACTGGTTCGACACGGAGGACGGCACCGATGACGACGGCACCGCTGGCGACGCCACCGCCGGCGACGGTGACGGTGACGGGAAGCGAGGGAACCGATGACGACCGCACGGCTGTTCCTGTCCGGCATCAAGGCGAGCGGGCATCACGGCGCGCGGCCCGGTGAGAAGGACGATGCTCAGGACTTCGTCGTCGATCTCGATCTCGAGGTCGACGTGGGGACCGACTCGATCGACGCCACCGCCGACTACCGCGGGGTGACCGACGCCGTGCGCGCTGTGGTCTCCGACGGGTCGTTCGACCTGATCGAGGCGATGGCCGGTGCGATCGCTCAGCGAGTGTTGGCGCTCGACCACGTGGCACGGGTGACAGCGATCGTTCACAAGCCCTATGCCGCAGAGCGCCTGCAGATCGACGGCGTGGCGGCGGCCGTCACGGCAGGTGCGGGTTCCGGCCGAGGATCGTGAGCGAAACCGTGCTGCTCGGCCTCGGTGCGAACCTGGGAGATCGTCTCGATACGCTCCAGCGTGCGGTCGACATGCTGAGCGACGATCCCTCGATCAGCATCGTCGCCAGCTCGCGTGTGTGGGAGACCGACCCCGTGGGAGGGGTCGAGCAGCCCGACTTCTTGAACGTGGTGGTGCGAGCCGAGGTCGGGCTCGATCCGCACGAGCTGCTCGCGGCATGTCATCGCGTGGAAGCCGCGCTCGGGCGCGTGCGCGAAACGCGTTGGGGACCGCGCACGATCGACATCGACATCCTGCTCTACGGCGGGCGCACGATCGACGAGCCCGACCTCTCGGTGCCCCACCCGAGGATGCTGGAGCGAGCCTTCGTGCTGCTGCCCCTGCTCGAGCTCGATCCCGATCCGGTCATGCCAGACGGCCGTCGCGTGCTCGATGTGCCCCTCGGTGCCGACGCCGCCGGCGGTGCGAGGCCCTTCGCACCGCCGCTGCGCGTCGGGTGACGGCCATGGACGTCGCCGTCATCGGGGCGGGGCGGGCCGGCACGGCCATCGCCGTGCTCCTCGACCGAGCCGGCCACCGGATCGTCGGGGTCTCGGGCCGGGCCGACACCGCCGAGCGGGCCGAGCGATTCCTGCCGGGGGTGCCGGTGCTCGACTCGGCTGCTGCGGCCCGCGACGCGGAGCTCGTGCTGGTCGCGGTGCCCGACGACCTGATCGAGCCGGTCGTCGAGGCGATCGCCGCCGCGGGAGCGGTCTCCCACGGCCCGTGGGTCGCGCACCTGTCGGGGGCCACGCCGCTCTCGATCCTCGATGCCGCTCGCGATGCGGGCGCGCGTCGGCTCGGGCTGCATCCGCTGCAGACGTTCCCCGACGTGGAAGCCGCGATCGAGCGCCTCCCCGGGTGCACCGTCGCGATCGGGGCCGACGACGACGAGGGCTACGTAGTCGGTGAGCGTCTCGCGGAGGACATCGGGGGGGTGCCGTTCCGGTTGCCCGACGAGCACCGGGCGATCTATCACGCCGCCGCGGTGTTCGCCTCCAACTACCTGGTGGCGGCGGCCGGCGTGGCCGAGCTGCTGTTGGCGTCCGCGGGGGTGCCCGATCCCACCGCCGCCCTCGCGGCCCTGCAGGAGGCGACGGTGGCCAACGTCGCTCGGGTGGGCCCGATGCAGGCGCTCACCGGTCCGGTCGTGCGCGGCGACGGGGTGACGGTCTCGCGCAACCTCGAGGCGCTGTCGGACCGTGCCCCGTGGGCCGTCGACGCGTACGTGGAGATGGCTCGCGTGGCCGTCGATCTCGCGATGCGGAGCGGGCGCCTGACGTCCGAGGGCGGGGCGCGGATCGAGGAGGCCCTCCGACCGTGGACGTGATCGATCGGGCGGAGGCGTTGCGCGCGGCGACCGACGCCGCTCGCGCGGCGGGCGACGAGGTCGGCCTGGTGCCGACGATGGGCGCGCTGCACGAGGGGCACGTGTCGTTGATCCGACGGGCGCGAGACGAGCGTCGGACGGTCGTCGTGTCCATCTTCGTGAACCCGCGCCAGTTCTCCGACCCGGCCGACCTCGAGCGCTACCCGCGCGACGAGGATCGGGATCTGGCCCTCTGCGATGAGTACGGGGTCGACACCGTGTGGGCCCCCGACGTCGACGAGGTGTATCCGCCCGGCGCCGAGCTCCCCGTGCCCGATCCGGGGCCGGTGGGCGCCGCGTTCGAGGGGACGTCCCGGCCACGCCACTTCGAGGGTGTGCTCACCGTCGTGCATCGCCTGGTCGACGTCACCGGTCCGTGCGCGGCCTACTTCGGCGAGAAGGACGCGCAGCAGCTCTTCCTGGTGCGACGCATGGTCAGGCACGAGCGTCTCCCGGTCGAGGTCGTCGCGTGCCCGACGGTTCGGGAGCCCGACGGTCTCGCGTCGTCCTCACGCAACGCGCGGCTCTCGCCCGAGGAGCGAGAGCAGGCGGGATGCCTGTTCCTCGCCCTGAGCGAGGCTGCGGCCATGGCCCGGAGCGGGGAGCGCGACGCGAACGTGCTCGTGGCGGCCATGGCCCGCGAGATCGGCGCCACGCCGCTGGCACGGCTCGACTACGCGGCCGTGGTCGACGACCGATCGTTCGAGCGGATCGGCAGGATCGGTCCGGGTGTCTCCCCGCGCGCCTTGGTGGCGGGGGACTTCCCGTCCGCCCGGTTGATCGACAACCTCCGGTTGTCGCGGCACGAGTCCGTGGGCGACGATGGACCGTCGTTCCGGCTCGAGCCGGAAGGGAAGGGGCCGTGAAGCGCCGTGCTGCTCGCCGCCGACGTCGGCAACACCGAGATGGTGCTCGGGGTGTTCCGAGGACCTGAGCTCGAGCACACCTGGCGCCTGTCGACCCATCCGGAGCGCACGCCCGACGAGCTCGCCCTGACCCTCGCCGGCTTCCTGGAGCAGCGCGGCATGGCGTTCGAATCCCAGGTGACCGGGCTCGTGGTCGCGAGCGTCGTCCCCGATGTCACCGCGACGATCCGCGAGATGACGAGCCAGTACTTCCCGTTCGCGCCCGTGATCGTGGGGCCCGGCATCAAGACGGGCGTGCCGGTCCTGACCGACAACCCGCGCGAGGTCGGGGCCGACCGGGTCGTGAACGCGCTCGCGGCGTTCACCCTCGCCGCCGGTCCGGCGATCGTCGTGGACTTCGGCACCGCCACGAACTTCGACGTGGTGAGCGAGCACGGCGAGTTCGTCGGCGGCGTGATCGCGCCGGGCATGCAGGCGAGCGCTGCGAGCCTGTTCTCTCGCACCGCGCGGCTCACCCGCGTCGAGCTCACGGCCCCGCCGAACGTCATCGGCAGGAACACCGTCGAGGCGATCCAGTCGGGCCTGATCTTCGGCACCGCTGGCGAGGTCGACGCGATCGTGACGCGCCTCCGCGGGGAGCTGCCCGGGGCCACGACCATCGCGACCGGTGGGCTCGCCCCCGTGGTCATCCCACATTGCTCGACGATCGACCGGCACGAGCCCTCGCTCACGCTGGAGGGCCTGCGCCTCGTCTTCGAGAAGAACGTCGTGACCGCCCATGACTGACGAGGGGACGTCGGAGGTCTCGTCGGAGGGCGGCGCCGACGATCGCGGCTCTCGGGAGGCCGAGATCCTCGCGGCCAGGCGCGCGTCGCTCGAACGACTCGAGGAAGCGGGGATGCCCGCGTTCGCCCTCACGCTCGATCTCGCCCTCGGCGTCGCCGAGCCGGCGGCAGTGGCCGACGTGCGAGCGACGCATCAGGAGCTCGAGCCCGACACGGTCACCGACGACGTGGTGACGATCGCGGGACGCCTCGTGCTCAAACGGGACATCGGCAAGCTGAAGTTCCTCGTGATCAGGGACCGGACCGGCGACCTGCAGGTGGTCGCGAGCAAGGCCGGCCTGCCCGAGCGGCTCTTCTCGCTGCTCGACGACGTCGACCTCGGCGACATCATCGGCGTCACGGGCATGGTCGGCACCACCCGCAAAGGGGAGCTCAGCGTCTTCGCGGAGCGATGGGCGATGCTCACGAAAGCGCTCCGGCCCCTGCCGGAGAAGTGGCACGGCCTGCAGGACCCCGATCTCCAGCAGCGACGTCGCTACCTGCACCTGATCGCCGACGACCGCCCCCGCCGCCATGTGCTCGCGCGGGCGGCCGTGCTGAAGACGATGCGCAGGGTGCTCGACGAGCTGGGGTTCGTGGAGTTCGAGGGGCCGATGCTGCAGGTCGTGGCCGGTGGCGCGAATGCCCGCCCGTTCACGACGCACCATCGCGCGCTCGATCTCGAGATGAAGCTGCGCATCTCGCTCGAGCTCTACCTGAAGCGCATGCTCGTCGGCGGCATCGAGCGTGTGTACGAACTGGGGCGCAACTTCCGCAACGAGGGCATCGATCGCGACCACAACCCCGAGTTCACGATGCTCGAGGCGTACCAAGCCTACGGCGACTACCACACGATGATGTCGCTCAGCGAGGCCCTGATCGTCGAGTGCGCGCGGGCGGTCGGCCCCATCATGGGGCGGGATGCCGCCGACCCCCTCGTCCCCCTCCGTGGCACCACGATCGACCTCACCCCTCCGTTCGCACGGGTCACGATCCTCGGGTCGGTGAGCGAGGCGGTGGGAGAGCCGGTGACGCTGGAACACCCGGACCTCCCTGGTCTCGCCGAGCGGCACGAGGTGCCGGTCGACGACGCTTGGGGGCCGGGCAAGATCGTCCAGGAGCTCTTCGAGAAGCTCGTCGAGGCCACGATCGAGCGGCCGACGTTCGTGTGCGACTTCCCTCGGGAGGTGTCGCCGCTCGCGCGCCCCCACCGCGAGAACCCAGGCCTCACCGAGCACTTCGACCTGATCGCGGGCGGTATCGAGTTGGTCACGGCATTCAGCGAGCTCACCGACCCGATCGAGCAGCGGGCGAAGTTCGAGCTGCAGCAGCGGATGAAGGAGGTGCTCGGGGACGAGGTGCATCCCTTCGACGAGGACTTCCTGCGGGCGCTCGAGCACGGCATGCCCCCCGTCGGCGGTCTCGGCTTGGGCATCGACCGGCTGCTGCTGCTGCTCACGGACGCGGCGAGCCTGCGTGATCTGATCATGTTCCCGAGCCAGCGCCCGGAGTAGCCGCGCCACGATGGACCCGGCGGCGATCGCGCTGGTGCTCGCCGCCGCTCTGCTCCACGCCCTGTGGAACGTCCGCCTGCACGCCGCCGAGGATCGCGTGGCAGCGAGGCGATGTCGGGGCTCGTTGTCGTGAGCGGTGTCGCCGAGACCGTGTACGGGCTCGCGCTCGCTGGCGCTTATCGGCGGGGGGAGCTCTCGGTCACCTATCCCGTGGGTCGAGGTTCGGCGCCCTTGCTGGCGACGATCGCGGCGACCGTCGTGGTGGGCCAGCCCGCGACGGCGCGGACGCTCGTGGCCGCAGCGTGCGTCGCCCTGGGCCTGGCGATGATCGCGTTCCGGTCCCATCGCCAGGGAACCCTCGCCGCGACCGGGTTCGCGCTCGTGGTGGGTCTCTCGATCGCCGCGTACACGGTCGTCGACGCCAGGGCCGTCCGCAACGGTGCGGCGCCCCTCGCCTATCTGGCCGGCACCCTCGGGCTCGAAGGCCTGCTGGTGGCGGCCACGACCCGGTTCGACGTCGAGCGGCTCCGTGCATCCTGGCGCACCGGCGCCGTGATCGCACTCGGCAGCGTCGGGGCGTACGCGCTCGTCCTGTTCGCGCTCCGGCTCGCCCCCGTCGGCCGGGTGGCCACGCTCCGGGAGGTCTCGGTCGTGCTGGCGGTGCTCCTGGCCCGCGAGCACCCGGGTGTGCTCGGATGGACGGGGATCGGCCTGGTCGTCGTCGGCGCGACCGTGGCGATCGGCTCCTGATCCGGCGCCGTCGTCGGGCTCGCTCGCGCCCGGACACGGCCCGGGGCTATGCTCCCGACGCCGAACGATGCAGATCGAAGGGGGAGGTCGATGCCGGACGATGTCATCGAGACGTTGAGGCAGGTGCCCCTCTTCCAGGGCATGTCCGACCGGTCGTTGCATCGCGTCTCCGAGATCGCCAAGGAGGTCACGCACCCCGATGGCAAGACCGTGGTGGAGGAGGACCATTCCGCGATCGGCTTCCATCTGATCATGTCCGGGCAGGCCGTCGCGAGCCAGGGGGGAGTCGCGCTCGGCACGATGGATCCCGGCGACTACTTCGGCGAGATGTCGCTGATCGACGGGAAGCCTCGCTCGGCCACGGTCATCGCCAAGGGGGAGTTGCGGACGCTCGCGATCCCCTCCTGGAACTTCAACCGGCTGCTGGACGACAACCCGGAGATGATGCGTGCGCTGCTCGTGGTGCTCTCCGAGCGGGTGCGCGCGTTGCGTGAACAGCCACGATGACGGCCGGCTAGAGCACCGGTTCGTCGCCGGTGGCCTCTTGCAGGGTGATCACCAGGTCGTGCAGCCCGGTGCCCTTGGCGAGGAATCCTCGCGCCCCCGCCTCGCGCGCCTCCCGTTCGACGCCGGCGTCGGCGTGCGCCGTCAGGATGACGACGGGCAGGTCGGGTCGCGACTCGTGGATCTTCTTCATCGCGTCGATGCCCGAGAGATCGGGCATCGACAGGTCCATCAGGACCACGTCGGGGTCGAGGGCGTCGGCCTGGTTGCAGGCGGCGACCCCTCCGCCCGCTTCACCGGCGATCTCGATGTCGCCCACCAGGCGGAGGGCCGACGTGAGCGCCCGACGGAACGCCGGATGGTCGTCGACCACGAGGACTCGCACGTGCGTCTCTCCTTCGAGCGTATGGGTGGTGTCCAGCACACGGTTCCCCTCACTCGTGCGGCCGGTGATATGCGCCCCAACGGGACTCGCCCATCCTGGCACCCACCGTCCTCCCCACACAACGGGCCGGAAGGAGGACATTTGATGGTCCGAACGGGGGATTCGCGGCCTCCGTCGAAAGGCACCTAATCCTCCGACAGAGAATGTCCGAACAACACAGTGAGGACGGGAAGCGTGGCCGGCACCGTGGCCGGCACGGAGAAGGGGTCGAACATGGCTCGGTGGTTCAGAGCATACGGAGGGCCACGGGTATACTTCCTGTCAGCGGGCGTCGCGACCGGTCACCGGGTGCGACGCTCGAGGCGCCTCGGGGGTAGGACGGGGTCCGTTGATCCCCGAGCAACGGCAGGAACATGCGGGTCGTGGCCCGGAGGACGCTGACATGTTCGAACGCTTCACCGATCGAGCGAGACGAGTGGTGGTCCTGGCACAAGAAGAGGCCAGGATGCTCAATCACAATTACATCGGCACCGAGCACATCCTGCTCGGGCTGATCCATGAGGGCGAGGGCGTCGCCGCCAAGGCTCTGGAGTCGTTGAACATCTCGCTCGAGGCCGTGCGCCAGCAGGTGGAGGAGATCATCGGCCAGGGCCAAGCCGCCCCCACCGGGCACATCCCGTTCACCCCTCGGGCGAAGAAGGTCCTCGAGCTCTCGCTCCGCGAGGCACTGCAGCTCGGCCACAACTACATCGGTACCGAGCACATCCTGCTCGGGTTGATCCGCGAGGGCGAGGGCGTCGCCGCGCAGGTCTTGCAGAAGCTCGGCGCCGACCTCAACCGCGTGCGCCAGACCGTGATCCAACTGCTCTCCGGGTACACGGGCGGCAAGGGCGAGACCACGCCGGGAGGTGGCCCCGGCGAGGGCCAGCAGAGCGGCTCGATGGTGCTCGACCAGTTCGGCCGCAACCTCACGCAGCTCGCGCGCGACAAGAAGCTCGACCCTGTCATCGGGCGCGAGCAAGAGATCGAACGCGTCATGCAGGTGCTGTCACGACGCACCAAGAACAACCCGGTCCTGATC
>JBOGVO010000166.1:0-13767 GCA_050692855.1 Actinomycetota bacterium | reverse complement strand
AACGCCGTGATGCAGGGGCCGCGGGAGCAGTGGCTGCGCACCGCGATCTTCCTCACCTGGGACGACTGGGGCGGGTTCTACGACCACGTGGAGCCGCCCGTGGTCGACGAGAACGGCTGGGGGCTCCGCGTGCCGTCGATGGTGATCAGCCCGTGGGCCAAGCCCGGGTTCATCGACCACCAGACCCTCAGCTACGACGCCTACCTGAAGCTGATCGAGGATCGGTTCCTGGGCGGGGAGCGCCTCGACCCCGAGACCGACGGATGGCCCGACTCCCGTCCGACCGTGCGGGAGGAGCTGGAACGGCTCGGCGACCTCGCGCGCGACTTCGACTTCCGCCAGGAACCGCTGTCGCCGCTCGTGCTCGACACGTCTCCGGGCATCGGGTGATTCCGCTCGACTCGAGGGCTGGGGCGCAAGGATTCGAACCTCGACTAACAGGGCCAGAACCTGTCGTGCTGCCATTACACCACGCCCCAAGGTGGTCCGGGCATGCTAGCAACGGGGCGGACACGCGGCCAGGATGCCTCGGGCCTCTCGCCACGGTGCCTGCACCGCAAGGCCGTTCGTCATGGTCTCCGTTTGACCGGCGCGGTCGGCGGCTACTACGGTGGGAGCCCGGAACCCTGGATCGACCGGAGGGAGCAGCCATGAACAAGGGTGGCTTGGTCGCGGAGGTCTCCATGCGGACCGGCCTGTCGAAGGCCGAGGCTGGGCGTGCGATCGACGCGGCGATCGACTCGATCCGTGACTCCGTCGTACGAGGTGAACGCGTGACGCTCGCCGACTTCGGGACGTTCGAGCGCAAGCATCGGAACGAGCGGATCGCCCGGAACCCTCGCCGACCCGAGATCCCGATCGTGGTGCCCGCGCGAGACCTGCCCGCGTTCACGCCCGGCAAGGAATTCCGCGATCACGTCCTGAGCACCGACGGACAGTAGGTCGTCGGAGCCGCCCGGCGAGCCGGCCACCCGAGCCCGCGGGGACCGGATGTCGAGTCCGGTCAGAACGTCACGAGACGCAGCCCGCGAGCCACGGGTCCACCCTCGACCTCCTCGAGCGCGAAGTCGACCCGCTGGCCGATGCGGAGCGTGAGGATGCCCGAACGCTCCAGCGACGTTGCGTCGATCGCGACCTCGGTGCGGTCGTCCATCAGGAGCGAGCCGCGAACGGCCTCGAGATCGAAGTCCTTGATCGTGCCCTGGGCCACTGTCGCTCTCTCCTCAGGCTCGGGAGGCCATCCGCGCTCCCAGGTCGAGATCGCGGCAGACCTGCAGCGTGCGCCCTTCGCGGCGCGACGTCAGCACGGTCAGGATATCGCTCGGGAGATCGAGATCGAAGGCGAGCTCGGGCGCTTCGATGACCGCCATGGGCACGTCGGCCTCGGCGGCGGCCTGCAGGTGTCGGCGGTACGAGTCGTGGCCGAACCTCGCAGCGATCACGCCGGGCGGCCGGCGAACCAGCAGGTTCGTGCCTCCCTCGTCCGCCGACGGCGCCATCACCACGGCGCCCAGCGTGCGCAGCGCGCGCGTCAGTGCGTCGGCGTTTACGAGCGGCGTGTCCGGCAGCAGCACGGCCAGCGTCTCGACCAGCCGTCCCGCGGCCTCTTCCTCGATCTGGCGGATCGCGTTGGCCAGGGGCGGTCGATCCTCCTCGACCGCGTGCGCACCCCGGCCCATGGCGATCTCGAGCACCGCCTCGTCCGGCGAGATCACCCACGTGTGCCACGCGGCGAGGTCGAGAGTGACGTCGAGCACGTCTTCGAGCATCGCGAGGGTGAGCGCCCCGCGCTCCAGGGGCGTGAGCAACGGGTCGAGGCGGCTCTTCGCCTCGGCGAGGGATTTGACGGGCAAGACGATCACGCGCACGGTCGGCCAGCCTAGCGCGTGTCCCGCGGTCGCCCCGAGGTAGGCTCTGCGCCTGCCGGGGACGGGACGGTCGAGCGCGAAGACGAGGAGGTTCGGAGATGTCGACCCTCGCGATGGCCCTGGCGCCACCACGGGCCGCCGCGGGCGCTCGGGTGGCGTTCCGGCTCGCCTGCGCCGTGGCCGGAAGCGCGTTGGTGGCGGGCCTGGCGCAGATCTCCTTCACGCTGCCGTTCACCCCCGTGCCGATCACCGGGCAGACGCTGGGGGTGCTGTTGGTGGGCGCGGCCTACGGTCCCGGGCTCGGTGCGGCCACGCTGGTGCTGTACCTGGGCTGGGCCGTCGCGGGGCTGCCGGTGCTCGCGCCAGAGCCCGACGGATCACACCGCACCGGCGCCGAGGTCCTGCGGGTCGCCTCGGCCACGGGCGGGTACCTCTGGGGGTTCGTCCTAGCGGCGGCGCTCACGGGATGGCTCGCCCGCCGGGGGTGGGACCGCTCGTTCCGCTCATCGATCGGGGCGATGCTGCTCGGCTCGATCGTGATCTACGGCGTCGGTGTGCCGTGGCTGATGGCAGCGCTGGACGTTCCCCTGCAGCAGGGCCTCGAGCTCGGGCTGTACCCATTCGTGATCGGCGACACGCTGAAGCTGCTGGCGGCTGCGGGGCTGCTCCCGGGCGCCTGGGCGGCGCTCCCCCGCATGCGTCCCCCTTCAGGCCCCTCGAGCCCGGGCGACCGGGAGCCGTAGCCCTTGGCCGAGCCCTGGTACCACGTCACGAAGGCCGTCGCGATCCAGCCGGTGCGGGCGTGGTTCAACCTGCGGTACGAGGGGCTCGAGCACATCCCGCGCACGGGCCCGGCCATCATCGCCTGCAACCACATCTCCTACCTCGATCCGCTCACCAGCGCGTCGGCCGTCGTGAAGGCGGGCCGGCGGCCGCGGTTCCTCGCGAAGGACGACCTGTTCCGGATCCCGGTCGTCGGAACGGTGTTCCGGGGGACCCGGCAGATCCCGGTCGCGAGGGGCACGGGCGCCGCCACCGCCGCCTTGAGCTCCGCCGAGCGCTCGCTCGCTCGGGGCGAGGTCGTCGTGATCTATCCCGAGGGGACCGTGACGACGCGCCCGGACCACCTGCCGATGCAGGGCAAGACCGGGGTGGTCAGGCTCGCGCTCTCCTCGGGTGTGCCCATCACGCCCCTGGTGAGCTGGGGCTCGCAGACGGTGTGGCAGAAGACCGGCAAGGGAAGCCTGAAGCTCGGCCGCCCGGTGTGGCTGCGGGCGGGACCGCCGATCGAGCTGACCGTCGGGCCGGGGGAGCGGACCGACGCCGATGCGATGCCGGTGGCGAACCCCGCCGCGATGCGAGCGGCGACCGCCGACGTCATGGCGGTGCTCACCGCGATGGTGCGGGACCTGAGGGCCGCCTACCCGAGATCGTGGACCGACGACGGGTAGGCTCCGAGGCATGAACGGATCACGAGGGTTCTCGACGCGGGCGGTGCACGGGGCCACGCCTCCGCCGGTGGACCAGGAGACCCCCAGCGTCCCCCTGTACCAGACGTCGACGTTCCGGTTCGCCGACTCCGAGGCGTACGCCGAGACGATCGCGTTCCGCTCGCCCGGCTTCACCTACACCCGTGGCTACGGCAACCCGACGGTCGCCGCCTTGGAGGCGCAGATGGCGGCGCTCGAGGGCACGGAGGCGGCGTTCGGCTTCGCCTCGGGCATGGCGGCGATCCATTCGGTGCTCGCCGCTCACGCGGGGGCCGGGGATCGGGTCGTGCTCAGCACCGAGCTGTACGGGGGCACCTACTCCCTCGCGACGCACGTGTTGCCGCGCAACGGCGTCGAGGTCACGCTGGTCGATCCCCACGATCTCGACGCGGTGCGGGCCGCACTTCGGGGCGCCGCGCTCTTCCATGTGGAGACGATCGCGAACCCGAACGTCACCGTGGCCGACCTGACGGCGCTCGGCGCCGCCTGTCGCGAGGCGGGAGTGCCCGCGTCGGTCGACAACACGTTCGCCTCTCCCTACCTGTGCACCCCGGTCTCCCTCGGATTCGAGTACGTGTGCCACTCGGCCACGAAGTACGTGGGCGGGCACCACGATCTGATCGCGGGCGTCGTCTGCACGAGCGAGGCGGGGCGGGCCCGTCTGCGCGACGTGGCGATCGACACCGGCGGCACGATGGCTCCGTTCGAGGCGTGGCTCTGCCTCCGCGGTCTGATGACGCTGGGGCTGCGCATGGATCGGCACTGCGCGAACGCGATGGCGCTCGCCTCGGCCCTCGAGGGGCACCCGAAGGTCGAGCAGGTGCGGTATCCGGGGCTCGCGTCGCATCCCCAGCACGAGGTGGCGGCGCGGCAGTTCTCCCACGGGTTCGGCGGCATGCTCGCGCTGGAGGTCGCCGGAGGCGTCGACGGCGGACAGCGCTTCTGCGACGCCCTGGAGCTCGCGTGGGTCGCGACGAGCCTCGGCGGCACTCACACCTTGGTGGGCCACGCCGCGTCGACGACCCATCGGCAGATGGATCCCGACGCCCGGCGGGCGGCGGGCATCGCCGACGGCCTGGTGCGAGTGAGCGTCGGCATCGAGGACGCCGAGGACATCGTCGAGGACGCCGAGCGAGCGCTGGAGAAGGTGTGACCGAGCGGCGACGCGTCCTCGTGCTGTTCGGAGGACGTTCCGCGGAGCACGAGATCAGCTGCATCTCCGCCCGCTCGGTGATCGACGCCCTCGACCGCGAGCGGTTCGACGTGGTGCCGGTCGGCATCACCCGCGAGGGCCGCTGGCATCTGGTCCCGGGCCCCCCCGCGCTGCCGGCCGAGACCGGGCGCATGCCCCAGGTCGTCGAGGGCTCGGGCGCGGGCGTCGCGCTCGCGGGCGAGGGGTCCTCCCGCGAGCTCGTCGGAGCCGACGGCAGCCGCGAGTCGATCGACGTGGTGCTGCCCGTGCTGCACGGGCCGATGGGGGAGGACGGCGCGGTGCAGGGCATGTTCGAGCTCGCGGACGTGCCGTACGTCGGCGCCGGGGTCCTGGGCTCCGCGATCGGCATGGACAAGGCGATCCAGAAGGTGCTGTTCGCGGCGGCCGGGTTGCCCGTCGGCCCATGGGAAGCGGTCCGGGAACCGGAATGGCTCGAGGACCCGCAGGGTGTTGCCGCCCGGGTCGCGGCGCTCGGGTACCCGGTGTTCGCCAAGCCCGCCACCCTCGGATCGTCGGTCGGGATCTCGAAGGTCCACGACCCCGCTGCGCTCGACGCGGCGATGGCCGAGGCGTTCCGCTACGCCCGGAAGGCCGTGGTCGAGCAGGGCCTCGAAGCGGTGCGTGAGATCGAGTGCGCCGCGATCGGCAACGACGACCCGGTCGCATCGGTCTGCGGGGAGATCGTGCCGACCGGGCACGAGTTCTACGACTACGTCTCGAAGTACCTCGACGCCGAGGGCGCGCGCCTCGACATCCCCGCGCGGATCGACCCTGCGGTGCAGGCCAGGGTGCAACGCATGGCGGTGACCGCGTTCCAGGCGGTGGAGTGCTGGGGCATGGCCCGGGTGGACTTCTTCCTGCGCGGAGACGAGCTGTTCATCAACGAGATCAACACGATCCCGGGATTCACGTCGATCAGCATGTACCCGAAGCTGTGGGGGGCGAGCGGGCTGGGGTACGGCGACCTCATCGAGCGGTTGATCGATCTCGCCCTGGAACGGCACGAGGCCGAGCGGATCAAACGAACGACCGCTCCCGAGCTCGACCCGCCCGTCGGCTGAGCTCGGCGTGACGGCCGCCGGGGCGTCGAGGGCGCGCGGCTACAGGTGCACGACCGGGCAGGTGAGGGTTCGGGTGATGCCCTCCACCGCCTGGATGCGGGCGACGACCAGCTTGCCGAGCTCGTCGACCGTCTTCGCCTCGGCCCGCACGATCACGTCGTAGGGGCCGGTCACGTCCTCGGCCTCGGCCACCCCGGGGATCGCCCGAACGGCATCGGCGACCGACGCTGCCTTGCCCACCTCGGTCTGGATCAGGATGTACGCGTGCACCACCGAGCTTCCCCTCCTGGTGTCGTGAGGAGGCTGATGCTAGCCGTGGACGCGTGGAGGGCGCAACGCGCATCATCGAGGGGTGTTCAGGGATCGCGTCGATGCCGGACGCCGGCTGGGTGAGTCGTTGCGCGGCACGGTGGAGCCGCCGGTCGTGGTGCTCGGGGTCGCCAGGGGAGGGGTGGTGGTCGCCGCCGAGGTGGCCCGAGCCCTCGATGTCCCCCTCGATGTGGTGATCCCTCGCAAGCTCGGCGCGCCGGGGAACCCGGAGCTCGGCATCGGCGCGGTCGCCCCGGGCGTGCGCGTCGTGGATCGCGCCAGCCTCGTCGCCCTCGGCATCCCCGACGAGTACGTCGAGGCCGAGGCCCGCCGGCAGGAAGCGGAGATCGAACGGAGGGCCGCGGCCTACCACGAGGGGAAGCCGCCGGCCGACCTGCACGGGGTCACGGCGATCGTGGTCGACGACGGTGTGGCCACCGGGGTCACGGCCCTCGCGGCGCTCAGGTGGGCGAGGGGTCAGGGCGCGGCTCAGGTCGTCTTCGCGGCGCCGGTCGGTCCGAAGGGCATCGAGCGCCGGCTCGGCCCCGATTGCGACCGCTGCGTCGTCCCCCTCACCCCCGCCGACCTGCGCGCCGTTGGACAGTGGTACGAGCGGTTCGAACAGACGACCGACGGGCAGGTGCGCGACGCGCTCCGCGGGGCCCGGGAGGAAGCGTGAGGGTCGTCGAGATCGCGTTGGCGCTGATCTTCGCGGCGCTCGGCGTACGATCGCTGGTGCACTGGGCGCGCGCACCGTACGAGAGCGCTCGCACCTCCGACCTCGTGCTCTACGCGCTCTTCGTCGCCGGCCGGGTCGGCCTGTGGGTGGTGCTGGCGGCGGCCTTCACGCTCTACGCGCTCACCGACACGCGGGGCCGCGCCTTCACCGACGATGCTCGGGCGTACCAGTGGCTCTATCTGGTGTTCCTCGTGCTCGGCGCGCTGCAGCTGGTGACGGCCTACTTCCTGGGACAGCGCGCGAAGGATCGTTGAGGCCGAGCCTCACGTCGGAACGGGGGCTTCGGGTCGCGTGCGCGGTCGGCCCGAGGTGACGGGGGCGATCGAGTCGGGGTCGAGATCGACGCGGCGGAGCAGCTGGGCGTTCGCGGCCACCACGATCGTCGACAGGCTCATGAGCGCAGCGGCGAAGGCGGGGGGCAGCACCACCCCGGCCCACGCGAGCGCGCCGGCGGCGAGCGGGATCGCGAACACGTTGTACCCGGTCGCCCACGCGAGGTTCTGCACCATCTTCCGGTAGCTCGCCTTGGACAGGCGTCGCACGGAGAGCACTCCCCTCGGGTCGTCGCTGGCGAGCACGACGCCGGCGGATTCGATCGCCACGTCGGTGCCCGCGCCGATCGCGATGCCCACGTCGGCACGGGCGAGCGCCGGAGCGTCGTTCACGCCGTCACCCACCATCGCCACGCGCAACCCGCGGCCCTGCAGCTCCGCGACCTTCGAATCCTTCTGTTCCGGAAGCACCTCGGCCATGACCTCGTCGACGCCGAGCTCGTGCGCGACGGCGTCGGCCACCGGCTGCGCGTCGCCGGTGATCATCACGACGCGCAGGCCCTCGTCGTGCAGCGCGTCGACCGCCGCGCGGGACTCGGGCCGGACGACATCCTCGAGGGCGATCGCGCCGGCCACGCGATCGCCGTCGAGGACCGACAGCACCGTCGCCCCGCGCTTCCGCCACTCCCCGGCCCGGCGCTCGAGCGTCTCGGGGAGCGTGAGATCGCGTTCGCGGAACAGCGCCGGCCCTCCGACGGCGACGAGACGGCCGCCGACCTCGGCCTCGACCCCGCGCCCGGCGATCGACCGGAACGCCGAGGCCTCCGGCACCCCGCCTCGCTCGGCTCCCGCCGCGACGATCGCGCGGGCGAGCGGATGCTCGCTCTCGGCCTCGACGGCGGCGGCCAGGCGCAGCAGCGCGTCGGTGTCGCCGTCGGCGGCCGCCACGTCGTGCACCGCCGGCGCGCCCTCGGTGAGCGTGCCGGTCTTGTCGAACAGCACCGCGTCGACCGCGCGCATGCGCTCGAGCGCGAGCCGGTCCTTCACGAGGATGCCCTGGCGGGCCGACATCGCGGTCGACAGGGCGATCACGAGCGGGATCGCGAGTCCGAGCGCGTGGGGGCAGGCGATCACCAGCACGGACACGGTGCGCTCCAGGGCTTCGCCCGTATCGCCGAGCGCCCACCACACGACGAACGTGACGGTTCCCGCGGTGAGCGCCGCGTAGAACAGGAGGGCGGCCGCGCGGTCGGCCAGCGCCTGCGCCTTCGATCGCGATGACTGCGCGTCGGCCACGAGACGGCGGATGCCGGCGAGCGCCGTGTCGTCGCCGACCGCCTCGACCCGGAGCCGGACGGACGAGTCCGTCGCAACGGTGCCGGCGACGACGTGATCGCCGGGGGCACGCTGCACGGGGCGCGACTCACCCGTGATCATCGATTCGTCGAAGGCGGCCTCGCCCGATGCGATCGTGCCGTCGGCCGGCACCCGGCCGCCCGGCCGCACGAGCGCCAGGTCGCCCGGGCGCAGGTCGGCGATGGCCACCTCCGTGGTGCCCGCGCCCTCGACGCGTTCGGCCATGTCGGGCAGGAGCGCGGCGAGCGCGTCGAGGGCGCTCGACGCCTGCCCGATCGCCTTCATCTCCTGCCAATGCCCGAGCAGCATCACGTCGATCAGCAGGGCAAGCTCCCACCAGAAGTCGAGGTCGAGCAGATCGGCCTCGCTCGCGAGACTCGAGCCGAACGCGACGGTGATCGCGAGCGAGATCAGCAGCATCATGCCCGGCGTGCGGTCGCGGAGCTCGCTCCAACCACCCTTCAGGAACGGCGAGCCACCGTAGAGGAAGACCGCGGTGCCGAACACGAGCGGGATCCACCGATCGCCCGGCACGCTGGGCGCCGTGAAGCCGAGCAGGTCCTGCAGCATCTCCGACCAGATCAGGACCGGAACGCTCAGGAGCAGGCTCAGCCAGAAGCGGTCGCGGAACATCGCCACGCTGTGGCCGGCGTGGGCGTCGTGGTCCTCGTGCCCTTCGTGCCCGCCGTCGCCGCCGTGGGCTGCGTGCCCCCCGTGGGCGTCGTGGCCCCCGTGCATCTCGTCAGTCCGCATCGCGCGAGCGCTCCTATCAGCCGACCGCCTTGATGATCTCCTCGCTGAGCTGCGTGAACTGCTGCAGATGAGCGACCCGATCGGCTTTCAGCCCTTCGACGATCTTCGCGTACTCGTCTGCCCGACCCCCACGCTCGTAGAGCCTCCGAGGCTGGAGCTTCTCGTCGTCGTCGAGGTCGGGCACCGACGTCGCGACCTGATACCCGAAGTCGGGGTCTTCCTCGAGCTCGATCGTCTGCTCGGCGATGCCCTTCACGCAGGCCGAGGTGTCGGGGATGCGCAGCTTCTTCGAGCGATCGTCGTCTTCCTTCCCACCGATCCGGCCCGTGTTCAGCAGGTAGGTCTCGATCGGGTGTGTGGCGAGCAGGTCGAGCAGGCGGTTCCCTTGCAAGCCGTGGGGGAGCGGGAAGAACGGGTTCGTGCCGGGCACCCGGAGGAACTTGCCCTCCTCGGTCGCGCCGCCCGCCGAGGTGCCGGTCGTCTCGCCGAGCATGAAGAACGCGGCGGCGCGCTCCTGATCGAGCTTGGCGACGGCCGGGATGATGTTCTCGTTCCGGTTGAGGATCAGCAGGTAGTCGACCGGACCCACGTCGCGGGCATCCCCGTACGCCATCAGGTCCTTCATCTCGAAGACAGCCCGCCCGTTCCTCGTGTGGTGCTCGTCGGAGAAGTCGACCGTGCCGTGCTCGTCCATCGAGACGTTCTCGAGGTAAGCGGTCGGCTTCACGACCGCCCCGTGGATCGACGGCTCGAGGTTCGGGTCGAGGCCGAAGGTCTTCGCGAAGCAGCCGTTCTCCGTGCCGGACGCGAAGCCGCCCGGCATGAGCCCGACGAAGTCGTCCTGGATCGGCAGGGAGCCGTTCTGCGTGGTGAAGGTGGTGGTGGTCTTCCCGGTTCCCGACAGGCCGATGATCATGAACACCTTGTCTCCGCCGGCGGTCGGGATCACCTTCAAGCCGGCGTGCAGCGCGAGACCGCCCTTGCCGTAGACGATGTCGTTCCACATGCGCAGGCCGCCCTTCTTGGACTCACCGAAGTAGTCCGAGTTGAGGACCCGCGTCACGTAGTTGTCCAGGTCGACGGCGACCACTCGGTCGTTGGGGTAGCCGGCCGCCTCGAGGCCGGGCGTGTAGAGCACCGTCACCATCTGCTCCGCGCTCGCGTCGTCGTGCCGCTCGAAGTAGAGCTTCTGCTGCATCCCGGCGACGTTCGCGAAGCGCTTCTCCATCAACAGGCGCGCCGCGGTGCGCATCTCGGGATCGTTCCCGATGTACCCGTCGATCTGGATCATGTCGTTCTCGGCGATGTAGGCGTCCTGCTTCTGCGCGATCACGTCGTAGTCCTCGCGCGACATGGTCTTGCCACTGGACGTCCGGTCGACGACGTAGGTGCTGTCGGCGCTGCGGGCGAGCACCCTCGTCTGCGTGTTGGTGTTGTCGAACTCGGAGATGCGGGTCTCGGGCATCTCCTCGGTGAGCTTCCTGAGCTCCTCAGGGGTGGGGTTGACGAGAACCTCTGCCACGATGGGCCTCCTCGGATGGGCTCTGCGGTCCGACGCCGACCTCGCGGTGGGTGGTCGGGGTACGGTGGAAGTCTACCGAACGGCCTCGGGCTCCCAGGCGCCGCCGGGGCGAAGCCCGCCCCGTCGCCTCGTTCGGAACGGACGAACGGAAGCGGAACGGAACGATCCGGCCGGACGCAGGGCCGGAGACAGGGGTGGCGCGGGGAGGGACGCGATGAACATCTCGGAACGAGAGCTCCTCGAGGCGATCCGCAAGGTGCTCTCCGGGCCCGGTGACGAGGTGCGGGTCGGCGTCGGCGACGATGCGGCGGTCGTGGCCACCGGCACGGGAGAGCTCGTCCTCACGGTGGACCAGATGGTCGAGCGGACCCACTTCGAGCGATCGATCGCCACGGCGCGCGAGATCGGCTACCGGGCCGTGGTCGTCGCGGTCAGC
The DNA here is from genome assembly GCA_050692855.1 of Actinomycetota bacterium. GTDB lineage: Bacteria > Actinomycetota > UBA4738 > UBA4738 > HRBIN12 > JAOUEA01. The sequence continues at coordinate 2,748 of JBOGVO010000166.1, read as the reverse complement.
GACATCGCGGCGATGGCGGCGAGTCCCAGGTACGCGCTGTGCGCCCTGACGCTCAGCGACGACGTCGACGCCGCGTGGGCGATGGAGCTGTTCGCCGGCATGCGCGAGGCCTGTGACGGCTCCGCGATCTGGCTCGTGGGAGGGAACCTCTCTCGCGGCAGCGAGATCTCGATCTCGATCAGCGTGACGGGGGAGGTGGCGCGAGGCCGGGCCGTGACGCGTGCGGGCGCGAAGGCCGGCGACCTCCTCCTGGTCACCGGATCCCTCGGCGGCGCCGCGGCCGGTCTCCGCCTGGCGATGGATGGGGGTGACTGGGGGCGCGACAGCCGGGCCGCGGTCGCGCCGTTCTTCCGGCCCGAGGCGCGCGTGGGGGAGGCCAGTGTGCTCGCCGCACACGGAGCGACCGCGATGATCGACGTCTCGGACGGGCTTGCGGCAGACCTGGCGCGGCTGGCCGACGCGAGCGGCGTCGGCGCTCGCATCCTCCTCGACGCGGTGCCGATCGCATCCGCGGCGACCCCGCAGGATGCCCTGTCCGGCGGCGAGGACTACGAGTTGCTCGTCACCCTGCCCGACGACGCCGCGGCTGCCGCGGCGGCCCACGACCTGCGGGAGCGCTTCGCCGTACCCCTCACGGAGATCGGCGAGGTCGTGTCGGACGGGCTGACGCTGATCGAGGCCGACGGGAGCGAACGGGCGCTCGAGTCCGAGGGGTGGGACCACTTCGAGGAAGGCCGCTCCGGCCGGCTCCGAGGCCCCGGAGGGCCGGCGGGAGCACGACTACGCTGAGCGAGGGATGCGGGCGACCTTGCCCGCCTTGATGCACGAGGTGCATGCGTTCACGCGGCGCGGGGTGCCGTCGACCAAGGCTCTCACCCGCTGCACGTTCGGATCCCACCGGCGATTGTTCCGCTTGTGCGAGAACGTGACGGCCTTGCCGAAGAACGGCTTCTTCCCACAGATGTCACAGACCGCTGCCATAGCCGGACGAGGCTACCAGACGATCATGGGCAGACGGCCATGGGCAGACGGCCACGCGGTCACCCCGCTCACGGCGCCACGTCGGCGAGATGCTCGTCGAGGGTCTCCCGGCCGAGCTCCCCGTCGACCTTCGCGACCTGGTTCCCGTCGGCGTCGAAGAAGACGGTGATCGGCAGGCCGTTGCCCGCCAGATCGGTCCGGATCGCACCGTCCGGGTCGAACAGCGACGGGAACGGCACCGCGTGCTCGGCGATGAAGTCTTCGGCGCCGCTCCGGGAATCCAGCGTGTCGACCCCGAGGAACTGCACGTCGCGATGATCGGCCGCGGCGAGCGCCAGCAACGGCATCTCGCGCGTGCACGGCCCGCACCACGACGCCCACAGGTTCACGACGACCGGCGTGCCGCGCAGGTCGCCGAGGAGCGACCGGAACGCCGCGACGTCGGTGGTGGGCAGCGCCGCGACGGTCGTGGGCAGCCCGGCGACGCCGTCGACGGCCACGATCGCCGGCGACGACGCCGTCGAGCCCGACGACGGCTCCGAGTCGTCACACGCGACGAGTGCGAGCGAGACGATCACCACGACGGGGACGGCACGGTCGAGCATCCGGCGGAGCATCCGGTCATCGTACGGTTGCCCACGCACGACGAGGGGTCCGGACCGCGTGATAGAACCGATGGATGCCGGCGCTGACCCTCGACTCGCCCGTCCTCGACATCGACCCCGTGCTCGCGAAGCGACGGACGGGGTTCCGCACCAAGGGGCCTCCGGCCTTCGAGGTGCTCGCCGACAGCGCGTTCGAGATCCGCACGGTGGGCGGCCTCGTCCACCACTACCCGCGGCGCTACATCGATCGATCGCGGGTCGAGACGATCCGCGACGCGAAGATCGGCGCCCAGGTCACGGTCATCGCGCACGTCCGCACGGTGCGGAAGCGACCCACACGGAACCGTCGCACCACGCTCGTGACGGTCACGGTCGGCGACGGGACCGGCTTCCTCGACCTCACGTTCTTCAATCAGCCGTGGACGGCCGGCCTCTATCGCGAGGGCACCGAGGTGGCCGTCTCCGGCGTGGCCACCCTGTACCGGGGACGGATGCAGCTCGCGAAGCAGGAGGTCGAGATCCTGCGCGGCGACGAGACCGACCTGGTGCACACCGGGCGGATCACCCCGGTGCACCCGGCCACCGAAGGCATCACGACCCGAACGATCCGCGAGCTGCTGCACCGGGCCTTCGAGCGGCTCGGCCCGATCGACGACCCGCTCCCCGAGGAGATCGTCGTCGCCGAGGGGCTCGGCGGCTACGACCGGGCCCTGCGCGACATCCATTTCCCTGCCGACGAGGCGGCGCTCGCGGCGGCGCGGCAGCGGCTCAAGTTCGACGAGCTGTTCACGCTCGAGCTGGGCGTGGCGTTCCGCAAGCATCGTGTGGAAGCCGAGAGCGCCGGCGTCGCCCACGACCTCGACGGGCGCCTCACCGACCGGCTCACGGCGACGATCCCGTTCGAGCCCACCGACGCCCAGCGGCGGGCGATGCGCGAGGTGGGTGAGGCGATGGCGAGGCCTCGCCCGATGAACGTGCTCCTGCAGGGCGATGTCGGGTCCGGCAAGACCCTGGTGGCGGTCTACGCCGCGCTGGTCGCGGTCGGGGCCGGGCACCAGGCCGCGATCATGGCGCCGACCGAGGTCCTTGCCGGCCAGCACCATCGTTCGATCGAAGGGCTCTTACGGCCGTCGGGCGCCGTCGCGTACCTCGACCTCGCAGG
>JBOGVO010000165.1:0-9534 GCA_050692855.1 Actinomycetota bacterium | reverse complement strand
GGCTTCGGCTGCCGCGAGCACGTCGCGCCCGGTGCTCACGTAGAGCGGCACCCTGAGCCGAACGCCCTCGACCAGCAAGGCGAGGCGCCGAAGCTCGGCCACCGAGCAATGAGGCGTGCCGATGCTGACGCTGCCGACGGCGGCGCCGACCTCCACGGTCGACAGCTCATCGCGCGCCGCCCTCAGCGCCGCGGGGCCTACGGCGATGTCGAGCGTGGGCCTGAGCCCTCCCGTGGCCGCTTCGAGCGTCGGAGCCTCCGGGGTCACCCCGACCGCATGGAACATCGCGACCGCGCCCGACGACGCCGCGGCCGCGCCGAGCGCCTTCAGCTGGTCCTCCGACGTCTCGACCGGAAGCCCGACGATCGCCGGCACCGCCGTGCCGGACGCCCGGCCGACGACGTGCCCCACCGCCGCGAACGCGGCTTCGTCGGTGAGCAGCGACTCATCGAGTCCCTCGACCCGGAAGATCGCGGTCGCCCGTCGTTCCTCGTCGAGGTGAAGTCCGGCGGCGGGCGCTCTGCCCGTGATCGCACAGCAGATGTCGATGAAGTCCCCGTAGCGGTCCGTGCGCGCACCCAGCACCGAATTCGCGAAGACGATCGCGTTCGACTCGGCCCACGCGACGTGCTCGCCCAGCGCGGGTCGGTCGGGGAGCTGGTAGGGCGCGCACGTCCAGGTCGGGCGGCAACCCATCGCGACGTATGCGTCCATCAGGGCGCGGGCGTCGTCGGCGGTGGCGCTGTCGAGCCGCACGAGCCGGGGATGCAGCAGGTCGAGCGAGGACACGTTGAGCGTGGCCGGCACCGCGACCCGCGCGCCGCTCTCGGCGAGGCGATGAGCGAAGTCCAGCCCCGCCCGCCCGTGGTACAGGCAGCCGTCGATGTGTGCGGACGTGACGTCGAGGAGGCCGGGAGCCTCCATGACCTCGGCGACCCGGACCACGATGCGCATGGCGAGCCGCGTCGCGTCTCCGCGCTCACCGTCGAGGGCCGCGCGGTCGTCGTCGGTCAACGAGAAGGAGGCAGGCACGGCGGCATCCTGCCACGCGAGACCGGGTGTGTAACGCTTCGCGTGGCCGGAAACACGAGGTCACGATCGACAGGGCGAGATCGACCCGTTCGAGCGAGGGAGGATCAGTGACGAGCCTCAAGGCCGTGATGCTGAACTGCACGCTGAAGTACGCCCCCGAGGTCTCCAACACCGAGGCGCTGATGCTGAAGGTGAAGGAGTGGTGGGACACGATGGACGTCGAGACCGAGATGGTCAGGGTGACCGACTACGCCGTGCGGTTCGGCGTCAGCTCCGACGAGGGCGAGGGCGACGAGTGGCCCCTCATCCTCGAGAAGGTGAAGGTGGCCGACATCATCTGCGTCGGCACGCCGATCTGGTTCGGGGTCCGCGGGTCGGTGGCCCAGATGGTGATCGAGCGGCTCGACGGCACGTACAACGAGCGGAACGAGGCGGGTCAGTACCCGCTGTACAACAAGGTCGGGTGCGTGGTGGTGACCGGCAACGAGGACGGGGCCCACGCCGCCGCCGAGACCACGCTGTTCAACCTGTCACACCTGGGGTGCGCGATCCCGCCGAACGCCGACACGTACTGGGTGGGCGACGCCGGCCCGGGGCCCAGCTACATCGAGGCAGGCGGTGCGGACCATGCGTACACGCAGCGGACGACCCGCTGGATGGCGCACAACACCGTGCACCTCGCGCGCATCTTGAGGGCGACTCCGATCCCCGCCGAGGGCAACACCTTCGACGAGGAGACCGGTCACGCCCCCATGCACATCGGGTGAGCCCGGCCGCGACCCGCAATGGGGAGCCCGGAGGCCCGGGCTCCCTCCTCGCGGAGGAACGGCTCGGCCTTCGACGGTCGCGACGCCTAGGCCGGCGTGCCGACCAGGTCGCCTCGGATGGCGCCTGCCGGGTACGTCTTGTTGTGGACATTCACGTAGTACCGCTGCGGGTTGTCGATGATCTTCTGGATCAGCCCCGGGTCGACGTGGCGGACGCAGCCGGACACGGCACGGATCGTGCCGGGGAGCGGGCGGCTGGCGGCGAACAAGGTCACCCTGATCGGTCCGGCGACCCCGGGCCTGCCCTTGTGGATGTGCGCGGCGAACGGCCGGCCGATCCTCTGCCAATCCAGATCGAAACAGACGCGTTCGGTCGCGACATCGAGGTTCAGGTTCGCTGTGCCGGTACCGTTGGCGTCGCCGGGGCCCGGCACCTCCTGGTCTCCATCCATCCCGATCGGTCCGATCGAGGTGCCTCCGCGGGCGAACGCCTGTCCCAGCGGGATCAGCGCGGCGAGCATCGTCACCAGGGCGAGGCCGGCCACCACCCGTGATCGTCTCGACATCGACACCAACTCCTTCCTCTCGTGCTCCGTGCGACAGCACGGGCTCCCGTCGCGGGCAGGTGCCCTGCCACCGTAGGCGCTCTCGCGGGTCCTGGCGAATCCGCTCAGGCGAGGGGGGTCTGAGGCATGCCGTCGGGGTCGCCGTCGGCGTACGCGGTCTCGCCGTACGGGCTCAGGTCGCGCCCGTCGAGCGACTCCAGGAACGTCGAACCGAAGACCGCCGCGAACTCCTTCTGGTCGAGCAGATCCTGCTCGACGGCGCTCCGGGGCACGTACGGGCCGATGTTCTGGCGATAGCGAAGATCCGCCAGGGAGGCCGCGACTTCCTCGACGGTGGCGCCGCCGTTGTCGCGCAACCGATCGACGTTGAGGAACACCTCCGAGGGAACGACGCTCTCCACGACGCCGGTCACGCCGGAGAACCGCGACTCGATGAACCGCTCGAGCTGGATCGGATCCAGGCGCACGCCGCCCACGGAGTCGGGGAGCGGACACTGCCCATGATCGGCGGTCACGATCAGGGCGTATTCGCTCGGGAACATGTTGTCGAGCATCTCCTTCAGGTGCCCCAACTCTCGGTCGACCGCCCGGAGCTGCAAGCCGGTCCACTTCGAGCCCATGCCGTAGACGTGGCCGGTGTAATCGGGCGACTTGTACGTCGTGTAGAGCAGGTCGGTGGCCTCGTGGAACCCCACCGACTCGCAGATGATGCAGGTACCGATCACGTCGCCCTGGTACCGCACGATCGGCGGTCGGCAGCACGGAGACTGGCGACCGACCGGCGCGAACTCGGCATCCCAGCCCGGATCGACGAACTGCTCGAGGTAGCGCTCGTAGTTGTCGCGACCCGGCATCTGTGAGGGAAGCCGGTAGAGAGCCGGGTTGTGCGGCTGCCAGGTCGCGGTGCCGTCCTCGTCCCAGAAGACGCCGACGGGCAGGTCGTCGGGGGATCGGTCGCGACCGCCGAAACCCAGCATGCCCAGGTGCCAGACCTGATATCCGATCTGGCCGACCCAAGCGCCGGTCTCCTCGTGCCAGAGATCCGAGAGGGTCGGGATGAAGATATCCGCCGGGTCGGCGATGCCGGGATCGCGGTAGGCCTTGCGAACGGTGCCTTCGAGATCGCGGAGGTTGTGCCCGGTGATGCCGTGGGTGACGGGGAACGCGCCCGTTCCGATCGTCGCGTGCGCGCAGGCCGTGACCGCAGGGAATGACCCCGTGATCGCGTTGCGGAAGTTCGCGCCCTGTCCCATCAACGCCTTCAGGTTCGGCCAGTCGTTCGGGAAGCGGTCGAGCACGTTCCACCCCCCGCCGTCGATCACGAACGTCACGACGACCTTCGGCCGTCTCGCCGACCGGGTGGTCGAGAGCGACAGCGGCGTGCCGTCGCGATCGTCGGGCCAGCCCTCGAAGCCGATCAGCTGCGCGGTGGTGGGTGCGAGATCCGCCAGCGTGACGCGCTCGTCGGAGTCGCCGGCGACGACGAGCCCGGGGGCGTGCACGACGAGCGGGATCCGCTGGAGGTACATCCAGACGCTCGCGTGGCTCGTGCGCGGGTCCTGGGGCACGAGCGCGAGCGATTCCTGCGCGTAGTTCGCGCTGTTGTACGGACGGAGCAGCAGTTGCAGGTCGCCCGCACGTCGCGGGATGAAGGTGCGCCGAACGAGCTCCATGTATTCCGTGCCGAGATCGGTGGCCATCGCTTCCTGCACCGGACGGGGGTCGGGGCGGCCCAGCTTCCGAGCGGTCCAGCCGATCGTGGGCCCGGCGAGCGCCCAGGCGAGCCCGGCGAGCCCGGCCGTGACGAGGACGTTCCTGCGCCCGGGGTCGGCCTCGCGACCGCTCGCGGAGCCGCGTTCCCACAGCGTGATCGCGACACCGAGCCCGAGCGTGACCAGCCCGACCGCGACCCCGAGCACCCACGAGCCGGCGAGCCCCACCGCGAGCCCGGCGAGCCCGGCGAGGGCTGCGAACACGATCAGGGCACGGGTGTCGGCGCGGCGATCCATGGAGGAGTCAATGTTCCCAGAGCAGCCGACGAGGGAGCCGCAGCCCGGTGTGGCGTTCCCGTTGCGAGGCGCTGCTAGGTGCGCTTGCGCTCGAGGTCGAGGAACGGCAGCGGGACGACCGTCGCGCCCACCGTGCCGCGCTCGCCCTCGACGCTCCACTCCACGCTGAGGCGCGTGCCGGTCGCGGCGTGCCCCCTGTCCACCGAGCCGAAGCCCACCATCTTCTTGATCGTCGTGCCCCATGTGATCGAGGTGGCGCGCCCGATCTGGCGCGCGTCCCGGTACACCGGCACCGGCGCCCGGTGCACGAACGGGCTGATCGCTGGGGCCTGGCCGTGCTTGGCGAACATGCCCTCGATGCCCGTCCAGTCGAGCTCGAGGCCGACGAGGCGCCGCGCGGGACCGCCGGCGGCGTGCTCGGCCCGCAGTGCCCGGCGTCCGGTGAAGTCGGTGGACTTGCCGAGGTCGACGAGCGCTTGGAAACCGAGCTCGTACGGGGAGTACTGCTGCTCGGGTGCGACCGCGTGGCGCGCGCTCGTGTACTCGGCCTCGATCAGGATCAGGCCGGCTTCCACGCGGGCGACGTCCATCGCGTTGATGCCGACGGGGTAGATGCCGTAGCGCTCGCCGACCTCGAAGAGCTCGTCCCAGACCTGGAGGGCCTCGTCGGCGGCCATCCAGAGCTCGTACCCGCGATCGCCGGTGTAGCCCGTGCGCGTGATGTCGACCGCCACGCCGCCGATCTCGGTCCTGCGACGGCCGAAGTACTTCAGGTCGGACCAATCCTGGCGGGTCGCGTCCTGCAGCACCTCGCGGCTGAGGCGACCCTGCAGGGCGAGCGCGGCCGTCCCGTCGCTCACGTCGACGATCTCGACCTCGAGGCCGGTCGCGTTCATCGTGAACCAGCGGTAGCTCGCGCCGGCGGCCGTGACCCGGTACGTGGTGTCGTCGAGCCGGGCGATCGTGCCGTCGTCGAGCACCTTGCCTTCCTCGTCGCACCACGGGGAGTAGAAGACGCGGTCGACCCGGAGCTTCGTCATATCGCGCGTCATCACCCGGTCGAGCAGTCGCTGCGCGTCGGGGCCTGAGACCTCGTACTTGTAGAGGGGGCTGACGTCGATCACCGCCGCGGCCTCGCGGATCGCGCTGTACTCGATGTCGTGGAAGTCGGCGTAGACGGGCACCGAGAACCAGCCCGACCACTCACCCCAGGCCATCTTCGAGTTCAGCGCTTCCTGACGAGGGAAGAACGCGGTGGGCACGCTCACCGATGACCTCCTCGGATACACCTTTCCGAACGCGACGAAGACTACCCGTGGAAGCGTGCCGGCATCCGACCCGGGGTCAGCACACGCGAGCCGGGACTCGGCCTGCACGGGACGTTGCCCCGCGGGGACGGGTTGCTCCATCATCAGACCGTCGCGCAACCGGAGGACCGCGAGATGGGATCGTCGGAGAACGGATCCGGGAGCGCGCCCTGTGAACCCCGACGGCCGGTCGCGGCCTTCGTCCTCGTCTCGCTCGAGATCCTGCTCGTCGTCGGTGCTCGCCGTAACGGTGATCCGGTGGGGATCGGGAGGACTGGGTGGTTGCGGTGAGGTGTGCGCCTCGGTCACGCCGTTCATGGTGATGATCATCATCCTCTCGGTGGTCGCCGCGATCGTCTTGTGGCGGGCGTGGTCGAGTGCTCGCGGGCCGGGGAGGGTCGCGGTGATCGGCGCAGCGCTCGCGGCCTCCGCTCTGGTGCTCTTGTTGCTGCTGTACGTCAATCTCAGCGACGGATACCGCAACCGTGTCTCGCACGCCGTCGATGACCTCCCGGGGGATCGCCATGTCGAGCGGTTGACCCTGTTCGCACGCGGGTTCGGGCTCAACGTCGTCGCAGGTCATCGCTCGGGTCTGAAGGTGGGTGCTGATGGCACCGATCAGGGTGCGGCTCGACTACGTCAAGGGGCTGGATCAGACCGGCGTGAAGGGGTTTTCGACGCGCACCCCGTCGTAGTCGGTCCCGTCGTCGAGATCCTCCGACAAGACGACCGTACAACGAAGCGCGCGGCTCGCCTCGAGGATCGCGGCGTCCCAGTAGGAGATCCCGTAGCGAGCTCGCGTGGCGAGAGCCGCGAGCATCACCTTCGTCGTGACGTCGAGCACGGTGAAGCGAAGGAAGGACTCGACCAGACCCACGGCCTGTTCGTGCGTGAGCGGATCCGCGCGGCTCTCACGGGTCGCCTGGACGTAGAACTCCTGGAGCACCTGCACCGACACTGCGATATCGCGTGTGCCGAGGATCCCGTTGGCGCGCGTAGCTTTGTCCTGCTCACCTGGGTCCTGCGAGATCGCGTAGAGCAGGATGTTCGTGTCAACGAACCGCACGCTCGTGGACCTCGTCGCGGTCGAGGCGGTCGCCGGCACGGAAGCGTCGGACCTGTTGCTGGATCTCTCGCTGCTGCGCTTCCAGTCTGGCGAACTCGATCTCCCGCTCGGATAGCGACCGCAGGTACTCGGCCACGAGGGCGCTCACCGAGCTCCCACGTTCGGCGGCACGGATCCTTGCGGCACGGTAGACGTCGTCGGATACCGAGACGGTGATGTTCTTCATGGGCGTCACGATATCACAGGAACCGTGAAACTGTGACCGAGGCCTCCGAGTCCGATTGGGGGCGGCCGGCTGACCTGAGGTCAAGGGTCCGTTGGCTCGGCCGAACACCCCCGGCTAGCATGGACAACCCGCGGACGGTCCCGGGCTGCATGGTGGGCGTATGCGTCGAGTCACTCGTCGCGATGGAGGCATGGGATGGCGAAGCGGTACGACGCGGTCGTGATCGGGGGCGGGCACAACGGCCTCGTGAATGCCGCCTATCTCGCGAAGGCCGGGCTGACGGTGCTCGTGCTCGAGCGCCGGCACATCCTCGGCGGCGCCACGCTCAGCGAGGAGATCGTGCCGGGCTTCACGTTCTCGGTCTTCAGCTACGTCGTCTCTCTGCTGCGGCCTGAGATCATCCGCGACCTGCAGCTTCCCAAGCACGGGCTCGAGATCCTTCCTCTCGACGGCACGATCACCCCGCTCGACGACGACTATCTGTGGCGCGTGAACGACCACGGCAAGACCGTGCGGGAGCTCCGCCGCTGGAGCCTGAACGACGCCGAGGTGTACGAGGAGTACGGCCAGCTGATGGCCGAGATGGGACGGTTCATCAAGCCGATCCTGTCGATCGCCCCGCCCGACCCGGGGAAGATCTCCCCCAGTCACTGGCTGCCACTCGGCCCGCTCACGAAGGCGTTCCGCGACCTGCCGAAGAAGATGCAGACCACGTTCATCCAGCTCATGACGATGAGCGCGGCGGACTTCCTCGACCAGTGGTTCGAGACCGAGCCGTTGAAGGCCACGATGAGCGCCTCGGGCATCATCGGCACGTTCCAGGGACCGCGCTCGCCGGGCACCGCCTACGTGCTGCTGCACCATTACATGGGCGAGATCGACGGGGCGTTCCGCGCGTGGGGCGTGCCTCGCGGGGGAACCGGTTCCGTGGCCGACGCGATCGCGAACAGCGCGCTCTCGTTGGGCGTGGAGATCCGCACCGAAGCCGGCGTCGACCACATCAAGACGGTCGGTGGGCGCTCGACGGGCGTCGTGCTCTCGAGCGGTGAGGAGATCGAGGCCGGCGTCGTGATGAGCTCGCTCGACTCCCGCCAGACGTTCATCAACCTGCTCGGCGAGGGCGACCTCGAGCCGTCGTTCCGCGACGAGGTCATGCGCTACAAATACCGCGGCTCGAGCGGGAAGGTGAACCTCGCGCTGAATGGGCTGCCCGAGCTCGCGTGCAAGCCGGGGGTCGGCCCGTGGCTGCGCGGCGCGATCTCGTTCTCGCCCTCGCTCGACTACATGGAGCGCGCCTACGGCGATGCGAAGTACGGCCGTCCGTCGAAGCGCCCCTACATCGATTGCATCATGCCGACCCTCGTCGACCCGACGATGGCGCCTCCCGGCAAGCACGTGATGAGCTGCTTCGTGCAGTACGCGCCCTACCACCTCGAGAACGGTGAGCGGTGGGACGACGCGAAGCGCGAGGCGTTCGGCCAGAACGTGATCGACACGCTCGAGGAACGCTTCCCGAACATCCGGTCGCTGATCGAGGGCCACCAGTTCGTGACCCCGAAGGACATCGAGGACATCACAGGGCTGAGCGAGGGGAACATCTTCGCCGGCGAGCTCTCGCTCGAGCAGCTCTTCTTCAACCGACCGGTGCCCGGCTGGGCGCGCTACGAGACGCCCGTGAAAGACCTCTGGATGTGCGGCTCCGCCACGCACCCGGGCGGTGGCATCATGGGCGCGCCCGGCATGATCGCGGCTCGCGAGTACCTGAAGCATCGCAAGCGCGGACGGAGGGCCGCCCAGATGGCGCTCATGCACCGAGGGGGTAGCGCATGAAACAGGTGCGCGCGGACGTCGTCGTGATCGGCGGCGGCCACAACGGCTTGATCGCCGCCGCCTACCTCGCCAAGGCCGGCCGGAAGGTCACGCTGCTCGAGGCGGCGGATCGGGTCGGCGGCATCCTGCGCACCACCTCGCCCGCCGACGGCGTGACCGCGCCGGGCATCGCGCACACCGTGGGGCGGTTGCGCGCGTCGGTCGCGAAGGACCTGCAGCTGGATCGGCACGGCTTCGAGGGGATCACGCCGGCCGCGCGGATGTTCGCGCCGCAGCCCGACGGGTCGGCGGTGACGTTCTGGGGCGACCCGGCCCGCACGGCCAGTGACCTGCGTGGGCGGAACGCCCACGACGCCGACGCCTTCGTGGGGTTCGACGCGAAGATGCGGGCGATCGCGAGCTTCCTGGCCTACATCAACGTCGCGACGCCGCCCGACGCGAAGTCACCGTCGATCGCCGACGCGATCATGGGCTTGAAACTGGGAAAGGCGTTCCGCGACCTGGGCGCGAAGACGGGCCGCGAGGCGATCCGCGCGCTGCCGATGGCCGTGGCCGACCTCGTGCAGGAGGTCTTCGACGAGGAGGCGGTGCGCGGCCCGCTCACGACGCGCGGCGTGCTGTTCACATCGATGGGTCCGTGGGCGACCGGCACCGCGGCCGTCTTCCTCAACGACTCCGCCGGCACCGATGGGGGAGCGACGGGCACGGCCGTGTTCGCCCGCGGCGGCACC
>JBOGVO010000164.1:0-3837 GCA_050692855.1 Actinomycetota bacterium | reverse complement strand
CCTTCGGGTCGAGCTGGTAGCTGTGCGTGCCGAGCAATCCGGCCACGCCTCCTCCCCTTTCCTCCACTAAGCCCCACGTTTATGCCACCTAGCCTCCACCACGTCAACGTGAACATGTGTTCGGAGGCGCGACGAGGCACGTGGGTCGTCACACGAGTCGCCGCAGGGGACGCCATGAGGCCGTCGAAGCGGAACGGGCTGCCGTCAGCCGCGCGAGCCGAGCGCCGGCGTCAGCGCCGGCGTCAGCGGAGGAAGGTTTCCCAGCCCGGCTCGAGGTGGCCGAGCGTGAGGTGGAAACCGTCACGAGGCGCGAACGGCTGGCGGTCGAGGTGGAACCCCGCCTCGGATGGCGTGCGATCCTCCTTCTTGGCGTTGCAGCGCCGGCACGCGGCGACGACGTTCTCCCAGGCGTGCAGGCCGCCCCGCGACCGGGGCACCACGTGATCGAGGTTCTCTGCCGAGGCGCCGCAGTACTGACACGACCATCCGTCGCGAGCGAACACCGCCCGACGCGTGAGCGGAGCGTGCGGTCGGTACGGCACCCGCACGTACCTGCGCAGGCGGACGACCGACGGCGCTTCCAGCACGAGGTGCTCGGAGTGGAAGACCATGCCGTTGGACATCACGACCTCGGCCTTCTCCTTGAGGACGAGCACCACCGCACGGCGCGCGGGCACCACCGCCAAGGGGAGATCGGTCACGTTGAGGACGAGGGCGCGGCCCATGATGGGGCAAGTGTAGCGGGGAGGCAGGCGAACTCGGCCCTCGACGCGGCGAATCACATATGTGTAATCTATCGTGAGGACGGCGGCCGGGCCGAGCGCGATGCCTGGTGTTGCGAACAGGGGCCGCGCGGGGCGTCCGCGAACTCCGGCCCGGCCGTCGTCCCGTAGCGCTCGACCCCGTCGCGCCTCGCTTGCGGGAACTTGCCCGTTTCTCGCCTCGACCTGCACGCCTGCCGCGTGCCCGACCCACGTCCGGGACCGCCTTGTTCCGCAGGTGGGCTACCATGACCGGGTTGCCTGGGAGGTGTGCGTGGAGGTCGAGGAACGCTCGCAGGACTGGACGCGCTTCGCGGCGCGGTTCCACGAGATCGAGACCAACGTCGAACGCGTGGTGCGTGGCAAGCACGCCGAGATCCGCCTCGCGCTCGTCGCACTGATCGCGGAAGGCCATCTGCTGATCGAGGACGTGCCGGGCGTCGGCAAGACGATGCTCGCGAAGTCCATCGCCAGATCGATCGATTGCTCGTTCCGCCGCATCCAGTTCACGCCCGACCTGTTGCCGACCGACGTCACGGGCGTGAACGTCTTCAACCAGGAGCAGCGCGACTTCGAGTTCAAGCCCGGCGCGATCTTCGCCAACATCGTGCTGGGTGACGAGATCAACCGTGCCTCGCCCAAGACGCAGTCTGCCCTGCTCGAATGCATGGAGGAACGCCAGGTCACGGTCGATACCCAGACCCATCCGCTGGGCACGCCCTTCATGGTGATCGCGACCCAGAACCCGATCGAGCACGAGGGCACCTACCCGTTGCCGGAGGCCCAGCTCGACCGGTTCATGCTGCGGCTCTCGATCGGATATCCGAGCGTCGACATCGAGACCGAGATCCTCGCCAGCCACACCACCGATGCCCAGCCGCTGGCCGAGATCGGTGCCGTCAACGACGCGCCCGGCGTGGCGGAGATGATCGCCCAGGCACGTGTGGTGCACGTCGCGCCGGCTCTGCGCCGCTACATCGTGGACCTCGTCGAGGCCACCCGAAGCCACGGCGATGTCTACCTCGGCGCCAGCCCGCGCGCTTCGATCATGATCCTTCGGGCCGCTCGCGCGTACGCGGCCGCCGATGAGCGCGACTTCGTCATTCCCGACGACGTCAAGGCGCTCGCGATCCCCTCGCTCGCTCACCGCATCATCGTCACGGCCGACGCCGTGATGACCGGACGATCGACCGAGGTCGTGCTGCAGGAGATCCTCGCCGAGGTGCCGGTTCCGGTCGCGGAGAACCCCTGATGCCCTCGGGCCGAGGACTCGTCGTCTTCGGCGTCGGCTTGGCGATGTGGGTCGCCGCCCGGGTCGTGGGATCCCCGGGCCTCGAGGTCGTGGGGATCGGACTGATCGCGTTGCCGTTCCTTTCCGGAGCGTTCGTGCGATGGGGCCGAACCCGCATCCGCATCCGCAGGCGGCTCTCCGACGTGCGGGTCCCGCCGGGCACACGGGTGACGGTGCGGCTCGACGTCGGGAACGAGGCGCCCGTGCCGTCGTCGTTCCTGCTCCTGGAGGATCGGCTCCCCTCGACGCTGGGTCGGCCGGCGAGGCTCGTGGTCTCCGGCATCCAGGCGCACGACACGCGTCGCGTCTCCTACACCGTCGTGCCGCAGGTGCGCGGCCGGTATCGCTTCGGCCCCCTCACGGTCGACGTGTCGGATCCATTCGCGCTCACGCGGCAGCGTCTGGAGTTCGACGAGCACGACGACCTGCTCGTCACGCCGGAGATCGAGGATCTGTTCACCGCGCCCGAGAACGGCCTCGGCCAGGGATGGGGGGCCTCGCGCGCTCGCCAGCTGTTCCGGACCGGCGAGGAGTACTACACGATGCGCCAGTACCAGGAGGGGGACGACCTCCGGCGCATCCATTGGCCCTCGGTGGCCCGGACCGGTGATCTCATGATCCGCCAGGACGAGTCCTCGCGCCGGGCGAGCGGACTCGTGTTCCTCGACAACCGGGGCCACGCGCTCGGTCAGTCCCACACCCCCGCGTTCGAGCGCGCGGTCTCCGTGGCCGCCACGTTCGGCGTGCTGCTCGGGCAACGGGGATTCTCCCTCCGCCTGTCGACCACCGAGACGCCCCCGGCGACCCTGAGCGAGGAGCGGTTCCTCGACGCGCTCTCGGGCATCTCGCACGCGCAGGTGCGATCGATCGGGCCCTCGCTCGCCCACCTGCGCGCCGGCGCCTCGGCCGACGCGTCGCTGGTGTTCGTCTCGGCCCCGCCGGCGCCCGGGGAGCTGGCGTCGCTGATCCGCGCCGGCGCCGGCTTCGGGCCGAGGCTCGCGGTGCTCGTCCACCCGGTCGACCCGCAGAGCCTGCCCCCCGGGCGCGCCGCCCAGCTCGAAGGCCGCGCCACCCAAGCCCACATGGCGTTCGCCCGCGCCGGCTGGGACTGCATCGTGCTCACCCCCTCGACGAGACTGAAGGATCGATGGCACGCACCCAAGGAACGTCCGCTCGCACGCAGCGTGTGACCGCCGGCGTCGCGACCTCGCTCGTCGCCGCGGCCGCCGCGATCGCGCTCGGGCGCGTCTTCGCCGGCAACGGCCCGACCTTGCGGCTGCTCGTCGCCGGGCTCGCTTCCGCGGCGCTGGCGGCCGCCCTCGAACGCAGGAACCTCCTCCTCGCCACCGTCGTGAGCGTCGCCGGGCTCACAGTCGCCGTCGGCTGGCTCGTGTTCCCCGGCACGACGTGGTACGGGCTCCCCACGATCGAGACGGTGCTCGCCGTCCGCGACGCGGCCGCGCTCGTCGGCGAGCAGGCGCGTGTCCAGGTCGCGCCGTCGCCGCCCCTCGCCCCGTTGATGCTGGCCGCGGTGGCGGGCACATGGGCCTCGGTGTTCGCCTCACACGCGCTGGCGTTCCGCGCCGGGAGCCCGCTGCTCGCGCTGGTGCCGCCCGTCGCCTTGGTCGGGTTCGCCGATTCGGTGCTCGAGGACGCGATCCGGCCCGTGTTCGGCGTGCTGTTCCTGGTGGCGGCCACCGCGATGCTGTTCGCGGACGGGATGCGCCGGGTACAGGGGTGGGGTCCCGTGTGGACCGGGCCGGGCCGGGGCGCACGGCTCGACGT
>JBOGVO010000163.1:0-8661 GCA_050692855.1 Actinomycetota bacterium | reverse complement strand
GCGATGGGAGGAGCGGGCGGCCGCCGTCGGCGCCGCCCTCGCCGAGCGCGACCGACGCGACGCGCGCACGACCCCTCACGAACCGACGGCCGACGCGTCGGTGCTGGACACGAGTGTCCTCGACCGCGACCAGACGCTCGCGGCGGCGCTCGAGGTGGTGCGGGAGCGGGCGCCGGAGATGCTGCCGTGAGCGGCACGCCCGCCCCCGGCGCCCGCGTGCCCCGCATCGCGGTGATCGGTCGTCAGAACGTGGGGAAGTCGACCCTCGTGAACCGGTTGTTCGGCCACCGCGAGACGATCTCGCACGACCTCCCCGGCATCACCCGCGATCGCGTCGAGGTCGAGGCCACCTGGCGCGGCCGCCGCTTCTCCCTCGTCGACACCGCCGGCTACCTGCACGAGGCGAGCGGCGTGGAGGCCCTCGCGAGGGACCAGGCGAACCGCGCGATCGGCCAGGCCGACGTGATCATGCTCGTGGTGGACGTGCAGACGGGCGTGACCGAGGAAGACGGCGCGCTCGCCCGGCGACTGCGCCGCGCGAACGTCCCGGTCGTGCTCGTGGCGAACAAGGTCGACAGCGAGCGCGAGGAGGCCGACGCCGCTGCGTTCCACGCCCTCGGGCTCGGCGAGCCGTTCCCGGTCTCTGGACTGCACGGACGGTCGGCCGGCGATCTGCTCGACCGTCTCGTCGAGCTGCTCCCCGATGCTCCTCTCGACGACGTCGGCGCGGGTCCCGCGGAGCCGCGGTTCGCCATCGTGGGCCGACCGAACGTGGGCAAGTCGAGCCTGTTCAACCGCCTGGTGGGAGAGGAGCGGTCGGTCGTGTTCGAGGAGGCGGGCACCACGCGCGACGCCGTCGACGCGGTGGTCGACTGGCCCGACGGACCGGTCAGGTTCGTCGACACCGCCGGGATGCGTCGCGCGACCCGGGTCAGGGGCGTGGAGTACTACGGCGTCGTGCGGGCCACGACGGCGATCGAGCGAGCGCACGTCGGAGTGCTCGTGATCGACGCGGACGAGGGGTTCACGGTCGAGGACAAGAAGATCGCGAACATCGTGATCGACGCCGGCCGTGCGCTCCTGCTCGTCGCGAACAAGTGGGACCTGGTGGAGGAGAAGGACGACACCTACGCCGACCTCACCCGGACGGTGAAGCAGTTCGCCGCGGCCCCGGTCATGCGGGCCTCGGCGAAGACGGGACGGGGAGTGCACCGTCTCCCGGCGGTCCTGCTCGACCTGGACGACAGATGGACCTCGAGGCTGCCGACCTCGAAAGTGAATGAGGTGGTGCAGCAAGCTCAGCGGGAACGCCCCACGCCCCGCACCGCGGGCACGCTGCATTACTCCACCCAGACCTCGACGGGCCCGCCGTCGTTCGTGATCTTCGGAGGCGCCAACGAGCCCGATCCGTCGTATCGCCGATACATCGAGAATCGCCTCCGTCGAGCCTTCGGGCTCGACGGCATCCCGGTGCGCGTGCGCTACAGGCCTCGGCGCCGCCGTTCACCGAGGGGCGGAGGCCCGGCCGGACGCTAATGGGACTCGCCGGCGTCCTCCTCCTCGCCGCACGCGAACCGATACAATCGGCTCGCACGGGACGTGGCGCAGTCTGGTAGCGCACCGGTCTGGGGGACCGGGGGTCGCGGGTTCAAGTCCCGCCGTCCCGACCGATGGACGCACCCGGTGACCACGCCGCCGCCTCCAAGCGCGTGCTCACCCTTCCCAACGTCATCTCCTTCGCGCGCATCGCGCTGATCCCGGTGTTCTGCGCCTTGATCGTCGACGAGGACACCAGCGCCTGGGGCATCGTGGTGTTCGGGCTCGTGGTGGCCACCGATTGGGTCGACGGAACGATCGCCAGGCGCACGGGCCAGGTGACCGAGCTGGGGAAGGTCCTCGACCCGGTCGCGGACCGCGTGGCCATCGCCGCGGGTCTGATCGCGCTCGTCGTGCGAGGAGCGTTCCCGCTGTGGGCCGCGGCGACGATCCTCATCCGCGACGCGGTCGTCCTCGGGGCCGGAGCGCTGATCGCGACGAGGGGCGTGCGGATCGACGTGAGATGGATCGGCAAGGTAGCGACCTTCACCCTGATGGTCGCGATCCCCGCGGTGTCCTGGGGAACGCTGGGGCTGTGGCCCGCGGCCGCGGCGCTGGCCCTCGGGTGGCTCGCGTTCGGGCTCGGCATCATCGAGTACTACGTGGCGGCCGGCGTGTACGCGCTGGACCTCCGGGCGGCGCTCGCCGCGAGATGACCCGTCGGGCACGACCCTGCGGGCGCGGCCGCCCCGGGCGCACTATCGTTCGGGAACCGAGCCACCCCGGTGCGCAGGAGAAGGATCTGTCGAGCGAAGGAGGCGCCGTGGAGTTCCCCGAGGAGCTTCGCTACACCAAGGAGCACGAGTGGGCGCGGGCCGAGGGCGCGCGGGTGCGGGTCGGCATCACCGATTTCGCACAGGATGCCCTCGGTGACGTCGTCTACGTCGATCTGCCCGAGAACGGCGCCACGGTCGAGGCCGCCCAGCCGTTCGGCGAGGTCGAATCCACGAAGTCGGTCTCCGACGTCTTCAGTCCGATCGCCGGCACGATCGTCGAGCGGAACCCGCTCGTCGACGATCGGCCGGAGCTGGTCAACGAGGAGCCCTACGGCGACGGCTGGCTCGTCGTCCTCGAGCCCGACGATCCGACCGCGATCGAAGGGCTCCTCGACGCCGCGGCCTATCGAGCCTTCGTCGACGAGACCTCGTGAGGTCGCCCCCGGTCCCATCGATCCGGGGGTGGAGGTCGAGCCTTGACCCCCATCGACCCCGGGTCGAGCCTGACGCCCGCTGTCGGTCGAGGGTTGCTCCATGGTGCGGTTGAAGGTGGTCTCACCCTGCGGTAACGTCGATCATCCGCCGTGCACGAGGTGCGGCTCTCGACCTCGACCTTCGGCGAGAGGCCGATCATCACGAGGACCTGACGGTGTTCTGTACCCGCTGTGGACATCACAACCCGGACGACGCGCGCTACTGCGCGAAGTGTGGTGCTCCACTGCACGAGGACCCGACGGTGTCGCTCACGCCGGTCGAGGCCGACGATGAGGCGCACGATGAGTTCCCCTTGCCTCACGATGAACTGGGGCCGCACCAGGCTCTGGTTCTCGTGAAGCGTGGTCCCAACGCAGGGTCGACGTTCCTCATGCAGGGTGAGGACACGTCGGTCGGCCGGGCCACCGACAGCGCGATCTTCCTCGACGACGTCACCGTCTCACGCGCCCATGCCGTGTTCGAGCGACGTGAGGGCGGCGAATGGTTCGTGCGAGACGTCGGCAGCCTGAACGGCACCTACGTCAACGGCGAGCAGGTCGACCAGACCAAGCTCGCCTCGGGCGACGAGGTGCAGATCGGTCGGTTCAAGCTCGTGTTCTTCTCGGCAGGGGAGTGATGACGCAGATGGCGGGAACCCGCAGTTACCAATCGATCGGCGAGGTCCTCGTGGCCGTCAAGACGGAGTTCCCGGACATCACGATCTCGAAGATCCGCTTCCTCGAGGCCGAGGGATTGATCGAGCCGGAGCGCACGCCGTCCGGCTACCGGAAGTTCTACGTCGACGACGTGGACCGGCTGCGCTCGATCCTGCGGATGCAGCGCGACGAGTACCTGCCCCTGAAGGTGATCAAGGAGCGCCTGCTGCAGCACGACGCCGACGGCGAGGGTGCGGCGGGGGAGGAAGGGTCCACGGCCGGTGCCGAGGCCGACGGAGACGCCGACGCGGCCGAGGAAGGGCTGGCCGATGCCCCCACCGGGCTGCAGATGTCGATCGAAGAGATGTCGGCGGCCACCGGGGTCGAGCGGGACCGCATCGTCGAGCTGGAGTCGTTCGGCATCGTCTGCTCCCACGGGCCCGACGGCGCGCGCTACTACGACGGCGACGACTACATCGTGCTCTCCATCGTGAAGGACTTCCTCCGCCACGGCATCGAACCCAGGCACCTCACGATGTACAAGCACTTCGCGGACCGCGAGTCGAAGTTCTTCGAGGATCTCGTGGCGCCGCGGCTCCGGCAGAAGAACCCCGATGCGCGCCGCGTCGCCGCCGAGATGCTCGCCGACCTCTCGGTCACCTCCAGGAAGTTCAAGCAGGCGTTGCTGCGCACCAACCTTCGCGACGATCTCCGTGACGCGTGATCGACCGGCACGCGTGAGCGCCCCCGCCTCGTGACCGCGCCCACGACACGCCCCCTGCGCCGATCCCCGGCGGCGATCGTCGGTGTCCTCCTCGTGGCGGGCCTCACGATCCAGCTGACGCTGCTCGGCTCGGCCAGCGCGGAACGCTCGGGCCCACCGCCGACCCCGGTGCCTCCGCGCGGGTCTCCCTCGCCGTTCCCGCAGTCGCTCGCGACACCCGCCGATGCCGTGGCGGTGCCTCGGCTCGACGTGCCCTCGGCGATCCTCGCCGACCTCGACGACGGTCAGACGATGTACGCCAAAGCGCCCGAGGCCCGGCGTCCCATCGCGAGCCTCACGAAGCTGATGACCGCGCTGCTCGTCCTCGAGCGCCGATCGCTCGACGATGTCGTCGTGGTCTCGCCCGACGCGGTGTTCGCCGGTGACGACTACGGCGCCTCGTCGAGCCTCGGTCTGCGGGCGGGGGAGCGGCGCACGGTTCGGGAGCTGCTCGACGGGCTCCTGCTGGGGTCGGCCAACGACGCCGCGGTCGCCCTCTCGATCGACGTCGCCGGCTCCCAGCGCCGCTTCGTGGCCCTCATGAACCGCCGGGCCCGCGTCCTGGGCATGCGCGACACGCAGTTCTTCTCACCGAACGGGCTGGACGACCGTGGGCGGTCGACCGCTCGCGATCTCCTCGTGCTCACCCGCGCCGCGTACGGCACCCGGGGGTTCGGCTCGATCGTCGCGTCGAGGCTCCGGACGATCCCGGATCCGCGGGGGCGCCGCCGCCGCATCCAGAACCGGAACGCCCTGCTCTGGCTCTACCGCGGGGCGACCGGCGTGAAGACCGGGTACACAGCCGGGGCCGGCTATTGCCTGATCGCGACGGCCGAGCGCGGTGACCGTCGACTCGTGGCGATCGTGCTCGGCGATCGCAACGAGGCCTTCTCCGAGGCGGCGACCCTGCTCGACCACGGCTTCGAGGGGTTCCAGGAGCGAACGCTCGTCCACGCCGGGGAAGCGCTCGGCACCGTCCGGATCCGCGGGGGAGCGGTCACGGTGGCGGCGGACCGGGCGATCCGGGCCCTCGTGCCCACCGCGCGGCTCGACCGGGTCCGCCGCCGGGTGATCGTGGCCCCGAAGGCGGTGTTCCCACCTGCACCGCGGGAGGAGGTGGGCACGGTCAAGGTCACGATCCCCGGGGTGAGCCTGGGGTCGAGCCCTCTGGTGGTGTCGGCCGTGCCACCGCCGCCCGCCGCCGGGGACGGCCCGTGGTGGATGCGCACGATCGACGCGGTGGCGGGCGCGGTCACCGATGCCGTCGACGGGCTCTTCGGCTGAACCGCAGCGGGTGCCTGCTAGGCTCCGCCCGACATGTCGGAGGTCGCGAGCGTCCTGTACGGACGCGAGGACGTCCGCCGCCGGGTGCAGGAGCTCGGTCGCACGATCGCCGGGGACTACGTGGGGCGAGAGCCCGTGATGATCACGGTGCTCAAGGGCGGCGCGGTGTTCCTCGCGGACCTGATGCGAGCCGTGCCCCTCGGCCTCGAGCCCCACTTCATGGCGATCAGCCGCTACGGGGACGCCGAGGAGTCCATGGGCCGCGTGCAGATCCTGCTCGACGTCGACATCGACCTCGCGGGGCGCGACGTGATCCTCGTCGAGGACATCGTCGACACGGGCCTCACCCTGCGGTACCTGGTGGGGGTGCTCCTGGCGAGGGGACCGGCGTCGCTCGAGGTCTGCGCGCTCCTCGACAAGTCGGCGCGCCGCATCGTCCCGCTCGCACCTCGCTACGTCGGGTTCGAATGCCCCGATCGGTTCGTGCTCGGCTACGGGCTCGACTTCCGCGAGCGGTACCGGAACCTTCCCGACATCCTCCAGGTCGAGGATATCGAGGCCTTGAAGGCCGACCCCGACGCGTTGATCCAGCTCTTCGCCGACCGCTGAGCCGGGCCCTGCTTCGCGCGACGCGGGCCGGACCGTCGAGGTTGCCCGACCTCACACCCGAGGTTACGCTCGGAAGACGATGATCGAGATGGAACTCACCGGTGTGCGGGTCGAGCTTCCGACCAACCAGCCCATCGTGCTGCTCCGCGAACGTGGCGGTGAGCGCTACCTCCCGATCTGGATCGGGGCCGCGGAGGCCGCCGCGATCGCCCTGTCGCTGCAGGGGGTGGTCACGCCTCGCCCGATGACCCACGACCTCATGCGGACGATCCTGGAAGACCTCGCCGTCGATGTGCAGCGCATCGAAGTCACCGAGCTGCGCGAGTCGACCTTCTTCGCCACGATCGCCATGAAT
Source organism: Actinomycetota bacterium (assembly GCA_050692855.1). Lineage (GTDB taxonomy): Bacteria > Actinomycetota > UBA4738 > UBA4738 > HRBIN12 > JAOUEA01. The sequence continues at coordinate 2,208 of JBOGVO010000163.1, read as the reverse complement.
CGCAAGGGAGAGGACTACGAGGTGTCGTCCCGGCCGTCCGACGCGATCGCGCTCGCGGTGCGCATGGCCGTGCCGATCTTCGTGCACGAGGACGTGCTCGAGGAGGCATCCATCCTGATCCCCGACGACGAGGACGAAGAGGTGGAGAAGTTCCGGGAGTTCCTCGACACGGTCACACCTGAGGACTTCGCCGGCTGATTCCGCCCCGATCGAAGCCGCTCCGTGTCGCCTAGGTGCAGAAGAACAGCGACACGTACAGGCGTCCTCGATCGTCCGTCGCGGCGCCGACGGCGACCCGCCGGAACCTCCGATCGAGCACATGTGACCGATGCTCGGGGCTGTGCATGAACATCCGTTGGAGATCGGCGGTGTCGCCCGTGCTCCATCCCACGTTCTCGCCCCACACCATGCACCGGACCCCGTACCGGGTCGGACCGGACGTATGGAACAGGTCGCCCTTGCGGGCCATCGCCTGCGCGTGCCGTTCCGCTTCGTCGGAGAGCCGGCGAGCCTGATCCAGCCGGCCCACGTGGTACCGCGCCCGGGACTCGTTCGTCTCGACGAACATGTGCCACGCGTAGTTCGGCTTCCGAGCCTGCGCGATCGCAGGCAGGAGTCCCGCCGCCACCGTCGCCATCGCGACGACGGCGACCAGGCGTCGAGCGATGCGTCTCATGGTCGCCTCCCTCGAACGGGTCCTTTGTGACTACTCCGGACTCCCCGAGTGCATCGGGCGCACGGGGTTCGAACTTGAGGAAGAGGGGATGCTTCGCTCGGCGTCCGACCGTTGACACACCCCCATATGGGCCCTACGCTGCCGAAACACATCGGCGTGATTACGGAGTTGTGATGAGCGAGCAGGGGTTCAGAGCGCCCGAGGCCAAGCGCATCGCGGGGATCACCTATCGTCAGCTCGATTACTGGACCCGCACCGGGCTCGTGACCCCGTCGGTGAAGGATGCACACGGCTCGGGCACCCAACGCCTGTACTCGTTCCAGGACCTCGCCACGCTGAGGGTGATCAAGAAGCTGCTCGACACGGGCGTGTCGCTCCAACGGGTTCGCACGGCCGTCGAGCACCTCCGGACGATGGCGATGCCCGCACACGGGGTCACGCTCATGTCCGACGGCGTCGGTGTCTACGAGGCGCACTCTCCGGAGGCCGTGGTCGACCTACTGAAGAACGGCCAGGGTGTGTTCGCGATCTCCCTCGACGCCGTCTACAGCGACCTCCAACTCAGCGTGGCCTCTGCAGCGAAACCGCGCGCGCGGCGCGCGGCCGGAGGGTCGTGAGCGCACGACCCGTGGGCCTCGACGATGCGCCCCTCAAGAGCGACGTCATCCGCTTCGCCCACGCCTCCGAGCACCAGTTCGCGCGGCTCCTCGACTTCTACGGCATCGAGTGGGAGTACGAACCCACCTCGTTCGACATCGACTTCGACAAGGACGGGCGCGTGCTTCAGCGGTTCACGCCCGACTTCTTCCTGCCGGAGTTCGACCTGTTCATCGAGATCACCACGCTGAACCAGAAGCTGGTCACGAAGAAGAACAGGAAGGTCCGACGCCTGCGCGAGCGATACCCGGAGATCACGTGCAAGATCTTCTATCAGCGTGACTACCTGTCGCTCGTGACGAAGTACGGCCTCCGGGATGCGCGGGCCGGCGCCGCCCCGTAGACGCGCCGTCTCCGTAGACTGACGGCTCGTGAGGTTCGCGCCGCACACCGACGATGAGGTCCGCGAGATGCTCGCGGTGATCGGCCGTTCGTCCGTCGAGGAGCTCTTCGAGCAGATCCCGTCGCCGGTTCGGATCTCGGGGCCGCTTGCGATGCCCGCCGGCGTCTCGGAGATCGAGCTGCTCGCCGACATGCGGGCCCTCGCCGCTCGCAACCGTCACGCCGACGACCTCGTCTGCTTCGCCGGGGGTGGCGCCTACGACCACTTCGTGCCGTCGGTCGTCTGGGCGCTCGCGGCTCGCAGTGAGTTCTACACCTCGTATACCCCGTACCAGCCGGAGCTCTCGCAGGGCGTGCTGCAGGTGCTGTTCGAGTACCAGTCGATGATCTGCGAGCTCACCAGCATGGAGGTCTCCAACGCGTCCCTGTACGACGGAGCCTCGGCGCTCGTCGAAGCCGTGCACATGACCACCGGGGGCGGCCGCACGCGCGTGCTCGTCTCGGCCGGGGTCGACCGCCGGGCGGTCGAAGCC
>JBOGVO010000162.1:0-5629 GCA_050692855.1 Actinomycetota bacterium | reverse complement strand
GGACATGGCTGTCAGTCACGATATCGGCTGGTTCGGAGGATCGAAAGGCGGCTTCCCCCATCCGGCCTCCCGCGACATCGTGAGTAGGCTTGACCCGCGATGACGCGGGTTCACGGGCGCGAGGCCGCCCAGCGATGACGATGGTGGCGTGGTGAGGGTGCGGCTGTTCGCGGCGCTGCGCGAGATCGCGGGCGACGCACACGTCGAGGCGGCTGGCCACACGGTCGGCGACGTCGTCGACGACCTGTCGGCGAGATACGGGCAGCGATTCGCCCAGATCGCCGAGGTCGGGTCCTTCGTCGTCAACGGCGAGCGCGCCGCCCGCGAGACCCCGATCGCCGAGGGCGACGAGGTGGCCCTGCTGCCGCCGGTCAGCGGCGGTTGAGCCCGCGCGTTCGTGCGTCTCCTGCGATACTGACCGCCGATGCGATTCCAACGAGTGCTCCTCATCGTCAATCCCGTGGCGCGCACGGTCTCCAAGCCCACGCTCGCCGTGATCGAGAAGGCGATGTCGGCGGACTTCCGATTGGAAGTCATCGAGACCAAGGAACGTGGCCACGCGAACGAGATCGCGACCCAGGCCGTGCACGACGGCGTGGACCTCGTGGTCGTGTTCTCCGGCGACGGCACGATCAACGAGGTCGTGAACGCGCTCGCCGGCACCGAGACCGCGCTCGGTGTGCTGCCGGGCGGCGCAACGAACATCCTGGTGCGGGCGCTCGGCCTGCCGACCGAGCCCGTCGACGCCACCGGGGTGCTGATCGCCCGGGCGCTCGACGACGACGCCTTCAAGTTGCACCTGGGTCGCGCCGACGGGCGGTACTTCGCGGTCAACTGCGGCGCCGGGGTCGATGCGGCCGCGATGGCGCGCATGGACGCCAAGTTCCCCAAGACCAAGGCGAAGTTCGACCGGGTTGCGTTCCGCAGCGTGGCCTGGGAGCTCATGGTCGGCTACGCGGGCAAGCTTCCCGACCTCGAGGTGTCGATCGACGACGGTCCCACGGAGCCCTCGCTCTCGGTGATGGTCGGGCGCACCGACCCGTACACGTACTACAAGGAACGCGGCCTGCGCATGACGCCGCAGGCCTCGCTGGAGACCGGCCTCGATGTATTGAGCGTGCGCAAGCTCGCGCGCCGCAACGTGCCGCGCATCGCCGCGCAGGTCTTCGGCTCGGCTCGACACGTGCAGAGCCGCGACATCGACTATCGCCACGACGCGTCGCACGTGCTGGTGCGCTCGGATCGGCCGTTCCCGGTGCAGGTCGACGGTGACTCGCTCGGCGACCACGAGCGGCTCGAGGTCGAGCTGGCCCGAGAGGCCCTCTGGGTCGTGGCGTAGGAGCGGCCGTGCGGCCGCGCTCGACGGTGGTCCTGGTCCTTCTGGCGACCGCGTTCGCCGCGTCGGCGATCCCCCAACGGTCCGCGACGGCCGCGAGGCGGCCGAACGTCGTCGTGATCATGACCGACGACCAGCGATCCGACACCCTCGAGCACATGCCCACCGTCCGGACGTCCCTGCAGAGGAGAGGCGTGACCTTCCGCAACGCCTTCGTCCCGAACGCGCTGTGTTGCCCGAGCCGCGTCTCGACGCTCACGGGCCTGCACTCGCATACGACCGGCGTGTACGGCAACAAGCTTCCGTGGGGCGGATTCTCGGCGTTCGACGACGACGTGACGATCGCGACCGTGCTCGAGGACGCCGGGTATCGGACCTTGTACGTGGGCAAGTACCTGAACGGATACCCGAGGGAGGGGACCGCCGACCATCGCTACGTCCCCCCCGGATGGGACCGGTGGTTCGCGATCCCGGGCGGCGCGTACTACGACTACGTCGCCGCCGACAACGGCAGGAAGACGAGCCGCTTCGGGAGGCGCCCGGAGGACTACTCGGGGCGGGTGCTGACGAGGCGGGCCATCGCCGACGTGCGGAGCACCCGGCGCGGGCACCCCTTCTTCCTGTTCTATGCGCCATCTGCCCCGCATGCGGCGGGCTCCGACTCGGGAGCCGACCCCGTGAAGACCGCCACGCCCGACCCACGAGACGTGGGCCGGTTCGCCGACGAGCCGCCGTGGCGACCCGCCACCTACGGCACGCGGGACGACGTCTCCGACATGCCCGAGTACGTCCGGCGGAAGCGGTGGCGCCCCGCTCTGCGTGACCGGATCGACCTGTTCCGGCAGCGTCAGCTCGAGAGCCTCTACAGCCTGGATCGCGAGGTGGGACGGATCCTCGGGGTCCTGCCTCGCAACACCCTCGTGATCTTCCTCTCGGACAACGGCTTCCTGTGGGGCGAGCATCGCTGGAGGGCGAAGCTCGTTCCCTACGAGGAGAGCATCCGCATCCCGATGATCGTGCGCTGGCCCGGGGTCGTGCACCGTCGCGTCGACCGCCGGCTGGTCCTCAACATCGACGTCGTTCCCACGATCCTCGCGGCGGCCGGTCTGCCTCGAACCACTCCCACCGGCATCGATCCGTCGACCGGGAAGGCGGTCCGGGCCCAAGGTCTGGATCTGCTCGGCAGGAAGGAGCGGGCCAGGTTCGTGCTCGAGCACTTCAACGGAGCCGACGGAGGCGTGCCCGGGTACTGCGGCGTCAGGACGGCCGACGGCTGGATGTACGCCCGATACTGGCAGGAGCGTTCCCCGGACAACGGGTTCGAGGATCTGTATCGGGTCTCGCGTGATCCGCTCCAACGACGCAACCTCGCGACGCGGGCGCGGTTCGCGCCGAAGAAGGACGACCTGCGGGCCCTCACGCGGCGCCTCTGCGACCCGCCTCCGCCGACCTATCGCTGGAGCGGGTGACCTTGGGTCGCGGCCTCGGCCTCGTGGATGCCGCACTCCCAGCGTGACAGCCCGGCCCATCGCCCGGCCCGCTCGGGCTCGCCCGCGAACCGCAGCCGGGTGCAGGGGGCGCATCCGATCGAGGCGTACCCGAGGTCGTACAGCGGGTTGTGCGGCAGGTCGTGCTCCTTCAGGTACGCCCACGTGTCCCGGCGGGTCCAGGAGGCCACGGGGTTCACCTTGACGATCATGCGGCCCGGCTCGAGCTCGTACTGCTCCACGAAGGGAGCGTTCGCCCGGGTGGGCGATGAATCGCGGCGGAACGCGGTCACCCAGGCGTCGAGGCCTCGCAACGCCTCGAACATCGGACGGACCTTGTTGAGCTCGCAGCACAGCTCGGGGTCGCGTTCGTACAGGCGAGGCCCGTGCTGGTCCGCCTGCTGCTCCACGGTGAGCTCCCCGTAGAGGTCCACCACGTTCAGCCCCAGCCGCTCGGTGAGCTGCTCCCTGAAGGCGAGCGTCTCAGCGAACTGGAACCCTGTCTCGAGGAAGAGGATCGGCACGTTCGGCCTGATCGTCCTGGCCATGTGCATGACCGCCGTGCCTTCGGCCTGGAACGCCGAGGCGATGGCGATCCGCCGCAGCCCCGAGGTGTCGAGCGCCCACTCGAGCACGTCGCGAGGGTGCGCTCGCTCGAACCGGGCATTGAGGGCGACGAGCTCGTCGTCGGACAGCAGGGTCTGCATCTCGGGACTCCCACTCGGGTGCGCGCGAGCATACCGCGGCGATCCGTTCACCGCCTTTCACCGCCTTTCGGCCGCTGCCGTGGGTGGGTCGCGGCCCGTATGCTGTGCCGGTCGCTCGCCCGAGGGCCGAGCGTGCCCCGACTCGAGATCCGACCCCCGAAGGAGCAACGCATGTCCCAGACCGATCCCATCGCGCCCCACGGCGGCACGCTCGTCGACCTGGTGGTTCCCCGCGAGGCGGCCACGGCCCTGGCCGCCGAGGCCGCCAACCTCCCCGAGCTCGTGCCGAACGAACGCGAGCTCTCCGACCTCGAGATGCTCGCGGTCGGCGCCCTCAGCCCGCTCGCCGGGTTCCAGAGCGAGGCCGACTACCATGCCGTGCTCGACTCGATGCACCTCACCGGCGGCCTGCCCTGGGCGATCCCGGTGGTGCTCGGCGTCACCGAGGAGGAGGCGCATCGGCTCGGCTCCGGGGGTTCGGTGGCCCTGCTCCCCGCAGAGGGCGCCGACCCGATCGCCGTGCTCCGGGTCACGGGATCGTTCAAGCGCGACAAGCAGAAGGAAGCGGTCTCGGTCTACCGGACCGACGAGGGTGAGCATCCGGGCGTGAAGGCCGTGTACGACTCCGGCGGCTACTGCCTTGCAGGCGATCTCGAGGTGATCTCGCTGCCGGCTCACGACGACTTCGCGGAGTATCGGCTGACCCCCGCGCAGACCCGGGCGGAGTTCGCCTCGCGTGGATGGAAGACGGTCGTCGGGTTCCAGACCCGCAACCCGATCCACCGAGCGCACGAGTACATCCAGAAGTGCGCGCTCGAGATCGTCGACGGGCTGCTCGTGCACCCGCTCGTCGGCGCGACGAAGGCCGACGACGTGCCGCCCGACGTGCGCATGCGGTGCTACGAGGCGCTCTTCCAGGGGTACTACCCGAAGGACCGCGCGATGGTGAGTGTCTTCCCGGCCGCGATGCGCTACGCCGGTCCGCGCGAGGCGATCTGGCACGCCATCTGCCGCAAGAACTACGGTTGCACCCACTTCATCGTGGGCCGCGACCACGCCGGCGTCGGCGGCTACTACGGCACGTACGACTCGCAGAAGCTCTTCGAGGAGTTCGAGCCGGGTGAGCTCGGCATCACGCCGCTGAAGTTCGAGCACTCGTTCTGGTGCCAAGTGTGCGAGGGCATGGGCTCGCCGAAGACCTGCCCGCACGGTGAGGAGAGCCGCATCACCCTGTCGGGCACGAAGGTGCGCGAGATGCTCCGGAACGGCGAACGTCCGCCGCAGGAATTCTCGCGGCCCGAGGTCGCCGACATCCTGATCGCCGCGATGCAGGGCTGACCTGCGCTTGAGTCCGTCCCGGGGTCACTGGTAGCCTCGTGCGAACGTCCTCCCGGTCATAGGCCCGTTCCGGTAAGGAGGCGATCGATCCGCTCCCGTTCCACCATCGGCCTCGTAGTGACATGCGCCCTCGTCGGCGCGGCCGCGACGATGCCGGCGAACGCCGACACCGAGGCCGAGCTCGATTCCGCCGAGCAGCAGCTCGCGGCCGCTCGCGCCGAGCTCGATCGCGTGAACCAGCTCTGGCAGGACGCCGAGGCCGACCTCGCGCGATCGCGCGACGCCGCCGCGGCCGCCGTGGCCCGCATCGGCACGTTGCGGTCAGACCTCGCCTCGATCCAGCAGGAGCTGAACGAGCGTGCGGCCTCGTTGTTCATCGCGGGGGGCAGCCCGCAGGCCATGGCGGTCATCACGTCGGAGTCGGTCACCGACGCGGTCGACCGGCTCGAGTTCGCCTCGGCGATCGCCGAGGGCGATACCGATCTCGCGACGAGGGTCAGCGTCGCGACGCAGGAGCTGGCGTGGGAGCAGGATCGGCTCGCCGACGCGGTCGCGAGGCAGTCGGAGGCGCTCGCTGCCCTCGATGATCAGCAGGCCTCGATCCAAGCCGAGCTGGAGCGCTTCTCGGCCCGCGTCGAGCAGCTCGAGGAGCAGGTGGCCGCGGAGCAGGCCCCGCCTCCCACCCGGGGCGGCAGCACCGGCGGCGGTGATCCTCCCGTCGGCGACATCGGCTCCCCGCCATCGGTCACGGGGGCGGGATG
>JBOGVO010000161.1:0-7789 GCA_050692855.1 Actinomycetota bacterium | reverse complement strand
GGTTCCGGCTGGTCGCCACCGAGGCCCTCGAGTCCGACCCGGCGCTTGCCGACGACCTGGCGGAGCGGCGCCTGGACCCGTACGGGGCCGCCGCTATGCTGGTCCGCAGGGCGGCCGAGTAGCCGGCCGAGCGCCGGCTCGCGCCGGCCGGCTCGTGAGGGGCGCATGGGCGACGAGGAGCAGCGGACCGGCGCGCCGAGAGCGGCGCGATCGCACGTCACGCTCTCGGGCGAGCCTGCCCCCGAGCTCGTCACCGCCGCCGACCTCGATGGTTGGGACCCCGCGGAACGGCTCGGCGAGCCCGGCTCCCCGCCGTTCACACGGGGCGTCTACGCCTCCATGTACCGGGGCCGCCTCTGGACGATGCGGCAGTTCGCCGGGTTCGGCACCCCCGAGGAGACGAACGCCCGCTACCGGTTCCTGCTCGAGCAGGGACAGGGCGGCCTGAGCGTCGCGTTCGACATGCCGACCCTGATGGGGCTGGACTCCGACGACCCGCGCAGCGAGGGCGAGGTCGGACGCTGCGGGGTCGCGACCGACTCGATCGAGGACTGGGAGACCCTCTTCGACGGCATCCCGCTGGGCGACATCACGACGTCGATGACGATCAGCGGCCCGGCGCCGATCGCGTTTGCCTACTTCCTCGCGACCGCCGAGCGCCAGGGCGTGAGCTGGGAGCGGCTCGACGGCACCCTGCAGACCGACATCCTCAAGGAGTACATCGCGCAGAAGGAGTGGCTGTTCCCGCCCCGGCCGCACCTGCGTCTGATCGGCGACCTCATGGCGTTCTGCGCCGAACGGGCGCCCAAGTTCCATCCGATCAGCGTGAGTGGCTATCACATCCGAGAAGCGGGGGCGACCGCAGCCCAGGAGCTGGCCTTCACGCTCGCCGACGGGTTCGCCTACGTTGAGCTCGGCCTCGCCCGGGGGCTCGACCCGTCGGTCTTCGTGCCCGGGCTGTCGTTCTTCTTCAACAGCCACATCGATCTGTTCGAGGAGCTCGCGAAGTTCCGGGCCGCGCGCCGCATCTGGGAGCGGTGGCTCCGGGAACGGTACGGCGTCGCCGACGAACCCGCACGGCGGCTGCGGTTCCATACGCAGACGGCGGGCGTGTCGAACACGGCGCAACAGCCCATGAACAACGTCGTGCGAACCACGCTCGAGGCGCTCGCCGCGGTGCTCGGCGGCACGCAGTCGCTCCACACGAACGCCCTCGACGAGGTGCTCGCCCTGCCCACCGAGAACGCCGCCCGTCTCGCGTTGCGCACCCAGCAGGTGATCGCGTACGAGTCGGGCGTCGCCGACGTCACCGACCCCCTGGGCGGCTCCTACGCGGTCGAGGCGGCCACCGACCGTATCGAGGAGCGCGCGGAGGAGTTCTTCGCAGAGATCGATGCGATGGGGAGCGGCTCGATGCTCGAGGGGGTGCTGGCCGGCATCGAGCAGGGGTGGTTCCAACGGCTGATCGCCGAAGCCGCCTTCGAGGAACAGCGCCGCTCCGAGGCGGGCGACCTCGTGAAGGTGGGGGTGAACGCGTTCGTCGATCCCGACGATCGAGCGATCGACACCCTCGTGATCGGACCGGAGGCCGAGGCGCGGCAACGCGAGGCCGTGGCACGCGTTCGCTCGGAGCGCGATCAGGCCGCGGCCGACGGGGCGCTCGCTCGCCTGGGTGCGGCCGCGGCCACCGACGAGGGGTTGATCGAGCCGCTCGTGGACTGCGCGCGCTCGGGCTGCACCGAGGGCGAGATCGTGGGCACGCTCACCGAGGTCTTCGGCACCTACCGCGAGACCCCGCACTTCTGATCCCTGCTGCCGTGCCTTGCGGGTGCCTGGCCTTTCTATTGCAATGACTTGCAATAGTTCGATACCCTGTGTTCCCTCGGACACCCGAAGCATCCGACCCCAGGAGGCCCGACGTGACAGGAACGATCGCAGCGATCTCCGCCATCGCGATCCTCCCGCTGTCGTTGGCGGCCGCGTGCACTCGCGGCGATCCCGGGACGTCGTCCAACGACGCCAGACTCCACGTGGTCACGACCGTGTCGCCCATCACGAACATCGTGCAGAACGTCGGTGGCGGAGCGGTCACGGTCACCGGCATCGTCCCTGAGGGGACCAACAGCCACACCTTCGAACCCGCTCCGACCGACGCGGCAGTGATGGAGCAGGCAGACATCGTCTTCATGAACGGGCTCCATCTCGAGGAGCCGACACGTGAGCTCGCCGATGCGAATCTGCAGGAAGGGGTCCCGCTCGTCGAGCTCGGCAACCAGACGATCGGCCCTGACGAGTTGATCTACGACTTCAGCTTCCCGGAGGAAGGCGGCAACCCGAACCCTCACCTGTGGACGGATCCTCTCTACGCGAAGCGGTACGCCGAGATCGTGAAGGACGAGCTCTCGGTACTCGATCCGGACAACGCCGAGGCATATCGGGCGAGCTACGAGTCGTTCGCCGCGCGGCTCGACGAGCTCGACCGCCTCATCCGCGAGGTGACGGCGACCGTGCCGCCGGAGATGCGGAAGCTGCTCACCTACCACGATTCGTTCCCGTACTTCGCTCGTGAGTACGGGTGGGAGGTGGTGGGCGCGATCCAGCCCTCCGATTTCTCGGACCCGACTCCCCAAGAGGTGGCGAGCCTGATCGATCAGATCGAACGGGAAGAGATACCGGCGATCTTCGGCTCGGAGGTCTTCCCGAGCCCGGTGCTCGAGCAGATCGCGGCCGAGGCAGGGGCGGAGTACGTCGACGACCTGCGAGACGATGACCTCCCCGGCGAGAACGGCGATCCCGAGCACAGCTATCTCGGGCTGATGGTGCTCGACTTCGAGACGTTCATGGGCGCGCTCGGCGGCGAGGTGTCCCCCTTCGATTCGATCGACACGACGAACCTGCAGGGCGGCGACGATGTCGAATATCGGTACTGAAGACGACGCCTCATCCTTGATCCGGCTCGACCGAGTCACGTGCCGGTACGGGCGCGAGCCGGTGTTGATCAACGTCGACCTGCGCGTCGCGCCCGGGGACTTCATCGGCGTGGTCGGGCCGAGCGGCTCCGGGAAGAGCACGCTGCTGAAGACGTTGGCAGGCTCCCTCGATCCGATCGCCGGAACCGTCCATCGGAGCGGAACGCTCGCGATCGGCTACGTGCCGCAGGTCGAGACCGTGAACTGGTATTTCCCCGTCACGGTGCGCGAGGCCGTGCTGATGGCCCGCCTCGACGGCAGGCGGCTCCCCTGGCCGTCGAAGGCCGAGATGGACGAGGTGCGGCTTGTGCTCCACCGGCTCGGCATCGGAGAGCTGGCCGACCGGCATATCCGACAGCTCTCCGGAGGACAGCAGCAGCGCGTCTTCCTGGCTCGGGCCTTGCTGCGCCGCCCCGGCGTGCTCCTGCTCGACGAGCCCACGAGCGGGGTCGACGTGCGCACGCGACACGACGTGATGCACCTGATCCATGAGTTGCATCACGATGGCCTGGCCATCGTGCTCACGACGCACGACCTCAACGGCATCGCGGCGCATCTTCCTCGGCTCGTCTGCCTGAACAAGGAGGTGATCGCCGAAGGTCGTCCGTCGACGGTGATCACGCCCGACGTGCTGGAGCGGACCTACGGGGCTCCGATGGAGGTGCTCTCCCACGGCGGGATGCCTGTCGTGGTCGAGCACTATCCCGAGATCGAGGAGGAGCAGGCGAGGGTCGTGCAGCTGCGGGAGGGACACCATGAGCACCCTGCTTGAGCCGTTCCAGTACGAGTTCTTCCAGCGAGCCCTGATCGTGGCAACGGTGAGCGGTGCACTGTGCGGGCTCCTCGGCATGTACGTGGTGTTGCGCGGCATGAGCTACATCGGTCACGGTCTCTCACACGCGATCTTCGGGGGAGCGGTCGCGAGCTACATCGTGGGCATCAACGTGTTCGTGGGGGCGGGATTGTGGGGGCTGCTGACCGCCTTGTTCATCAACAGGGTGGCGCGAGGACGCACCATCGGGGCCGACGCGGCGATCGGGGTCATCACGTCCGCGAGCTTCGCGATCGGCATCATCCTGATCTCCGTCCAGCGCACGTTCGTCGTCAACTTCGAGGCGTTGCTATGGGGGAACGTGCTCGGTGTGGCGCCGATCGACGTCGCCGTGATCGGGCTGGTCGCGCTTTGCACGTCGGCGTTCGTCTTCACGAACTATCGACGTCTGCTGTTCTCGACCTTCGATCCGGAGGTCGCCGACGTCTCGGGAGTGCGGACCGGCAGGGTCGACCTGCTCCTCGCTCTCGCGCTCACAGCCACGATCGCGGCGACCATGAACGTCCTGGGGGTCACCATGATCGCAGCGATACTCGTGATCCCACCGGTGATCGCTCGCCTGTTGACCGACAGCTTCGGGCGCATGTTGTGGATCTCCGTCGCGGTCGGCACGATCTGCGGTTTCGTCGGCGTGTACGGCTCGTACTACCTTGATTGGTCCTCCGGCGGCACCGTCGTGCTGACCGCGGGCGGCCTCTTCCTGCTCGCGTTCGTGTGGTCGGAGCTGAGAGGGCGCCGCCTCCCTGCGACCCCCTCGATCGACGTGCACTGAGCTCCGGGATCCCGGGTCGGCGGTCGGGAAAGGCCCGCCGGCCGGCTCGGCCAGTGCTCAGCCCGCGGCGACCGCCGCCGTGCACGAGGAGCAGCGACCCGTGATGGCGAAGTGCGTGAGATCGGCCTCGAACCCGTGGTGGCTCCGGATCAGGTCCTGCAACGCATGCGCCTCGTCCAACGAGAGCGGATCGTCCCGGCCGCAGCGTCCGCACGTGAGGTGCACGTGCTCGGCCTCGTCGGTCTTGTGGTACTCGGCACCCGTCTCGAGGTGGGAATGCGAGAGCACACCGACCTCCTCGAGCAGCGTGAGCGTCCGGTAGACGGTGGAGGCGTTCACGCCCGGCATCTCGCCCTGCACCTTGCGCGCGATCACGCTGGGCGCGATGTGTCCGTTCGTCCGCATGACCTCGGTCACGATGGCGCGGCGCTGAGGCGTCATGCGGAGCCCATGGCTCCGCAGTTGCTCCATCACGCCGGTGTAGTCGTGCCCCGTCCGTTCCACGTCGGCGATGGTAGCAGCTCGTTGCAGGTGCAACGCCACTTGCAAGTGCCGGTGCGTGCGGCTCACACGAGATCCGCCGCCCAGCACTCTCACCTCGACGTCGCGGAGTGCGCGAGCCCTGGTGGCTCCCCTGAGCCTGAAGGGAACCGGGTCGCTCAGCCTCGGGTGGGAACCGGCGGCGGGAGGCCGAGCGCTCGAGCAGCCCACGGAAGGGCGATCGCCGCCTGTTCCGTTGCAGCGGGCGCACGTGAGGCGCCTCGCGGATCGCTGGCTATGTCGAGCGCGAACTGACTGGTTCGGGTCGATCCACTGGGGCGAGCGATTCGCGGGACTGCTCCCACCTCGGCGCCGGTAGCATCGCATCCATGACGGTCATGGTCACGGGGGCGTCCGGACCGATCGGGCATGCGCTGGTTCCCCTGCTGCGCCGCAAGGACGAGGTGCGCGTCGCGATCCGACGTCCCGGGGAGGCGGAGCCGCTCCGCGCTCTGGGAGCCAAGGTCACGGTGGGGCGGCTCGACGATGCCGACGCGCTCGCCGAGGTGCTCGGGGGCGTGTTCACGCTCGTGCATCTCGTGGGAGGCCCCGACCACGCCGCGGAGGACGCGATGTGGGAGGCGAACCACGGGTCCGTGCTCCGGGCGCTGCAGGCCGCGCGGGAGGCGGGGGTTCGTCGGTTCGTCCTCGTCTCGGTGCCGGGCGCCTCGCCCGAGGCCGTCGACCCGTTCCTGCGCGCGAAGGGCATGGCCGAGGAGGCGGTCGCCACGTCGGGGCTCCAGCACGCCGTGATCAGGAGCACGCCCGTGGTCGGCGCGGGCTCCCTCTGGTTCGCGGCCACCGTCGCCGGTGCCCTCGAGGCTCCGCCGGTGGTGTGGGGCGAGGGAGACCGTCCCTCGGCCCCCGTCGCCGTCGCCGATCTCGCGGTCGTGCTCGCCGCGATGGACGATCTCGAGGGCGAGCTCGCCGGCACCTGGGCGCTCGAAGGCCCGGACGTCACCACCGCGGACGGGGTGCTGGCCCTGCTCGCCGGGGAGGACGCGAGGCCTGAGCACCTCGGGGGCGAGGCGGCTCGCGCGCGGCTCTCGCAGCTGCTCGAACGCGACGTGTCCTCGATCGTCGTCTCGGCGCTGACGGCCCCCGCCCGTGGCGATGCGCGCGACGTGGCCTCGGAGCTCGGGCTCACGCGGACGCCCCTGGCCGTGGCGATGCGCAGCGCCCTGACGTCGGGGGCGACCGGCGCCGACGCTCGGTAACATCGCGCCCACGATGGGGGAGCTCGTCCGACTCGAGATCGACGACGGCGTCGGCGTGGTGCGCCTGGACCGGCCGCCGGCCAACGCGATCGACCTGCAGATGGGGCTCGAGCTGCAGGACGTGATCGGGGAGGCCTCCGAGCGCGACGACGTGGGCGCGATCGTCGTCTGGGGCGGGGAGCGCATCTTCGCCGCGGGCGCGGACATCAAGGCCATGGTCGAGTGGGGACCCGACGAGGTGCGGCCGAGCGTCGAGGCGCTGGGTGAGGCGTGCGACCTGCTCGAGGGGAGCCCGAAGATCGCGATCGCCGCCGTCAACGGGTACGCGCTCGGCGGCGGCCTCGAGCTCGCGCTCGGGGCCGACCTGCGGTACGTCGCCGAGGACGCCACCCTGGGGCAGCCGGAGATCACGATCGGGGTGATCCCGGGCGCCGGCGGCACGCAGCGGCTCACCGCGTTGATCGGACCGGCCCGGACGCGCGATCTCGTCTTCACCGGTCGCTTCGTGGAAGCCGACGAGGCGGCGTCGATCGGCATCGCCGACCGCGTGCTGGCGGCGGCCGATGTCCTGCCGGCGGCGGTGGACGCCGCTCGTGCGTTCGCGAACGGGCCACGGCGCGCCCTGGCTGCGGCGAAGGCGGCGATCCTCGCCGCGACGGTGACACCCGGCCCCACCGGGGCCACGAGGGAACGCGCGCTCTTCCTGGCCCTGTTCGGCACTGCCGACCAGCGCGAGGGGATGCGGGCCTTCCTCGACAAGCGCGACCCTCGGTTCGGCTCGGACTGAGCCTCCCGCCCGGGCCGGCCCAGGACCCCTCGATCACCGGCTCGATCACCCGGCTCGAACTCCTCAGGAATGAACCGGGGGCGCGTGCTGTTCGAAGAACGTGCAAAGCGTGACCGGCACCTCGAGCGACCGCCGGTCCCGTCGAAAGGATGTGAGCGACGTGGCAGAGGAGAGGTACCGGGGCGCATCGGTCCGGCCGCTCCCGCGGCCGAACAAGCAGTACGAAGGCGACCGGATCTGTGCGGAGCCCTCGTGCGGCACCAAGCTCTCGCGCTACAACAAGTGGGAATACTGCTGGCAGCACGAGCCCGTCCACAGCTACGTCCCCCGCGGCAAACGGCGGAGTCGCACCGCCGCCTGACATCGAGTCCCGAACCGATCCCTAACGAGGCTCTCCCGAGGAGGGCCTCGTTCCATCATCGGGGCATCCCTCGTCCGTGGGCCTCGGCGCCGACGGTTCCGAGCCGCGATCTCGATTGCGCTGCAAGAACTCCTGCACCGGCGCTCCCTGATTCAAGGTAGGCCGAGGCGGTGCCGATGCTGGGGGGGACCGCTCCCCCCGAGCGCAACCGACCATGACGAACGAAACCGCCGAGCCTCCCACGATGCACGAGGGCGAGTGCCCGTACTGCGAGCGAACCGTGCTCGTCTACGAGGAACCGCCCCGGTGCC
>JBOGVO010000160.1:0-3751 GCA_050692855.1 Actinomycetota bacterium | reverse complement strand
GGGGACATCCTGCGTGAGCACGTGCAGGACGGCACCGGGCTGGGCATCCGGGCCCGCGCCTACATGGACCGGGGCGAGTATGTCCCCGACGAGCTCGTCGTGCGCATGGTGATGACCCGTCTGGAACAGCCCGACGCCGACAAGGGGTTCATCCTCGACGGGTTCCCTCGCACGGTGCCGCAGGCCAAGGCTCTCGAGACCGAGCTGGAGCAGGCGAGCCGGCCGCTCACGGCCGTGCTGAAGTTCGCGATCGACGACGAGACGGCGGTCCTCCGACTCTCCAACCGGTGGATCTGCCCCGTGTGCAAGCGCACGTACAACATGGAGTTCCAGCCGCCCTCGACCGACCGGCTCTGCGACGTCCACGACGTCCAACTCGAGCGACGCGCCGACGATGAGGAGCTCACGGTGCGGCGTCGGCTGGCCGTCTACCGCGAGCAGACCGAGCCGCTCGAGGCCTTCTACCGCGATCGCGGTCTGTTGCGCGAGATCGACGCCGAGGCGCGTCAGGGCGAGGTCGCCGAGCGCACGATGAGCATGCTCGAGGACGACTCGTGATCATCCGGAAGTCATCCGAGGAGCTCGACCGCATGCGTCGCGCCGGACGCATCGTCGCCGACACGATCTCGGCGGTGCTCGAGGCCGTTCGCCCGGGTGCGACCACCGCCGACCTCGACGCGGTCGCGGAGTCGTTCATCCGCGATCAGGGGGCGACGCCGTCGTTCCTCGGCTATCGCGGCACGTTCCCAGCGACGATCTGCGCCTCGATCGACGACGAGATCGTGCACGGCATCCCGTCGCCGAGCCGGGTGCTCGAGGAGGGGCATCTGCTCTCGCTCGACTTCGGCGCGATCTGGGAGGGGTTCCATGCCGACTCCGCCGTGAGCGTGTTCGTGGGCGGCACGGTGCCGTCCGAAGACGCGGCCCGGCTCGTGAAGGCCACCGACGAGGCGTTGCAGGCGGGGATCGCGGCGGTGCAACCCGGAGGCCGCCTGAGCGACATCGGGCACGCGATCGAGTCCGTCGCGGAACCCGCCGGACTCGGCATCGTGCGCGAGTACGGCGGCCACGGTATCGGCCGGGCGCTCCACGAGGATCCGTTCATCCAGAACTTCGGACGTGCGGGGCGTGGCCCCGACCTCCGCCCCGGGCTCGTCATCGCGATCGAACCCATGCTGATGCTGGGCGAGGAGCAGACCAGGGTGCTGGCCGACGACTGGACCGTGGTCACCGCCGACGGCTCGCTCGCAGCGCATTTCGAGCACACGGTGGCCGTGACCGAGCAGGGCCAGGAGGTGTTGACCGCCCGCGCCTGAGCAGCATCGGATCTACTCCGAAAGGCCGTGGACGCCTCCGGAGCCCCGTGGTTACATACGCCGACCGTCCTACTGCGAAAGGGTGCCCGCACCGATGCGTACGTCTTCCTCCCTGCGCGTTCGCGCGCTGTCATCCGCTGTAGCCCTCAGCGTCATCGCCGGCCTCTTCCTGGTCCAGCAGGCCGGAGCGGCCCCGGGCATCGACTTCCAAGACGGCTTCGAGAGCGGCGATCTCTCGGCATGGACCAAGAACACCGGGCTCGTCGCGCAGCAGAGCGACGTCTTCGCCGGCGCATGGGCGGCGCGAGCTCAGGGCTCGGGCACCAAGGCGAACGCGTTCGAGACGCTGCCAACGGCGCTCACCGAGATCTCGTTCCGAATGCGATTCAAGCTGATCTCGAACGCGCAGAAGACCACGCTGGTGAAGCTGCAGCTCGCCGGCGGCACGGTGATCGGGCTGGTCGGATTCAACCCCGACGGCACGCTGTTCCGGCAGAACAAGGCGATCAGCGGGGGCACCAGGAACAGCGGCATCAACGTGCGAGACGGCGCGTGGCACGCGATCGAGGTGCACCTGCGCACGGGGAGCGCGGGGCTCTTCGAGGTGTCGCTCGACGGCGCCGTCGTGGCGGCGCTCACCGGCTCGGAGTCCGTCGGAACCGCCGGCATCGGGAAGGTGAACCTGGGCGAGAGCCAGAGCGGACGATCGTTCCACATGGTCTTCGACGACGTCGTGATCGACGACGAGGGGTCCGGCCCGCCGGGGCCCGACGGCCAGGACCCGTCGGCTCCCGGGAACCTGCGGACCACGACGCTCATCGCGACCAGGGTGGTCCTGGCCTGGAACGCCTCGAGCGACAACGTCGGAGTCGCCGGCTACCGCATCTATCGTGACTCGGAGCTGTTGGACACGACCACCGCCACCACGTTCTCCGATGACACGGTCGCGGCCTCGACCACCTACGACTACGCCGTGGAGGCCTTCGACGCCGCGGGGAACACCGCGTCGTCCTCCCTGCAGGTGACGACGCCGGGCGGCGGTGGCGGCGGCGAGACGATCGTGCTTCGCACGGCGGGCGACATCGCCTGCGACCCGGCCGACCCCTCCTTCGACGACCCCTCCCTCAAGCGATGCGCCCACCGGGCGACGGCCGACCTGTTGGACGGCGCCGACGCGGTGATCGCGATCGGGGACCTGCAGTACGACCAGGGCTCGCTCGCCGACTACAACGCCTCCTACGACCCCTCGTGGGGCGCCTACAAGGCGATCACCTACCCGGCCGCGGGCGACGGCGAGTACGAAACGCCCGGTGCCGCCGGGTACTTCGCCTACTGGGGCGCCCGAGCCCATCAATCGAGCGACGGCTATTACTCCGTCGACCTCGGCGCGTGGCACGTCGTGATCCTGAACTCCCAGTGCAACGCGGTCGGCGGGTGCAACGCCAGCTCCCCGCAGGCCCAGTGGCTCGAGGACGACCTCCAGGCCAACTCCTCGCAGTGCACCCTCGCGGCGCTGCACGTGCCGGTGTTCGCCTCGCGGACCAAGACCGACCGTCAGGTGAACGACACGTACAAGCCGTTCTTCGACCTGCTCGACCAGTACGAGGCCGAGATCGTGATCGACGGCAACTCGCACTTCTACGAGCGGTTCGCGCCGCAGAACGCGAACGGCGTGGCCACCTCGACCGGCGTGCGCGAGTTCCTGGTGGGCACCGGCGGCAAGAGCATCGGCGGGTTGAGCAACACCGTCCGGCTGCCCACGAGCCAGGTGGGCTCGAAGGAGGGGGCCGGCGTGCTCGAGCTCCGGCTGAGCGCGAGCTCCTACGAGTGGGAGTTCCTTCCCGTGCCCGGCAACAGCTTCACCGACTCCGGCTCGACGGGCTGCCACTGAAGCGTTCGGAGGGCGAGCCGGCCGAGGGTCTGGCCAGAGGTCCTCGGCCAGACGTCATCGGCCAAGAGTCATCGGTAGACGATGCCGCGCGGGGCCGCGTATAGTGGCTGTCCGCCCTTTCCGGAGGCTCGTTCGCGTGCGCCGGTATGGGTTCGAACCCCGTTCGAAAGGGATCACCTGGAGCGTGCCGAAGAAAGACGCGATCGAAGTGGAGGGTACGGTCATCGAGCCGTTGCCCAACGCCATGTTCCGGGTGGAGCTGGAGAACGGACACAAGGTGTTGGCCCATATCTCAGGGAAGATGCGGATGCATTACATCCGCATCCTTCCGGGAGATCGGGTGCTGGTGGAACTGTCGCCCTACGACCTCACCCGAGGCCGTGTGGTGTACCGCTACAAGTGATCGGGCCTCAAGGTTAGGCCCGGAGCAAAGATAGAGATCGGGCCTCAAGGTTAGGCCCGGAGAAGAAGTAGATCGGGAGTTCGTGAGATGAAGGTCCGGCCGAGCGTCAAGAGGATCTGCGACCGCTGCCGCGTGATCCGC
>JBOGVO010000159.1:0-4463 GCA_050692855.1 Actinomycetota bacterium | reverse complement strand
GTGCTCGTGCGCATCGCCGCCAGCGGCCTCTGCCACAGCGACGTGTGGGCGATCGAGCACGGCAACTGGGGAGCACCGTGGCCGATGCTGCTCGGCCACGAGGGGGCCGGGATCGTGCAAGCCGTGGGCGAGGGCGTGACCTCGGTCGCGGCCGACGACCGGGTGGTGCTGACGTGGGCCGTGCCGTGCGGCAGGTGCCGGCAGTGCCTCCGCGGAGCGCCGCGACGATGCGGACACGAGCTGCACCAACCCCCGCGTATCCGCCGAGCGTCGGACGGCGCCGTCGTGACCGGCGTCCTGCAGTGCGGCACGATGGCGTCGCACACGGTCGTGACCGAGCCGCAGGTGGTGCGCATGCCCGACGAGCTCGCGCTCTCACGCGCGTGCCTGCTCGGATGCGGCGTATCGACCGGCGTCGGCGCCGCGGTGCAGACAGCGAAGGTCTGGCCCGGAGCGACCGTGGCGGTCATCGGCCTGGGCGGCATCGGGCTGGCCGCCCTGCAGGGCGCGCGGGTCGCCGGCGCGACGAGGCTGATCGCGGTCGACGTCGTGCCGGCGAAGCTGGAGTGGGCTGTCGGGTTCGGCGCGACCGACGCGGTCGATGCGAGCGCGGGCGACCCGGTGGAGGCGGTTCGGGCCCTGACCGGCGGCGACGGCGTCGACGTCGCGTTCGAGGCGGTGGGCCGGCCCGAGTGCGTGCGCCAGGCCGTCGAGATGCTGGCGTTCGCCGGCACGGCGGTCGCGATCGGCGTGCCACCGCTGCCGAGCGAGCTCACGCTCCCGTGGACCGGATCGGAGCGCGCCGCCTACCCGAACAAGGCGAGCCTGCTGCTGACGGACGGCGGTGACCCCATCCCGCGCGAGGACTTCCCCGAGATGGCGCGGTGGGCGCTGGAGGGCTCGCTCGACCTCGATGGGATGGTGTCGCAAGAGATCCCGCTCGCCGACGACGACCTCGCCGGGGCCGTGCGCGCGATGCTCGCCGGCGAGGTGATCCGCTCGGTCGTCGTGTTCCCCGGCGTCGACGACCGCAGGCCCGCCCCCACGGGCAGCCGGTAGCATCCGGCGCGTGCGCGAGCGTGAGCTGAACTGGGTCTGGACGATCGGCGCGCCGCTCGTCCACGCGGTCCTCGCGATGGTGTTCAGGATCCGGATCGAGGGGATCGAGCACGTTCCACGCACCGGTGCGGCCGTGCTCGCACCGAACCACGTGAGCGTGCTCGACGGACCGGCGGTCTCCGCGATCACCGGCACGCGTCGAGGACGGGCCACCCGCAACCTGATCGCCGCCGAGGTGTTCCACGGTCCGATCGGCTGGATCCTGCACCAGGCAGGGCAGGTGCCGATCGACCGCGGGAGGGGCGACACGGGTGCGCTCGACGAGGCCGCCGGCGCCGCCTGCGACGGCTCGTGCGTGGGCATCTTCCCGGAGGGGCGCGTCGGCGACGACCCCCGATCGGGACCCCAGCGCATCCGCTCGGGGCTCACGCGGATCGCGATCCCCTCGGGCGCCCCGGTGGTGCCCGTGGGCATCTGGGGGACGCAGGCGGTGTGGCCGCGCGAAGGGCTCGAGCGGGCCTCGTTGCTCCGCCGGCACACGATGGCGCTCGTCTACGGCGATCCGCTCATCGCGCACCCCGGAGAGTCGCCGACGGGCTTCCGCGGGCGCTACCGGGCGGCACTCGAGGACGCGGTGTCGCGCGCCCGCACGATCGCGGGAGCCGAGGCGTGATCCCACCAGACGACTCGCGGAGCCCGTGGACGCGCACCTCACGATCGCTGGCCTACGAGAACGCGTGGATCCAGGTCTTCCACGACGAGGTCGTGCGTCCCGACGGGCAGCCGGGCGTGTACGGCGTGGTGCATCCGCGCACGCACGCGGTGGGCGTCGTCGCCATCGACGAGCACGACCGCGTGCTGCTCGTCGGTCAGTACCGCTACACCCTGGGCCGGTACTCGTGGGAGATCCCGGAGGGCGGAGTCCCGATCGGCGACGATCCACTCGAAGGCGCCCGTCGCGAGCTCGCCGAGGAGACCGGGTACCGTGCGAGCTCGTGGCAGGAGCTGATGCGCTTCTCGCTCGCCAACTCCGCGACCGACGAGACCGGCGCGCTCTACCTCGCCTCCGATCTCACCGAAGGCGAGCCGGCCCCCGACGAGACCGAGGAGCTCGCCGTGCGGTGGATGCCCTTCGAGGAGGCCGTCGATCGGGTGCGTTCGGGCGAGCTCTTCGACTCGATGACCCAGATGGGCATCCTTCGCGTCGCCGTCGATCGAGCCTCTCGGCCGACGTGAGCCGCCCGTGGGTTCACACGCGAGCGGCGATCTCCTCGGGCAGCCAGAACCACCGCAGGTGCTCGAAGTTGTCGCCGACCTCGAGGTGCATCCCTCCGTCGGGACTCGCCGGAGACTCCGCGAGCACCCGCCGAGCCTCGTCGAGGTAGCCCGCGAGGGCAGACTCCGGCGCGTGGCGCCGATGCCCGGCGAACCCCATCTCGCCCGCCTCGTACGCGACGTCGTCGAGGGACATCGGTGGCTCGGGCTGCCCGTCGACGTGCCGCCACATCGCGGTCACCGGGTCGAAACGGTAGCGAGGCAGCATGCGCCACCCCTCGGTCGCGATCAGGTCGACCGCGTCGAGCACGTACTCGAACACCGTCTCGGTGATGAAGTAGTTGAAGTTCACGCGCACCCACCCGGGTTTGATGCCCTCGCATCCCCGGGCGATCTCACGTTCGAACTCGTGTGAGGTGTCGAGGTCGATGCCGAGCAGCCGGTGGCCGTACGGGCCGGCGCACGAGCATCCGCCGCGCGCCTGGATGCCGAACATGTCGTTCAGCAGCGCCACCACGAAGTTGTGATGCAGGTAGCGCCGGTCGTGCCGGACGACGAACGAGACGATCGACAGCCGCGGAAGGTCGTGGCTGCCGAGGATCTCGATGCCGGGGTTCTCCTCCCACCGGTGCATCGCGCGGTGCGTGAACGACTCCTCTCGCTCCCGGATGGCCTCGGTGCCCACCGCCCGCTTCAGCTGGAACACGAGTCCCGCACGGATCGATTCGACGATCGCGGGGGTGCCGCCTTCCTCCCGATGCTCGATGTCGTCGAGGTAGACGTGCTCGGTCGGGTTCACGTACGCGACGGTGCCGCCGCCGGGAACGCTGGGCACCCGGTTCCCGAACAGCTCGCGGCGCGCGACGAGGATCCCCGGGGTGCCCGGGCCCCCCACGAACTTGTGCGGCGAGAGGAAGATCGCGTCGAGGAACGCGAGGTCGTCGGCACGATCGTTCGCGTCCGTGGGCGTCATCTCGACCTCGGCGTAGGGGGCGGCGGCCGCGTAGTCCCAGCACGACAGGGCGCCGTGACGATGCAGCAGGGTCGAGATCGCCCGCACGTCGGACAGGATTCCGGTGACGTTCGACGCCGCGGAGAAGCTGCCGATCTTCAGGCCGCGAGCCTCGTGCTCCACCAGGGCCCGTTCGAGCGCTTCGAGATCGATGCGACCGTCGTGGTCCTCGGGCACGGTCACGAGCTCGGCGATCGATTCCCGCCACGGCAGTTCGTTGGAGTGGTGTTCGTACGGTCCGATGAACACCACGGGCCGCTCCTTGGCCGGGATGCGCTCCACCAGCCCGTACCGATCGTCGAGGCCGGCCGGCACCCGAAGCTGGAGGCAATCGATGAGCTTGGCGATCGCCCCGGTCGACCCGCTGCCGCAGAAGACCACGGCGTGATCACGCTCGTTCGCTCCGCACGCGTCACGCACGATGCGCCGCGCGTCCTCGCGGAAACGCGTCGTCTGCAGGCCCGTGCCGCTCGATTCCGTGTGCGTGTTCGCGTACAGCGGCAGCACGGTGTCCCGGATGAAGTCCTCGATGAAGGTGAGGGAGCGACCCGACGCGGTGTAGTCGGCGTAGGTGACCCGCCGAACCCCGAAGGGCGTGGCGATCGCCTCGTCGTCGCCGATCACCGCGGCGCGGATCGTCCCGATCAGCGCGTCGTCAGCCACACGCGGCATCGTACCTGCGGCGCGACGCCGTTCGGGCTCGCGTCAGGAGGTCGGGCCGATGCTCGGTAGCGGCGCCGGCTCTCGCTTCCGCCGGTACATCGCCTCGTCGGCGAGGCGCAGCAGCGTTCTGGGATCGTCGGACTCGAACGGGAAGACGCTCCACCCGACGCTCGCGTGCACCCTGATCTCTCCCACGCGCAGGCCGAACGGCTCGTCGAGCGTGGTGGCGATGCGGCCGACGACGGCGTCGATCGTCGCGTCCACCTGCGCACCGCCGATGCCGGGAGCGATGTCCGCGACCAGCACGAGGAACTCGTCCCCGCTCTGCCGTGCCACGAGATCGGCGTCGCGCACGGCCGAGCGCAGGCGCACGGCCACCTGCTTGAGCACCTCGTCGCCGACGTCGTGCCCGTGCAAGTCGTTCACCGGCTTGAATCGGTCGAGGTCCATGAAC